>JBCDFL010000190.1:0-6239 GCA_039178165.1 Pseudomonadota bacterium | reverse complement strand
TGACCATGCGCTCCGTCTTCTTGGTGGAAGAGCCGGCGGAGGGCGGAACCAACTCTGTCATGAACCACGACCGCGGCGCGCTGGACGCCGTGCCCCAGTTCACGGCCCAAGGTCCGTCCTTCGTGACGGAGGCTGCAGCCGGGGCGCCAAAGCCGGCGCCGGTGGCACCGGTGCAAGAGGCGGCGGTTTCGGGCGATGACGCGCTGATCAAAGCGGGCGAGGGC
Source organism: Pseudomonadota bacterium (assembly GCA_039178165.1). Classification (GTDB taxonomy): domain Bacteria; phylum Pseudomonadota; class Alphaproteobacteria; order Rhodobacterales; family Rhodobacteraceae; genus JBCBCP01. The sequence continues at coordinate 6,015 of JBCDFL010000190.1, read as the reverse complement.
GTCTTCCGCCGCTGCAAGTCCTGCCACCAGATCGGCAGCGGGGCGAAGAACCGCTCGGGTCCGATCCTGACGGGCGTCATGGGGCGCCAGATGGCAGCTGTCGACGGGTTCAAATATTCCGACGCTTTCGTGGCCGCCGGCGCGGAGGGCCGCGCGTGGGACACGGAGGCGATGACCGCCTTCATGCAGCGGCCCAAAGCCTACATGGCGGGCACCAAGATGGCCTTCGGCGGCTTGAAGGATGCCGGCGACATCGAAGCGCTGATCGCCTATCTGAGCAGCTTCGATGGCTAGGGCGGCGCCTCTGATCGCGGCGGTGCTGCTTGCCGCCGCACCTGCCTTGGCGTCCGAATGGACGGAGGCCGAGGTTGCCTCCGTCGCGGCAGAGGCCGGCTTGGACCCCGCGGCGCTGCTGCTGCCGGGCGACAGCGATTACGGCGCGTATCTGGCGGGCGAATGCACCGCCTGCCACCAGGCCAGCGGTTCCTACGATGGTATCCCTGTGATCACCGGCTGGGACCCCGTACCGTTCAAGCTGGCCATGCACGAATACCGATCGGGCGCGCGCGCGCATCCGGTCATGTCCATGATCGCCGCCGGTCTTGGCGACGAAGAGATCGCGGCCCTGGCCGCCTATTTCGCAACACTCGACGACTGAAGCTGCGTTACAGGGAGGAACGACGCATGACTTTGAACAGACGGACTTTTCTAGGAACAACTGCCGCGGTGCTGGCCGCCCCGATGGTCAAGGCCCAAGCCGCACCGCGCGTTGTCGTAGTGGGCGGCGGAGCGGGCGGCGCGACGGCGGCCCGCTATGTCGCGAAAGACAGCAAGGGCGCCATCGACGTCACGCTGATCGAACCCTCGCGCAGCTACTACACCTGCTTCTTCTCCAACCTCTATCTGGGCGGGTTCAAGCAGATGGACGAGCTGGGCCATACCTATGGCGGGCTGGCCGCGGGCGGCGTGAATGTGGTGCACGACTGGGCCACGGGCGTGGATCGCGACGCCAAAACCGTTGCTCTGGCGGGCGGGGGCCGCGTGCCATACGACAAGCTGATCCTGTCGCCCGGCATCGACTTCGTGGACGGCGCCGTGCAGGGCTGGGACCTGAGCGCGCAGAACGCAATGCCGCACGCCTATAAGGCCGGCTCGCAGACTGAGCTGCTGAAGGCGCAATTGATGGCGATGCCCCAGGGCGGCACCTACGCAATGGTTGCGCCGCCCAACCCCTATCGCTGCCCGCCCGGTCCCTACGAGCGGGTGTCGATGGTCGCGCATTACCTCAAGATCAACAATCCGACGGCCAAGATCATCGTGGCCGATCCCAAGGGCAAATTCTCCAAGATGGCGCTCTTCCAGGAGGGCTGGAACAAGCACTATGCGGGAATGATAGACTGGGTTGGCTCCGATTTCGGTGGCGACGTGGTGGAGGTCGATCCCAAAGCCATGACCGTCTCCATCGACGGGGAAGTGACAAAGGTCGACGTCTGCAACGTCATCCCGGCGATGAAAGCCGGCATGATCGCGCACGCGGCGGGCGTGACGGACGGAAAGTGGGCGCCGGTGAATGCGGCCGATATGTCGTCCAAAGCCGATCCGGACATCCACGTGCTGGGCGATGCGAGCCAGCAGGGCGACATGCCCAAATCCGGGTTCTCCGCCAACAGCCAGGCCAAGGTCTGCGCAAACGCGGTGCGGGGCGCGCTGACGGGATCGAAAGTGTTCCCGGCGCGCTTCTCCAACACCTGCTGGTCGCTGATCGAGACGAACGACGGCGTGAAGGTCGGCGCGACGTACCAGGCGACCGAGGAAAAGATCGCCAAGGTGGATGGCTTCATCTCGGAAACCGGGGAAAGCGCGGACCTGAGGGAGGCGACCTACCTCGAATCCGAGGGCTGGTATGCGGGCATCACCGCCGACATGTTCGGCGCGAAGGCCTGATCCGGGCTGTCCGGGCGGTGCATCGCCGCCCGGGCGCTGTGCGGGAAAAGAGACATGAAAACAGCCGCTTTCCTGGCGTTCTTGATCCCGTCCCTCGGGGCGGCGGAGGGGGCTGTCGTGACACCTTACGATGGCAGCTTCGATGACGCGACCTTTGCCGTCGAAAGTGCCATCGTCGATGCCGGGCTGGTGATCGACTATGTCAGCCATGTGGGCGACATGCTGGCCCGCACGCGCGCGGATGTGGGCGGCAGGGCGCTGTTTTCGGAGGCGCAGGTGTTCCTTTTCTGCTCGGCTGTGGTGAGCCGCCAGGTGATGGAGGCGGACCCACTGAACATCGTGCACTGCCCCTACGGGATTTTCGTGGCCGAAGGGCCGGACGGCGTGATGATCGGGCACAAGGACTACCCAGATGGCGCGATGGACGCCGTCGAAGACTTACTGGAAGCCATCGTAGCGGAGGCCGCGGCGTTCTAATGGAATATCAAGACTTCTTTCAGGCTGAGCTGCGCGCGCTGCAGGACAGTGGCAATTACCGCACCTTTGCGGAGCTCGAACGGCACCGCGGCGCCTTTCCGGCGGCGACCTGCCATAATGGGCCCGGCGATGTGACGATCTGGTGCTCGAACGACTATCTGGGGATGGGCCAGCACCCGGCGGTGCTGAGCGCCATGCACGCGGCGCTGGACCGAACCGGCGCGGGGGCAGGCGGCACGCGCAATATCTCCGGCACGACGCACGATCATGTGCTGCTGGAGGCGGAACTGGCCGATCTGCACGGCAAGGAGGCCGCGCTGCTGTTCACCTCGGGCTATGTGTCGAATTGGGCGGCTTTGGGGACGCTCGGCGCACGTATTCCGGGGCTGACGATCCTGTCGGACGCGCTGAACCACGCCTCCATGATCGAAGGGATCCGGCACTCCAAGGCGGACCGTAGGATTTGGAAGCACAACGATCTGAAAGACTTGGAGGCGAAAATTCAAGCATTGCCTCAAGAGGCGCCGAAGCTGATCGCCTTCGAGTCGGTCTATTCCATGGACGGCGACATTGCACCCATCGCAGAGATCTGCGAACTGGCGGACCGCTACAACGCGATGACCTATCTGGACGAGGTGCATGCCGTGGGCCTCTACGGGCCGCGCGGCGGCGGCGTGGCGGAGCGGGAGGGCCTGATGGACCGGCTGACGGTGATCGAAGGCACGCTCGGCAAGGCGTTTGGCGTTATGGGCGGCTATATCGCCGCCTCCGCCGCTCTGGTGGATTTCGTGCGCAGTTTTGCCAGCGGCTTCATCTTCACCACAGCTTTGCCGCCCGCCGTGGCCGCGGGGGCGGCGGCGTCGATCCGGCATCTTAAGGCGTCAGCGACCGAACGGGCGGCACATCAGGCGAAGGTGGCGGAAGTGCGCGCGCGGCTGGACGCGATTGGCCTGCCGCATCTGGACAATCCCAGCCACATCATCCCGGTGATGGTGGGCTGCCCGGTGAAGTGTAAATTCATCTCAGATACGCTCCTGCGCGATCATGGAATTTACATCCAGCCGATCAACTACCCGACCGTGCCGAACAGGACGGAGCGGCTGCGCATCACGCCCTCGCCGGTGCACTCGGCGCAAGACGTGGACCGCCTGATCGGCGCGTTGGAGGATTTGTGGACGCAGTGCGAACTGGCGCGCCGCCCGATGGCGGCGCAGTAGCCTATTCGGCGGGCACCAAGGCCGGGCTGGCCCGCAGCGCCCGGCCCGCGAGCGCGCCACCGACGGCAATGGCCACGAGAGCCAGCAGGGCGGCAACGCTGAGCGTCGCGACGCCCGAGATGCCGGCGCCGAGCGTGCAGCCCCCCGCTAGAACGCCTCCCATGCCCATCAGTGCGCCGCCGAGGCCATAGCGCGCCGTCTCTGCCGGGCTGGTGAAGCTGAGGGGCACGAATTCGCCCCGCAGCAGGGCCGCCCCGCAGGCACCTGCGAGCACGCCGCCAATCAGGCCTGTGCCGAAGCCGGCCGGGATTGCGGTAGAGGCGATGGTCCAAAAGAGCGTGTCGGTCCACGGCAGGGTGAAGGCCAGCGATTGAACGGGCATTGGATCGAATTCATCGGCCAGCAGAACGCTTGTCCCGGCCCAGCCAAGCACTGCGACGCCGCCGATAAGGGCGGCAAGCGACAGATGCAGCGCGCGCGCCCCGAACCGCCGGGCGAGGGCCGCGCCGGTAATCAAGACCAGCAGACCGAGCGTCAGGCCCGCCCAGGCGGGCAAGGCGCCCGCACCGATGTCCAGCGTGATGGTGCCCAGGGTCGTGCGGATCGGAGCGAAGACGCCCTTAATCGTGGCGTGCGCGACGATGGCGAAGACGGCCAGAACCACCCAGGCACGTAGGTTGCCGGACGCGCCCAGCACCGTCAGGCGGGACACGCAGCCCCGCGTCAAGACCATACCGACGCCGAACATCAGCCCGCCCACCACAATGGCCAAAACGGGCAGGTCTGAGTCCAAAAGGCGGTGTCCGCTGACATCGACCAGACCCAGCGCCCCGGCGCCCTGCAGCCCCAAGATCGCGGTGCCGAGCGCTGTGAGCCACACGGCGCCTGCGGCGCCGTCACCGGTGCCCACGGCCCGCCGCAGGCAGAAGCGGGAAATCTGCGCCGCTGCCCCAAAGACCAACCCCAGAAGCGCGCCGAGGATCAGGTGCAGATTCTGCACTTCGAGCCCAAAGTCGTAAGTCTCCAGCAGCATGGCGCCCTCCGTTAGGTCAAGGGAGGGATAAGCGCCTGCTTTGGTACGATGTCAAACTGCGCCACTGGAACGATGTTCGCGCAGGCTAATCTTCTCGCGGACAGCGTTCCACACACGGCGGCTAAATCGCACCGATGCTCCAAAACCGTCCCGCTTTCGCCAGAAGGGGCCTTATTCGAACTCCATCTGCTCGTAGACGCGGCCGGCATTGCGCGTTGCCAGCTGCTCGAACGTGTCGAGATGGGCGTAGGCGCTTTGATCGACGTAGTAGGCGCCCGCCAGATCGCCGCCATCGTCCAGATGCGCGCCGACGACCGCGCGCAGATGGACCAGATAGTCGCGCGTATAGCGGCGCACCTGGTCCATGTTGGTCGGGTGGCCGTGACCTGGGATCACGTAGGTGGCGTTCAGCGCCTCGAACCCGGTCTCCCACGTCTCGATCCAATCGAGGGCGATGGTGTCTTCGAAGATCGGCGGCATCCGCTCGTGAAAGGCCATGTCCCCGGCGATGACGAGGCTTTGCTCCGGCAGCCAGACCTGGATGTCGCCCGGACCGTGGGCCGGGCCGAGGTGCAGAACCTCGATCCGCATCTCGCCCATCTCGATCAGGTGTCGATCCGCGAAGGTCTGAGTCGGCGGGGCGACATAGGTGCCTTCGGCCTTGTCACGGTTGTAATCGCGCATGCGGGCCAGGATGAAGCTGCCGTTCTCGGCAATCTCTTCCGCCGCGTCGACATGGGCCAGGATCGGCACGCCTAGGTCCGCCCAGTAGGAATTGCCAAGCATGGCGTGGCCCTGGCCGTTTTCATTGATCACCAGGCGCACGGGCTGGTCGGTGATCGCCTTGATCTCGTCGTGCAGGGCGGCGGCGAGGCCGTAGGCGGCCCCGCCATTGACGACGATCACGCCGTCGCCGGTCACCAGGAAGCTGAGGTTGTTGTTGTGCCCGCTGTTGGCGTAGGTCGGCGGCGCGGTGGCGCCGATGGCCGACCAGACGTTGGGGATGACCTCCACCGGTTTGTTGTAGAGCATCGAGCCGGGATATTTGTCGGCGATATCCTCGCTCGCCCAGGCGGGCGCGGCCAGGAGGGCGACCATCAGCAGGGCCCTCATGTGGCACCCGGCACGAAGAGGTATCCCGACTCGCTGCGGTCGATCCGGCCGAGGCCGCCGCCGGGCATGTGAAAGCCGACGACGCGCAAGTCTTCGGCCATGATCCGATCCAGAAGCCGCAGGCGCGTGGCCGCGCCGCGCGCGCCATCCTGGTCGGAGCCCGCGATCCAGTCCGGCCGGGCGAGCGCCACGTGGTGGTTGGCAATCGCGTCCCCGAGGATCAGTGCCGCC
>JBCDFL010000189.1:0-6292 GCA_039178165.1 Pseudomonadota bacterium | reverse complement strand
GTCGATAGTGCGCCACCATTTGGGCAAGATTGGCTCGCCCGCGCGGGTCCGCACCGCGCCATAGACCATTTCCGTCATCGCCTGCTCATCTCTGCCGCGCCCGGTTCGCCCGGGTCATCGCGCGGCACTATAAAGACGAGGCGCCGATCTGGCCAGAGATTAGACTTGGTGCGTGCCGCGGATCGGGTAGGCCTTTTCACGGATGAAGGTGATGCCGCGCAGGATGCCGCCCAGGTCGGGCCGGGCAAAGGGCGCGTTGGAGATGTCGGTGATCTGAAGGTGCCCGTCGCCGTTGATCACGAACAGGCCCGGCTCCGCGAAGGGGCGGTCCGTCTCCTGCGGGCTGCGGGGGTCCGAGATGTAGAGCCCAAGCTCGGCCATCTGCGCGGGCGTCAGCCCGTAGCCGAGGGGCATGGTGAGGCCGACTTCATCGGCAAAGGCCCGCGCTTTGTCCTCAGGATCGCCGGAGGCGACGAGGACATCGACATCGGCGGCGTGAAAGTCGTCCAGCATGCCCTGCAGCTCGCCCAGATACCGCTTGCAGATCGGGCAATGAAGGCCGCGGTAGATCACGACCATCTGCCAGCCGCGGCCCTGCGGCGCGCCCAGCGTGAGAGTGCCCTCGCCCAGCTGCGGGATCGTGATGTGGGGAAAGGGGCTGGCGGCGTCGAGGGCGTGCATGGGGAAGTCTCCGTAAATGGTGGATGGGATATAGGCGGCGCGCGAGGCGCTGCCCACCGGCCTCACGGGATTGCGCTTGTCGGTGCGGCCACGCGGCTTGGCCCATGCTGCCGTGTTGACGCTGCCGCGGTAGCGCGGCAAGGGAACCCCCATGCAGTACGACACGATCATCCTGGGCGCCGGCGCTGCCGGCATGATGTGCGCCGCCCACGCGCCGGGCCGCGTGCTGATCGTCGATCACGCCAAGGCCCCGGGGGAGAAGATCCGCATCTCCGGCGGTGGGCGCTGCAACTTCACCAACCTGCACACGCGCCCCGAGGCGTTCCTGTCCCAGAACCCGCATTTCGCCAAATCCGCCCTGGCGCGGTACACCCAGTGGGACTTCATCGACATGGTCGACCGCGCCGGCATCGCCTGGCACGAAAAGACGCTGGGGCAGCTGTTTTGCGACGGCTCCGCCAAAGAGATCATCGCGATGCTCCGCGCCGCTATGGAGGCCAACGGCGCCGATCTGCGCCTGAAGACCTCCGTGAACGAGGTGCGCCGGGACGGCGGCGTCTTCTCGGTTTCCCTCACCCAAGACGGCGCGGCGCTCGAGGCTACCGCACCGCAACTGGTCCTCGCCACGGGGGGCAAGTCGATCCCCAAGATGGGCGCGACGGGCCTTGCCTACGACATCGCGCGGCAGTTTGGCCTAGGCCTCACGGACACGCGCCCCGCCCTTGTGCCCTTCACTTTCCCCGAGGGGCGCTTCGCCGCCCTGTCGGGGGTCAGCGCGCCCGCGCGTGTCACCGCCGGCGGCACCGCGTTCGAGGAGGCACTGCTTTTCACCCATCGCGGGCTTAGCGGGCCGGCGGTGCTGCAGGCCTCATCCTATTGGCAGGACGGCGCGGCGGTGCAAGTGGACCTCGACCCCGGCGGCGCGATCCTGCCCGATCTGCGCGCGCAGCGGCAGGCGCAGGGGCGCCGCGCGCTGAAGACGGAGCTGGCCCGCCACCTGCCCGGTCGCCTAGTCGACGCCATTGCGGAGGAGCTGCCCATGGACAGCCCCCTCGCCGATCAATCCGACGCCGCACTGGACCGGCTGGACACCCGCCTGCGCGACTGGTCGCTGACCCCCGCCGGCACCGAAGGCTACCGCACGGCAGAGGTGACGCTGGGCGGGATCGACACCGATCACCTGTCCTCCAAAACCATGCAAGCCCGCGCCGTCCCCGGCCTCTACGCGATCGGAGAGGCGGTGGACGTCACCGGCTGGCTGGGTGGGTACAACTTCCAATGGGCCTGGTCGTCGGCCATGGCCTGCGCCCGCGCGCTGAGGTGAGGCGACACGGGGCTGATCTTTAGTGCGCTGCTGTTAAGAGCGGTGTCCTGTAGAGAAGAATGCGTGTAGCGGTGCTCTCGGGTGCTGTAGCAGATGGACTGATGCTTGTTGCCTCGCGGTCGACACCACCCCCTCCCAGCTTGGCAACAAGGTCGCTGCGCGTGTCTCTGCGAGACAAGCGCCTTGCGACTGGGCGTCTTTGCCTTCGCAAAGATGCCCGTTTTGGTCCTGGAGCCGCCCTCGCTTGATCGCCAAGGGACGGAGGACAGCGGGCCGGGCAAGGAAAATCGCCGAGGGCCCCGCGTAGCGGGATACGGCTATTTTACTTGAGCGGACCGATGGGCTCTGTCACGCCGAAGATCATGCGAGGGTGGTCCCAGGACCAATTTGGGCCTGGTGAGACCCGAAGCCCCAAACTCATCCACCCAAACACACCGCCAGCTGCGGAGGCCCAAGATTTTTACTCTAAAAATCTTCCCCCACCCCAAGGCGGGCCCGGACGCGGGCGACGAAATCCTCGCCGCGGGTCTCGAAATTGTCGTATTGGTCGAAGCTCGCCGCGGCGGGGGCCAACAGGACCACGTCGCCGGGCTCCGCGTCGGCGATGGCGGCGTCCACGGCGGCCTCCATCGTGGTGCAGATGCGTTTGGGCGCGGTCAGTTGCAGGGCAAAGCCGGCCGCCTCGCGCCCGATGACGTAGGCTTGGCGCACCGCGCCGGAGGCGGCGTTGACGGCGTCCAGACTGCCTTCTTTTTGCAGCCCGCCGCAGATCCATCGGATGCTGGAGAAAGCCTGCAGCGCCCGCGCAGCGCTGTCGACATTGGTGGCCTTGCTGTCGTTGACGTAGCGCACGCCGCCCACTTCGGCGATCAGCTGGCTACGGTGCGGCAGGCCGGGATAGGTGTGCAGGGCGTCCGCGATCAACCTGGGGGCGAGGCCTAGGGCGCGGGCGGCGGCGAAGGCGGCGCAGGCGTTCTGGTGATTGTGTGCGCCGGGCAGGCCCGGGATGCCGCGCAGATCGATGCTGGCGACCTGGCGGCCCTTGCGCCACTCGCTCAGAAAGCCCTTGCGCGCCGCGACCTGCCAGCCGGGCCCGGACGGTTTGGCGCTGATGGAGACGCGGATGACCCGGTCGTCGGCGGGCCCTTCGGCCATTTGGCCAGCAAGGAACCGCCCCTCCGCCTCGTCCACGCCGATGATTGCGCGGTCCGGCCCTCCTTCGGAAAAGAGCCGCCGCTTGGCCGCGAAATACCCGCCCATCCCGGCGTGGCGGTCCAGGTGATCGGGGCTGAGATTGGTGAAGACGCCGATATCGGGCGTCAGGCTGCGGGCGAGTTCGAGCTGGTAGGACGACAGCTCCAACACCACCACGCCGCCCTGGCCCGGCGGGTCGATGTCCAGCACGCCGCGTCCGATATTGCCGGCCAATTGGCAGGGCCGGCCCGCCGCCTCGAAGATGTGGTGGATCAAGGCGGAGGTCGTCGATTTGCCGTTCGATCCGGTGACGGCGACGATGCGCGGCGGGCTGTCCATGCGCGTCCAGTCCGGCGTCGCCACGGATTGGAAAAAAAGGCCGATATCGTTGTCGACGGGCACGCCTGCGGCGAGCGCCGCGGCGATGACCGGGTTTGGCGCGGGATAGAGGTGCGGAATGCCGGGGGAGACGACGAGGCGTGCGATGCCGGTCCAATCGGTGCGGCGCAGGTCTTCGATACGCAGCCCAGCATCCGCGGCACGGTCGCGCGCGGCTTCGCCATCGTCCCAGCAAAGCGCGTGGGCGCCGCCGGCCTCCAACGCGCGGGCGGCCGACAGGCCCGAGCGGCCCAGGCCCAGGACCGCAACGTCCGCGCCGGTGAGGCCGCGCACCGGGATCATAGCGCCGCGTCCTGCAGTGGTGCTGGCCTGGCGGCGGTGATGTTTATGGCCGGGAAAAGTGCCCTCATTCCGCCGCGCGCCGTTCGAGGATGCGGAGGGCCGCATTGGCCTGGGATTGCGGCACGAAGATGTGGTCGTGGTGGTGCCCGGCGACCACGTTGCAAGGGATATCCGCCGCCGCCAGCGCCGTGCTGACGGCGGCGGTCAAGCCGACGCCGTCGAGGGCGGAGGTCACTTGGAGCAGGATATGCGCCATCGGCAGAGGGTCATCGTCACCGGCGGGCAGAATAACGGAGAGGCCTTCGGGCTCGCGCATCGTGGCCAGCGCTTGGGACAGGCGCGGGTCGTCCGGGCCAAGCGTCACGAAGGACCAGGTGCCGGGCTGCAGGGCCGGGCGCATGCCGGCGATCATCGCCGCCGTCTCCCGCACTGCGCCCGCCGCGGCCACGCTCAGCGGACCTTCAGCGTGGCCAGGCCGATCATCGCCAGGATCAGCGAGATGATCCAGAAGCGGATGACGATCTGCGGCTCGGCCCAGCCCTTCTTTTCATAATGGTGGTGGATCGGGGCCATGAGGAAGACGCGCTTGCCCGTGCGTTTGAAGTAGAGGACCTGGATGATGACGCTCAGCGCCTCGACCACGAAGACGCCGCCGACGATGGCCAGGACCAGCTCGTGCTTAGTCGCCACCGCGATGGCCCCTAGCGCGCCGCCCAGGGCCAGGCTACCGGTGTCACCCATGAAGACGGCCGCGGGCGGGGCGTTGTACCACAGAAAGCCGAGGCCCCCGCCGAAGAGGGCCGCGCAGAAGATGAAAATCTCGCCCGTGCCGGGCACGTAGTGGACGTCGAGATATTCGGTGAAATCGACCCGGCCCACGGCGTAGGCGATGATGCCCAGCGTCATGGCAGCAATCATCACCGGCATGATGGCCAGGCCGTCGAGGCCGTCCGTCAGGTTCACCGCGTTGGCCGCGCCGACGATCACGATGATGGCGAAGGGGATGAACAGATAGCCGAGGTTCAGCAGCACGTCCTTGAAGACCGGGAAGGCCAGCCGGCTTTGCAGATCGTCTGGATGCAGCAGGGTCGCGGCGTAGGCGGCGATACCCGCGATCAAAAAGCCGAGCAAAAGCCTGACCTTACCGGGAACGCCCGCCGTCGTTTGCTTGGAGACTTTGGCGTAGTCGTCCGCAAACCCGATGGCGGCGAAGGCCATCGTGACGAAGAGCACGATCCACACGAACCCGTTGTCGAGCCGCGCCCAGAGGAGTGTCGAGGTCAGCAGGGCGCCGACGATCAGCAGGCCGCCCATGGTGGGGGTGCCGGCCTTGGCGAAATGGCCTTCTGGGCCGTCGTCGCGGATGGGCTGGCCCTTGCCCTGGCGCTTGCGCAAGACGTTAATAAGCGGTTTGCCGAAGAGGAAGCCGAAGACCAAAGCGGTCAGGAAGGCGCCGCCGGCGCGGAAGGTGATGTAGCGGAAAAGATTAAAAAAATCGCCGCCGTCGGACAGGGCCGTCAACCAGTAGAGCATCAGCGGTGTTCCCAACTCGATATCTTGTGGCGGATCTTAGCTGTCCGCCTCATCCCCCGGATGGCCCATTTTGCGGATAGCGTCAACGATGGTGCCGAGTTTCATACCCAGCGAGCCCTTGGCCAGCACCACGTCGCCGGCGTCGAGCAGACGTGGCAGGTGGGGCAGCATCTCCGCGGCCGTGTCGACATGCAGGCCGCGCTGCGGCTCCGGCAGGGCCTCCCACAGGTGGCGCATCAGGGGGCCGATGCAGTGAATTTGCGCAAGTTGTACATCTTCCACGGCGCGATTTAACGACTTGTGCATCTCTGCCTCGGCCGGTCCGAGCTCTTTCATGTCACCCAGAAAGGCGATGCGGCGACCTTTGGAGACGCGCCCGATGTCGTGCTGCGGATCGGTTGCGGCCAAAACCGCCAGCGCGGCTTTCATGGAGGTCGGGTTGGCGTTGTAGCTGTCGTCGATCAGCTCAAGCGTCAGATGGGTGTCGACGGGATCGAGGATGATCGTCTCCCGCGCGCCGCGGCCCCCGCCCGGCGCCCAGCGGCCCAGCGCGGCGGCCGACAGGGCCAGATCGGCGCCAAGTTCCACACAGGCGGCCAGCGCGCCGAGGCCGTTCATCGCGAAATGCGGCGCGGGTGCGCCGATCTTGAAGACCAGCGGCGCCTCGTGCGCTTCGGCCCGCACGACGCAGGCACCCGATTGGACCTGCACGTCCAGGAGTTTGTAGTCGAAGCCGTGCCAGCCGAAGCCGATATCCTTGCGCTTCACGTCGTGCGCCTTGGCCTGCAGGACCGCCGCCGTCTCCACATCGTTGTTAAGGATCGCGCTGCCGCCATATTCCAGCCCGTCGAGGATGGAGGCTTTTTCGACCGCGATGCC
>JBCDFL010000188.1:0-6326 GCA_039178165.1 Pseudomonadota bacterium | reverse complement strand
AGAACCCGCAATGCACGCAGGAGCGCAGGATCTGATTGGCGCGTTTGAGCTTGGGATCTTCGAGCTGTGCGTCGGTGAAATGGGTCTGCATCTCGCCTAGCCTCCGTTCAGTTGCGCGGCTGCGAAGCCGAACCAGGGTGCTGTCGTCGCCGCCGCGCCCAGCATGCGCGCCCAGCGCCAGCGCACGGCGTCCAGCCGGGGCCGCAGGGCCAGCACCAGCGCCGCACAGCCCGCAAGCCAGGCGCCCCAGAGGCACAGCAGCACCGCCGCATGATCGGTCCGCGCGCTCATCTGCCCCTGCACCCACAGGCCCAGAAGCAGAAGCGCGGCCATCCCGAAGAGCAGCGCGTAGACCGCCCGGACGGGCAGGCGCACAGCCCGCAAGAGCGCCATCGGCCCGACCGCGAAGGCCAGGAAAAAGCCGATCAGCACGAGGGTGATGTTCCACAAAATCATGCGGCCTAGACCTCTGCCAGGGTGGGGCGGAAAAGGCCCTTGGGATCGAAGCGTTCGCGCAAGCCCGCCTCGATCCGCGCCAGCGGCTCCGGCTGCGGCGGGTCCATCGGCACGGGGCCCGCGCCGCGCACGCGCACGGCGAACCCGCTGAGGTGCCCTAGCGCGGCGCGCAAGTCAGTGCCGGGCGCACACAGCACCCAGATGAGGCCCCCGCCCCAATCCAAGCGGCATTGCGCACCCGCGGGCAGCGCCGCCACGACACCCGGCGCGGCGGAAGGACGGACGGAGATACGCCAAACGTCGCCGGGCGTATCGGCAAAGGTCGCGGCATTCCGCACGCCGTCCCAGTCCACCGCGGCCGGCGCGCCGCCCAACGCAGCTTGCAGCTGGTCCAAGCGGTAGGCGACCGACGCCTCGAACCCCTCGATCCGCACCAGCGCATCCGCGCCGTCCCAGGCGGCGCCCGTCACCTCGTAGGGGGTGCCGAGCGCACGGCTCAGCACATCGACCGCCGCCGCCGCATCGGCTGCCGGCACGCGCAGGCTCGCCGAGGTCTCGGGCCGCGGCAGCACCTTCAGAGAAACCTCCGTCAGCACGCCGAGCGCGCCCTTCGCGCCGCATTGCAGCTTTACCAGATCGTAGCCGGTGACGTTCTTCATCACCCGGCCCCCGTTCTTGACGATCTGGCCCGTCCCGTCGACGAAACGCACGCCCAGCGCAAAGTCGCGCGCCGCGCCCACCGCGATGCGCCGCGGACCGGAGATGTTGGCCGCCAGAACCCCTCCGATGGTCGGCACCCCGTCCGTACCCAGAAGCGTCCGGTGGTCCATCGGCTCGAACGCCAAACGCTGCCCTTCGGCGGCCAGCGCCGCTTCGATATCCGCGACGGGCGTGCCGGACCGTGCGACCAGCGTCAGCGCGCCGGGCTCGTAGAGCGTGATACCGCTGAGCCCCGCAAGGCTCAGCGCAGTGCCCGGCGCGGCCATGCCGCGCGTATTGCCGCCGCGCACGGACAGCGGCCCGTTCGCCCGGGCGACGATGTCCGCCAAGTCCGCCTCGTCTCTCGGTTCCATCATCTTCACTTGGCCAAAAACAACTCCAGGGGGTGAGGCGCGCAGCGCCGAGGGGGCTGGCCCCCTTACTCCGCCGCCATCCGCCGCGTCGCTGAGGCGGGCAAGGGAAAGACCTTGGCCGGGTTCAGCAGCCAGGCGGGGTCAAAGACATCCTTCACGGCCATCTGCGCCTCCAAATCGGCGGGATCGTATTGCACGTCCATCAGATCGCGCTTTTCAATCCCGACGCCGTGCTCGCCGGTCAGGCAGCCGCCGACCTCGACGCAGAGTTTCAGGATCTCCGCCCCGAAGGCCTCGCACAGCTCCAGATCGCCGGGCTTGTTCGCGTCAAACAGGATCAGCGGGTGCATGTTGCCATCGCCGGCGTGAAAAACGTTGCCGACGGCCAGGCCGAATTCCTTGGACATCTCGCCGATGCGGCGCAGCACGTAGGGCAGCTCGGACACCGGTATCGTCCCGTCGAGGCACATATAGTCTGCAATCTGGCCCATCGCGCCGAACGCACTCTTGCGGCCCAGCCAGATCGCCGCACTTTCCTCGGCGCTGGCGCTTTCGCGCAGCTCGACCGGATTGTGACGCTTGGCGATCTCAACGATGCGCGCGAGCTGGTCGGTCATCTCCGCGTCGGAGCCTTCGACCTCGACGATCAGCAGCGCCTCGCAATCGGGATAGCCCGCCTTGGCGAAATTCTCGCAGGTCTGGATGCAGAGCTTGTCCATGAACTCGATCGCAACGGGCAGCACGCCCGCCTTGATGATGTCGCTGACGCAGGCGCCCGCGACCTCCACATCGTCGAAGCCCATCAGCACGGGCCGCGCGCCCTCGGGCTTGGGCAAGATGCGCAGGGTGGCTTCAGTCACCACGCCCAGCTGCCCTTCGGAACCGCAGATCACGCCCAGCAGGTCCAGACCGCCGGTGTCGAGGTGGCCGCCGCCAATCTCCACCACTTCGCCCGCCATCGTGACCATCGTCACGCCGAGCAGGTTGTTCGTCGTCACACCGTATTTGAGGCAATGCGCCCCGCCCGAATTCATCGCGATGTTGCCGGCGATGGCGCAGGCCAGCTGCGAGGACGGATCGGGCGCGTAGAAGAACCCCTCCTCCTCCACCGCGCCGGTGACGGAAAGATTGGTACGCCCGGTCTGAACGCGGATCAGCCGGTCGGCGTAATTCGTCTCCAGCACTGCGTTCATCCGGGCCACGCCCAGGATCACGCAATCGGCGGTCGGCAGCGCGCCACCGGCGAGGGACGTGCCCGATCCGCGCGGCACGACGGGCACTCCGAGCTCGAAGCACACCCGCAGGACCGCGGCGACCTCTTCGGTGGTAGAGGGCAGAACCGCCGCCAGGGGCGGGCAGCGATAGGCGGTCAGGGCGTCACATTCATAGGCGCGCGTCTCCGCCGGGTCGCTGATCACCGAATCGGGTGGCAACACCTTCTGCAGCGCCGCAACCACCTGCGCCTTACGGTTTAAGACCGTGCTGTCCGGTATCGGCATGTCCATGCGAGGCCCTCCCTTTGGTAAAAATATATTACCAATTTGGCGGGCTGGCAAGCGGCGGGTGCATCGCCTATCACCGCGCACATGACCTGGAGCGATCGTTTGTCCCTGTTCACACCGCTGGATTTCGCCGCGCTGGCGCTTGCGGTGCTGGCCTGGCAGGCGCTCAGCTTCGTTATCGAACACCCGCCGAAGGGGCGCATTTCGGTCAGTCAGATCATGGCCGCCTACCGCCGCGCCTGGATGCAGGAGATGATAACGCGCGAGCCGCGGATCTTCGACGCGCAGATCATCGGCAGCTTGCGGCAGGGCACGGCCTTCTTCGCCTCGACCGCGGTGCTGGCCATCGGCGGTACGCTGGCGCTGATCGGCAATGCCGACGCGTTGACGGATATCGCGACCGAATTGCTGCTGAGTGCCGATCCCGCCTTTGTGTGGGAACTGAAGCTGGTCGTCGTGGCGCTGTTTCTCACCAACGCCTTTTTGAAGTTCGTCTGGTCCAATCGCCTCTTCGGCTATGCGTCGGTCCTGATGGGCGCGGTGCCGAACGACATTGCCCATCCGCTATGTGCCCCGCGCGCCGCCCAAGCGGCGGAGATCAACGTGACCGCCGCGCGGGCCTTCAACCGCGGGCTGAGGTCCGTCTATTTCGCGCTGGCCTCCGCCGTGTGGCTGGGCGGGCCGGTGCCCTATCTGGCGGCGATCCTCTTTACCTGCCTAGTCATCTGGCGCCGGGAATTCGCCTCCCAATCGCGCCGCATCTTGCTGGAGAATGCCCCATGAGACGTCTTTTGCTGCTTGCCTGCCTGGCCGGTCCCGCCTGGGCCGACGCCCCCGTGATCGAAGGGGTGACCGCAACGCCGTCCGGCGGCACGTGGCGCTTCGACGTGACGATTTCGCATGGCGACACGGGCTGGGATCACTATGCTGACGGCTGGCGGGTTCTGGCGATGGACGGGACGGAGCTGGGCATGCGCGTGCTTTATCATCCGCATGTGGACGAGCAGCCGTTCACCCGCTCGCTCAGCGACGTGGCTATCCCGGACGGCACGCGGCAAGTGCAGGTCCAAGCACGGGACAACGTCACCGGCTGGAATGTGGGCACCACGGTGATCGACCTGCCCTAAGCGCGGTGGTAAGGCGCGCCCGCGAGGATGGAGGCCGCACGGTACAGCTGTTCGGCCAGCATCACGCGCACCAGCATGTGCGGCCAGACCATCGCGCCGAAGGACAGGCTGTAGTCCGCCTCCGCCCGAAGACTGGGCGCGATCCCGTCGGCGCCGCCGATCACGAAGGCGATGGGGCCGCGCCCTTCGTCCCGCCAGGAGGCGAGCCGGTCGGCGAAAGAGAGGGAAGAGAGCGTGCGCCCCCGTTCATCGAGGCAGCAGAGGAGCGCGCCGGCGGGACGCGCGCGGCGCAGCAGGTCAGCCTCTGCTCCAATGCCGCCGCCCTTGCGGTCTTCGACCTCGATCATCTGGGCGGGGCCGAGGCTGAGGGCGCGGCCCGTCCGGTCGAAGCGGGTCAGATAGTCCGACACGAGCTCCGCTTCAGGCCCGCCGCGCAAGCGCCCGACGGCGCAGATGTGAACCTTCACGTGGTCGCGCAGCCCCTAGTGGGTCGTGCCGGTCGGCAGCCACATCTTTTCGAGCTGGTAGAACTCGCGCACTTCGGGGCGGAAGACGTGGACGACAACGTCGCCCGTGTCGATCAGCACCCAATCGCCGACATCCTTGCCTTCGATCCGCGCGACGATGCCAAACGCCTCCTTGAGGCGCTGCACCAACTTCTCCGACAGGGCGGCAACCTGGCGTGTGGAGCGGCCAGAGCAGATCACCATGTGATCGCCAATGGCCGTCTTCCCGCGCAGATCGATCTGCACGATGTCTTCGGCCTTGTCATCGGAAAGGGAGCTGAGAACCAGGGCGAGCTGCGCATCGCTGCTGTCCTCGGGTTGGACCTGGGGTCCTGCGGGTTCGGCGCGCTGCGCCGTTGCCTCGATCGACAGAGATCTGTCCTCCATATCACTGCGCCAAAGCCCGGCGCCGGGCGTGTCCCAAGCGTAACAACGCATCGGCGACATTTCAATGAAAGCCGCGCCGCCGTTGCAAAGCGCGGCGGCGGGCCGCACGTTTCGATGAATGCGTGTGCTGCTCGCCCTTTTGTTGCTGTGCCTGCCCGGCGCCCCGTTGGCGGATGTCTGGGCCCGGGTCGTGCCGGGCGACGCGATGTACAACCCCGAGCTGGACATGGCCGCATTGGTGCGGCCCGACGGCAGCTTTGCGGTCGTCATTTGCGACCCGGACGGCCCGGGCGCGCTGGTCGGGCTTGGGTTCATCGCGGAGGGGTATGCGGACCGCCTCACCTCCACCCTGCGCATCGGCGGCGGGCGGGTCAGCACCCGCGACGTCGCCGTGCCGGAGCTGATCTGGCGCGGCAATGCGCTGGACGGGGCGGTCACCTACCTGTTCCCGATCTCTCCCGCGGAGGTGGAGATGTTCAAGGCCGGCCAAAGCTGGCGGGTCCAGGTCGGGGACGCGGCGCTGGACTTTCCCCTCATAGGCTCGCGGGCGGCGATCAGCGCGGCGGAGGCGGCCAAGGCCGCCCGCGCCGCGATCCTGGCGCCCGCGCTACAGGGCGAGTAGCCCTTACCAGCCGTCTTCGGTGATGATCTTGTCCTTGGCGACGCCCAGCTCCGTGACCGCGTCGCGCATGGCGTCGACATAGCCTTGCGGCCCGCAGATATAGACATGACCGGACAGGTCGACCTCCTGCGCCTTGAGGAAGGCGGCGTCGACCTCACCCTTGTGCGCGCCCTCCACCTCTTCATCCGCGAGGACATGGGTGACGCGCAGGCCGTCCATAGCGGCCCAATCGTCGCGCAGGATGATGTCCCCCGCCGTCTTGTTGGAAAAGACTAGGTGACAGCCGTCCAGCGTGCCGGCCTGCGCCCGCGCGCGCAGGATCGCGATGAAGGGCGTGATGCCGGCACCCGCGGCCAGGAACACGCCCGGCCCTTGGTCTTTGATCGCGCCGAAGGGGCCGTCCAGCTCCACCGCGCCGCCCAGGGGCAGATCGGGCAGCAGTTCGGTCACGCCGCTGTGGGACGGGTAGCTTTTGATGACGAACTCCAGATCGTCGTCCGAGGGCAGCGAGGTGAAGGTGAAGGCGCGGCCTTCGTCGGTCCAGCCCTCCTTGTGCAGCGTGAGCTCCGCCGCCTGGCCGGGCTCGAAATCCAGATTGGCCGGGCGATCGAAGATGTAGCGGTAGGTGTCGTGGGTCAGCGGGGCCTTGTTCT
>JBCDFL010000187.1:0-6458 GCA_039178165.1 Pseudomonadota bacterium | reverse complement strand
CCGCTGAGTTCGGAGAACATCAGCAAATCGTTCTGCCGCGTGTTGGACAGCATGTAGCCGGACAGATGCTCCCACGCGGTCGCGATGGCGGCGTCGGGCGCCAGCGTTCCGTCGAGATAGGGGCTGACGGCGGAGGTGTAGACCTCCGTCAGGACGGGCTGCATGACGAAGAAGGTCAGGAAAAGCGCGATTGCGATCAGCACTTGGTTCGGCGGCGTCTGCATCGTGCCGAGGGCTTGCCGCAGGATCGACAGGACGATGATGATCCGGGTGAAGGCCGTCATGCCCAGCACCAGACCGGGCAGCACCGTCAACGCCGTCATGAACGCCAAAAGCTGGAAGGACAGCGAGTAGGTCGTGCCCCCGTCATTGTCGAGCGACAGGATCGGAATGCCCTGCTGCGCCGCGGCCAGCGACGGCGTCAGGGCCAGACCGGCGATCAGGACGGCCCGCATCATGGGGTGTCCACCGCGGGGCCCGCGCCATCCGCGGGCAGGGGGTGGATGGCGATGCCCGTGCGCTTGCCCGACACGATCAGAAGCCGCGCGCCGTCGACCGCGACCAGCGCGGCCTGGGCATCTTGGGTCAGCCGGGCGACGCTTTCCACCTCGATCCGCCGGGTCGCTTTGAGGCGCGTGGCCAGCGTGTCCCGGTTGAGGCGGATGATTCCCCAGACGCCGACGAGGACGGCGACGAAGACCGCGATGATCATAAATCTTTCGGGGGTGAAGGGCTCCAAGGCGCGATGTCTCCAGCAAGGTCTCTGACCACGGGCTGCAGGTTTCGTGCCATCTTCGAAGAAGTTTAGAGGTTTTTGACGCGCCTGCGCGCTTCCACGATTTCGCCGAGCCGGACGCCGAACTTCTCCCCCACCACGACGACCTCGCCCTTGGCGATGGGCACGCCGTTCGCCAATACCTCGAGCGGGTCGCCAGCCAGCCGGTCGAGTTCGAGGACAGAGCCTTCGTTGAGGCGGATAAGATCGCGCAGGGTGATCTGGGTCTGGCCCACGTCGACGGTCAGGGTGACCTTGACCCGCGACAGGACGCCCAGATCGGGGATCACGCTGTCCGCTTGCTCCAAAATTTCGCCTTCGGCGCCGTGCGCGGTGGCCTGGGGCTGCGCAGCTTCGGTGGCGTGTTCGGTCTCTTCTGTCATGTCAGGCTCCCTCCGTCGATCGGTCGAGTTTGCGTTCCAGGGACACGGCGGCCCTGCGCCCGCGCTTGCCGGGCACAACGTCGAAGAGGCGCGCATCCTCGATCAGCAATTGCGGGCTGAGATCCGCGTTGAGCGGCAGCACCTTCCCGGTTTTCAGTTGGGCCAGCTCGTGCAGCGGCAGATCGACCTCCGCCAGGCGGGCCGTGAGCGTGAGCGGGATGTCGATCAGGGCGCGGTGGAATCGGGCCCGCCAGAGGACGTTTTCGGGCGCCGCCGTGGATTGCATGGCCGCGCGGATTTCCGGCGCGATGGATTTGAGCGCCTGAACGGGGTAGAGCACCTCGATCAGGGCCGGATCGACCTCCGGCAACTCGACGATGAAGGACGAGCGCAGGACCTGATCCTCCTCTTCGACGAAGTGCAGGAAGGCCAGGCTGTCCTCGTGCTGTTTGACCTCGAAGGACAAGGGCACGATTTCGCGCCAGGCTTGCTCGAACCCCTTCAGAAGCTCCTGTACGAAAAGCGATCGGACCCGCGCCTCGCTCTCGGTGAAATCCCGTCTGGTGGTGCTGAGATATTCCAGCGGACCGCCGAAATAGGTGTTGGTGAGCAGCGACACGAAGTCGGGCCGCATCACCACGAGGCAATTGGCCCGAATTTCGGGGACGTAGACCAGCGTCATGCTGAGGAACGGGTCGAGCCCACGCCTGAAATTCTCGTAGGTCTCCGCGCCGGGCTGTATATAGTTGACGTTTGCGTAGGTGCGCAGGAACTGGAACATCCGCTCGCGCGCGATGCGGCAGAACCGTTCGTTGACGACCTCGAGCCCGTTGTGATCGCTCAGCTCGGCCAGGTTGTCATGGCCGAATTGGTAGGGTTTGACGTCCGTGGCGGTGGGCCGCGCCGCGCCGTTTTGCGCGATTTTGACCAGGTCATCGACCTCGGTATCGCTCAGGCTTGCGCCGAGCCCTGTGGCGGTGTCGTGCGTCATGGGGCGCCCTATTGCATCACGAAGGACGGGAAGTAGACCGCTTCGACACCGCCGAAGCCTTCCAGCTCCTCCAGCCGTGCGTTGATGGCCGCTTTGAGCGCGTCGGCCAGGGCCGCGCGGCTCTCCTGCCCGGTCACGTCCTCTTCGGTAAAGCCGCTCATCACGGCGAGCATGTCGGACTTCATCGCCAGCACGTGCCGTTCGACATTCGCGACGACGGTCGCGTCGTACTGGGTGGAAATCCCGATCCCGAGTTGCAGGAAGCGGCGGCTGTCTTTCAAGTTCGTCGTGAGCAGATCGGGGAACTCGTAATAGCTGGTTTGGAACAGGGTGTCGTCGGGCACGACCTTTGGCACCCGCCGCGGTGTGCCGGGCGCGGCGCTGTCTTCATCTTCGAGCAGGGTCAGGATGTCGTCCGGCGCCTCGTTCTGTTGCTGGGCGTAGAACAGGCCGCCCGCGAAGCCCCCGCCGCCCAGGACGGCGAGCGCGATGAGGCCGACGAGGACCTTTTTAAGGAAGCCGCCTTTCGGCGCCTGGGTCATCTCTGCGGTGGCTGTGTCTGTCATGGGGCGCCTTACGCGATGCGATCAATTCGGGAAAAACGGGGGAGGGCGGGGGCCACGTCCGGGGGCGCCTCTGTCGGAGGGGCCTCTGCCTCGGCCGTGTCTGGGGCGGTGGGGTAGGCCGGCTGGCCCTGGTCCCGCTGCGATTGCGCGCCGGATCCCATGACATCGGTCGTGTGCTGGGCGAGGTCGAGGCCGAAGCGGGCCAGCGCGTCGGCCAGGCGCGGCTGGGCGTCGGCGAGAAGACGCGCGGCTTCGGGATGCTCGGCGAGGATTTGGATCTGGGCGGCGCCGTTCTCCACCGACAGACGTATCTGCAGATGGCCGAGGTGTTCGGGGGTCAGTGACAGGGAGATGTCCTGCCCACCCGTCAGCCGCGCGCCCGCGATGTCGCTGGCCATCCGGTCCGTCCATCCCGGCACGCGTGTGTCGAGCGGGATTGCGGCGGGCGCGCCCGGCGTGTTTGAGGCCTGAGCGGGCTGTGCCGGCCCATCGGGCCGCAGGAGCCCTGGCCCGGCGGCCTCCGCGCCCGGCGCGACATCGAGCGTCGGCGCCGGTTGCAGATCCGGCAAGGCGGGCAGGTTGGCCGGAGTGGCTGGCGCGACCTGCGAAGGCGCGGCAGCCAGTTCGGGCAGAGCGTGCTGGGGCGCGTCGCGGGGCGCCTCCATCGGCATCTTCGGCAGGTCCAGAATGCGGGTCCGTCCCGGCAGGGCGCCTGTTTCCACGGGCTGCGAGACTGGTTTTGCCGGCAGGGTCGATACGGGCAGCGCAGCGCCAAGGGTCGCGGCCCCGCCGGGCGCGTCTCCCGCTGGATCGGCCGGCGTTGCGGCGTCCAATGACCCCGCAGAAGAAGGGCTTTCGGTCAGCAAGGGTTCGGCAGGAACGTCCGCCCGGCCCGCCCATTCGGCGAATTGATCGGCGAAGGGTGCCACGTCCGCTTCGCCCGCTTGGGGCAAGGCCGCCCGCTCTTGGAAGGGCGGGCCGCCGTCGGCCTGCCCGAGGGTCTGCGGTGTGGACGGGAAAGGGGCGGCAAGCATCACGGCGGAGCATCCATTGCGAAGGTCTCGAGGCTTTGCTGCAAGAAGGATGCCAGTTGGCCTAACGCCCGCCGCTCGGCGTGCGAAATTGGCTCCGATTGTGGGTGTCGGCGGCATCTTCTTGCGTCCGCGCGTCGCGTTCGGCCCGGAGCGCGGCCTGAAGCTGGCCCTGGCGTTCCTTCAGCACATGCTGGCGCAGGGAGGCGGCGCTTAGTTGCGAGACCACGGGCACGCGTTGCGCCGCGAGCGCGCTCAGATGCCGCTCGGCCGCTGCGCGCTGCTCCGCCAAGGCCGACAGGAGGGACACGTTCGCGGCCAGCGCGCCTTTGCTCGCGGCCCCGCGTTCGAGGCTGCGGGCGCCGTCCAGCAGGGCCGACAGGCGGGAGACCCGGTCGAAGGCGGCCAGCTCTTCGGTGGCGATGCCGCGCAGGGCGCGCGCGTGATCGGCGGCCTCGCGGCGCGCCTTCATCTTCAGAACGCCCATGGCGCGGGACCGGCGCTCAATCATCCTGGGGTCCGATCAGCGCGGCCAGGTCCGCGACGCTGTCCGCGTAGCTGGCCCGCTCGTCGCTGCTTTGCCGGACGAACCCCTCGATCCGCGGCCACAGGGACACCGCCTCGTCCAGTGTGCGGTCCTGGCCTGGGGCGTAGGCGCCCAGCAGCATCATGTCGCGGTTGTCCCGGTAGCTGGCCATGAGCCGGCGCAGGTGCGTGGCGGCGTCGGCCTGCGCCTTGGGAACGATGTCCTTCATCACTCGGCTGACGGAGGCGGATAGGTCGATCGCGGGATAAAGGCCCGCCTGGGCCTGGGCGCGCGACAGAACGATGTGGCCGTCCAGGATCGCGCGGGCGGTGTCGACGACCGGGTCGTTCACCGTGTCGTCGCCGTCCGCCAGGATCGTATAGAAGGCCGTGATCGCGCCGTCGCCGCGCCGGCCCGGCCCGGCCCGTTCCAGCAGGGTCGGGATAAGCGCGAGCGCGGAGGGCGGATAGCCTTTGGCGGTGGGCGGCTCGCCCAGGGCGAGGCCGACCTCGCGCCGGGCGTGGGCGACGCGCGTGAGGCTGTCCATGATCAGCATAACCTGCTTGCCCTCCTCGCGGAAATGCTCCGCGATGGCGTGCAGGCGTTGCGCGGCGCGCAGGCGCAGCAGCGGCGAGCGGTCGGCGGGGACGGCGACGATCACCGTCCGCTCCCGGGCCGGGCTCTCCATCAGCTGAGCGACGAAATCGGCGACTTCGCGGGCGCGCTCTCCGATCAGGCCGACGACGACGACGTCCGCGTGGGTAAAGCGGGCCATCATGTCGATCAGCACGGATTTGCCCACGCCCGAACCCGCCACGATCCCTAGTCGCTGGCCGCGCCCGACGGTCAGGCCCGCATTGATCAGACGCACCCCCACATCCAGTGGCTCGCGCACGCGCTGGCGGTCCAGCGGGTTGAGCGGCGTGCCGGCTAGTGGCCTGATCTGCGCCGCGCTCGGGGGCGGAAGGCCGTCGAGCGGCGCGCCATCGGCGTCCAGCACGCGGCCCAGAAGGCCCTGCCCCACCGCGACGCCGTGTGATCCCGCCTGGGGGCGCACACGGCAGGTGGCGCCGATCCGCGCGCCCGCATCCTCCAGCAAGAGCAGCGTCCGGCCCCGGTCGAAGCCGACGACTTCGCCGCGGACGGGGACGCCGGTTTCGGTATCGACAGCGCAGCGCGTCCCGGGGCTGGCGCCGAACGCGGCGCATTCCACGATCAAGCCGTCGAAGCGCAGGACACGTGCGCTTACGGCGGGCCGGGCCGGTGCGCCAAAGTGTGCGGTGCGGCCGATCAGACGGTCCAGCACGTGGGTCATGGCGCACCCGTCGCGCGGTGCGTGTCGCGGACCTCCATGTCGCCGAAATCCAGCACGACGTCGCCGCGCGCCAGCGCCGGGTCGGCGCGGAGCCGGCCGCCGAGATCGCCGGCCTCCAGCGACAGAGCCTCCAGATCGGCGGGGTGGAGCGTGATGCTGGCGGGCATGCTGTCGATAGCGGTCTTGCGCGCAAGCTCTTCGATCCGCGCGCGAAAGGCCGCGGGCAGCGCGTCGATGGCCTGGCCTGCGCGCACGCTGGCCAGCTCTTGCACGGCTGCCTCGATCCGCTGGGCCAGCTCCGCCTCGCGGGCATTCGATTGCGCGACCAGACTGCCGAGCAGGGCGATCACAGGCGCGCATGTCTCTTCGATGAGGCGGTCGGCGTCCCATCGTGCCACCTCGGCGGCCTTTTGCTGCGCCTCCCGCAAAGCGGCCTCGTAGGTTTTGGCGGCGTCCGCTTTGCCGGCCTCGAACGCGGTCCTTTTCTCGGCCTCGAGGTCGATGGTCGGTGGCGCTGGGCTCGGGGCGAAGTCGCTCTGGGGCGGCGCATCTTCCTCCTTGGCCTGCGCGGGCTCGGGCGGATCCGGGTCGAACTCCAGGCGCTGCGCGACAAACTGCGCGGCCGGCAAGCGCTGGGTGACCACCTCGTCGCGCGCGAATTCCTCCGCCCGGCCTTTGACGAGTGTCGCGATGTCCGCGTCGCTGAGAACCCTGGCGCGGTCCATGCGGTCTGCCTCCTAGACCATTTTCTCGCCGCCGCGCCCGGCGAGGTTGATCTTGCCCTCGTCCGCGAGGCGCCGCGCGACGGAGATGATTTCCTTCTGTGCCGCGAGCACGGCGCTGAGGCGCACCGGCCCCATCGCCGCCATCT
>JBCDFL010000186.1:0-6470 GCA_039178165.1 Pseudomonadota bacterium | reverse complement strand
GTCGGGCCTTGGCACCGTGAAGCCCGCCGCCGCGTGGCAGGCCCTGGGGGTGGCACCGCGCGCCGGACGTCTGGCGGATTTGCCCGCCTCGCTGATCCTGCCGCAGGGCCATAAGGGGCCGGCCTTCCTCGCCTATCCGAACTTCAACGTCTATTTCGAGTGGAACCAGAGCTTTACCTACGTGCTGACGGCCGCCTATTTCGCGACCCGGCTGGGCGGTGCGCAAGTCTATGACGCGGGCCAGCCCGATGCCGGGCTGGACAGCGATCAGATGAAAGCGCTGCAGTGCAAGCTCGCCGCAAAGGGCTACGATGTGGGCGGGATCGACGGCATTTTGGGCGCCGGCACCCGGGCTGCGGTGCAGGCGGAACAGGCCCGGCTGGGCCTGCCCGCCGATGCGTGGCCGACGCCGGCGCTGCTGTCCAAGCTGTAAATGGACCAAAGGGCGCGGCGAGCACGTTCGCAGCGCCCCGCCCAACGCCCTGAAATAAAGCGGCGATTTGGAACCATCGGCGCGCGCCTTCGTTCGGACATCAGACCTTCCGAGCATAGGAGACCGCGATATGAAAATCCTCTACACCTCCGCCGCCGTTCTGGCCCTGACCGCAGGCAGCGCCCTGGCGCAAGCCGGCTATACCAGCAAAGCCGCCGACAGCGTGCCGGGCCCTGGCGTGTCCAGCAGCGGTGAGATGCCGAACTCCGAATCCGGCGCAACCGCCGACATCGGCACCACCGCAAGCGATCAAGCCGCAGAGCCGGAAATCGATGCCGGCGCCGGCGTCGATATCGCGGGCGACAATGAAGAGAACGTCACCCTGACCGACCCCGAGCAGCAAGCCGATGCGGCCCCGATGGACGATGCGGACAGCGATATGGCCCTGTCCGAACCGGTCGGCTCGGAAGAGCAGCTGGGCGCCGAGCAGCCGATCGCGCCCGGCATGGACACCGAAGAGCGTGAGATGGCGTCGGGCGCCGTCGACCAGGAGACGCAGGATATCTACGCCGCGCCCGCGCCCGAGATCGCGCTGGAGGGCTGGGAACGTCTGCAACTGGCCGACATCACCACCGAAGATCTGACCGGCGCGGCCGTCTTTGACGCGAACCAGGAAGACATTGGCACCGTGTCCGAGCTGTTCGTCGGCATGAACGGTGAGCTGACCGAGGCGGAGCTGAGCGTGGGTGGCCTGATCTGGGGCATCGGCGCCACGGACGTGCGCGTCAGCATGGACAGCCTCAATATCCAGCTGAACCTGGAAGCCGGCGACGTGCGCGTCTTTGTCGACGTAACGGAAGACGCGCTGATCGAACGCGCGCCCGAGTAAACCTTTTTTTCCGGTGGTGAGTGCCAACGGCCCGCCTGACCTCGTGGCGGGCCGTTTTTCTATGCGACGAGGGTTTCCGCCTTCTTCAGATCGACGGAGACGAGCTGGCTGACGCCCTGCTCTGCCATCGTCACGCCGAACAGCCGGTCCATCCGTGCCATCGTCACCGCATGGTGCGTGATGATCAGGAAGCGGGTTTCGGTCTGGCGGCACATCTCGTCCAGCAGGTCGCAGAAACGCGTGACGTTCGCGTCGTCCAGCGGCGCGTCGACCTCGTCCAGCACGCAGATCGGGGCGGGGTTGGCGAGGAACACGCCGAAGATCAGCGCCAAGGCGGTCAACGTCTGCTCGCCCCCAGACAGCAGCGACAGGGTGCTGAGCTTCTTGCCCGGCGGTTGGCACATGATCTCAAGCCCGGCCTCGAGCGGATCGTCGCTTTCGACCATGACGAGGTTCGCCTCCCCCCCGCCGAAGAGGTGCTTAAACAGCATCGCGAAGTTGGAATTGACCTGCTCGAACGCGGTCAGCAGACGCTCCCGCCCTTCGCGGTTTAGGCTTGCGATGCCGGTGCGCAGGGTCTTGATCGCCTCTTCGAGGTCGGCCTTTTCGGTGTGCAACGTGTCGTGTTCGGCCTGGACGTCCTTGGCGTCCTCTTCGGCGCGCAGGTTGACCGCGCCCAGGGCGTCGCGCTGACGTTTCAGCCGGGCGACGTCCGCCTCCAGCCGGCTGGCATCTGCCATATCGTCCGGCGTGACATCGAGGGCCGTGAGCAGCTGGTTCGGTGTCTGTTGCAGCTCGTCCGCGATGCGGGCTGCGGCGGCTTGCACCGTCTCCGCTGCGCCTTCCGCCCGCGCGGCGGCGGCGGCCCGGGCCTCTCGCGCGTCGGAGGCGGTGCGTTCCGCCTGGCGCTCCGCCTCGGCGGCTTGGCGCAGAGCGCCTTCTGCTGCGCTGAGCGCGTCGGTTGCGGCAGCTTTGCGCGCCTCCGCCTCGCTTAGGCCCTGGCCCAGCGCCTCGCGCTCCGCCGCGATGGTGGCGGGGGCGTCTTGGGCGGCGGCGAGTTCGGCCTCGGCTTCCGTCTTGCGGGTGGAGAGCTCTAGGCTGCGGGCCTCTGCGGTGCTTTGGCGGTGGCGCCAGCCGCTTAGGTCCTTGGTCACCTGCTGGCTGCGCTTGATCCGGGCCTCCCCCTCGCGGCGGAGGTCCGATTCCGCGCTGCGCCGGGACATCATCGTGATGCGCGCGGCTTCGACTGTGAGGCGCAGATCTTCGGCTTCGGCGCGGGCGGCATCCACATCGGGCAGGTCTGCCAAAGCGGCTTCGGCCTCTTTGAGGCGGGTGCGGGCGGCCATCGCCTCCTCATCGTGGCGCGCGGCGGCGAGGGTCAGGCTTTCGAGCCGCCCTTCGGCCAGGTTGCGCTCCGCTTCCGCCCGGCTGAGTGCGCGGCCGGTGTCGGCGACCATCTGGTCCGCTTCGCGCCGTGCCTGCCGCGCGGCCTTGTCCGCCGCCGTTAGCTCCGCCAGCCGCGTGCTCAGCGCCTCCAGCGCCTGGCCGGCCCCTTGTGCGCGCGCGGCGGCGTGGGTCTGGGCCTGTTTGAGTTCCTCCAGCCGGTTGAGCTGCTGCAAGCGCAGCGCCGCCGCGCTGGGCGCGTCCGCCGCCGCGGCGCGGAACCCGTCCCAGCGCCACAGATCGCCGGCGCGGCTGACCAGCCGCTGACCGGGCTGGAGCGCCGGTTGCAGGCGCGCGCCGTCCTCCGCCGCGCACAGACCGATCTGCCCGATCCGGCGGGCCAAGACGCCCGGCACCGTGACATGGGCGGAGAGCGGCTCCGCCCCCTGCGGCAAGGGCGCCGCATCTGGGTAGGTCGGCAATTGCGCCCAGCCGGAGCCTGCCGCCCCCGTCACTTCGGGCGCGCGCAGGTCGTCGGCCAGCGCGGCGCCCAAAGCGGCCTCATAGCCCGGCGTGACCTGCAGACGGTCGAGCAGTTGGTCCTCCGCACCCGTCTCCCGCGCGACGAGGCGGGCGAGGGCGGAGGCTTCGGCGCCGATGGCCGTCGCCTCCCCTTCGGCCTCGGACCATTCGGCGCGGGCGTCCGCCTCACGCGTTTGCGCCTCGGCCCGCGCGCCTTCGGCGGCGGTCAGGGCGGCATCCGCGCGGGTGGCGATCGCTTCGGCCTCGGCCGCTGCCGCTTGGGCGCGGGTCATATCCTCCCCCGCGCGGGCCAGGGCGTCACGGCTGGTCGCTGCCGCCTCGCGCGCCTTTTGCGCCTCCGCCGTAGCCTTTTCGGCGGTCTTGCGGCTGTCTTCGGCCAGACGCTGGGCAGAGCCGAGCCGCGCAGAGAGGCGGGCGACATCCTCGGTCCGCTGGCTCAGGTCAGCCTCCCGCGCTGTCAGGACAGCCGCGGCGGCGCGCGCCTCTTCGGCAGCATCGGCGAGGGCGGTCTCGTGCCCCTCCCCAGCCTTGGCGAGTTCGGTCTGCTCCCACTCAAGGCGAGCGATAGTGTCCGCCGCGTCGCGGTTGAGCGCCGCTTCACGCCCCATATCCTGACCCAGCTGCGCGATCCGGGCGGTGAGCCGTTCGATGGTCTGCGTGGCCTGGCGGGCCTGATCGTCGAGCGTGCCGCGCTGCACCATGAGGCGCTGGACGATGGCGGCGGCAATTGCCTCCTCCTCGCGCAGGGGGGGCAGCGCCGCCTCCGCCGCCTCGCGCGCCGCCGCGGCCTCGCGCACGGCCCGTTCGACCTGCGCGGCGTCGGTGGTGCGGGCGCGCAGGGCGTCATCGGCGATCTGCCGGGCAGCATCCGCTTCCCGCCACCGGCGATAGAGGAGCATGCCTTCTGCCTGGCGCAGTTCGGCCCCAATCTCGCGATAGCGCGCCGCCTGGCGGGCTTGCCGGGCGAGGGCCGCAAGTTGCCCCGCCAGCTGTTCGATGACGTCGTCGACGCGGGCCAGGTTCGCCTCCGCCCCTTTGAGCTTCAGCTCGGCCTCGTGCCGGCGTTGGTATAGGCCTGAGATGCCAGCCGCTTCTTCGAGGATGCGGCGGCGGTTCTTGGGCTTGGCGTTGATCAGCTCGGAAATCTGGCCCTGACGCACCAGAGCAGGCGAATGCGCGCCCGTGCTCGCGTCGGCAAAGAGCATCTGCACATCGCGGGCGCGCACGTCCTTGCCTGCTGCCTTGTAGGCGCTGCCGACGTCGCGGGTGATCCGGCGCACGATGTCGAGCGCGTCCGCGTCATTGAAGCCCGCAGGCGCGAGGCGGTCCGAATTGTCGATGTGGAGGGAGACTTCGGCGAAGTTGCGCGCGGGCCGTGTGGCCGCGCCGGCAAAGATCACATCCTCCATCCCGCCGCCGCGCATCGCAGAGGGGCGGTTTTCGCCCATGACCCAACGCAGCGCCTCCAGCAGGTTGGACTTGCCGCAGCCATTCGGGCCCACAACGCCGGTCAGCCCGTCCTGGATCAGCAGGTCCGTCGGGTCCACAAAGCTTTTGAAGCCTGTCAGTCTGAGCCTGGTGAAGCGCAACGCACTCTCCGATTCCGTGGGGGACAGAGTGCCGGGCGGGAAGGCGTGTGGTCAAGGGCGCACCACCACGGAGGGTGGCGAGGGGCCGCTTATCCACAAGATATTGTCAGATCGGGGTGCAATCCACCGTGGCCACAACCTCCCCCGTTGCAGGGCTGACATAGCTGTCGGTGGTCAGGCAGCTCAGCGCGTCCGTTCGGACGGACCGGTCGATGGGACCATTTTTGCCGTCGCAGTCGAGGATACCCGTAGCTTGCGCTTGATCCCCGCGCACCTCGCGCACCGTGCAGCCGCTGACCATCGCCATAGCCTGACTGGCCCGGTCGCGGATGGGCCCGAAACGGGGCGCGTATTCGGCGTTGACCCGGATCGCTTCGGCCAATTCGTCGCGCACACGTACATCGAAAGTCGACCCGTCGACCGTCACCCGCGTCGGCGGCAGGCCCCTGAAATGGGGGCCCGCCGCGTTACAGGCGGAGAGCGCCAGAAGAACGAAACCAAGTCGCCGGATCATCCCGCACGCTAGGCGCGGATTGGTTAAGGGCAGGTTAAAGCGCGTGTCTTGCGGGGCCGGACGCGTGGTCATATCATTTGACCAATTTTGCGAGGACCCCCGATGCCCTTCCGCCCCGTCACACCGGAAAAGCTGTCTCAGGCCGTGATCCGCCAGATCGAAGAATTGATCCTGCGCGGTGTCTTGCGACCGGGCGAGCGCCTCCCGCCCGAGCGTGACCTGGCCGAGCGTCTGGGTGTGTCCCGCCCTTCGCTGCGCGATGCGCTGTCCCACCTGCAAGAGAGCGGCCTGTTAAGCGCGCGGCCCGGCGCCGGTGTCTACGTCGCCGACGTTCTGGGCAGCGCCTTTGCGCCGGCTTTGACGGACCTTTTCGGGCGGCACGATGAGGCGGTGTTCGACTACCTGTCGTTCCGGCGGGATATGGAAGGGCTGGCGGCCCGGCGTGCCGCGCGGCTGGCCTCCGACACGGATCTGGCGGTCATTGCGGCGGTATTCGACCGGATGGCTAGCTCCGTCAACGAACGCGGGTCGGATCAGGAGGCGGAGCTGGATGTGCAGTTCCACATGGCCATCGTGGAGGCGAGCCATAACGTCGTCATGCTGCACATGATGCGGTCGATGTACGATCTGCTGCGCTCTGGCGTGTTCTACAACAGGCGGGTGATGTTCAAGCAGCGCACGACCCGCGGCGCGCTTCTGGCCCAGCACCGCGCCATCAACGAGGCGCTGCAAGACCGGGCCCCGGACCGCGCCCAAGCGGCTGTGGCGGCGCATCTGGATTACGTCGCCGCGGCGCTGCGCGACCAACAGCGCGCCGACCGGAACGAGGATGTCGCGCAGCTGCGCCTGGATCACCGGGCCGGTTAGCGCGTCCGACAAACGCAAAACGCCCCGGCGTGTCCACCGGGGCGCTTTCGTTAATCAGTCAAGGCATCAGTGCAGCTTGGCGCCGACCTCGTCGATGGCGGTGTCGGTTAACTTGTTCGCTTCTGCGGCGCTCATCTGACCGGCGATAACCTCGCGGGCCGCGGCAACGGCCACAGCGGCGGCTTGGTCGCGCACTTCCTTGACCGCGGTGGCTTCGGCGGAGGCGATCTGGTCTTGCGCCGCGGCCAAACG
>JBCDFL010000185.1:0-6559 GCA_039178165.1 Pseudomonadota bacterium | reverse complement strand
CCTCCAGCGTTGTGACCTGGAAGCCGTCCATGGCCGCCTGCAGCGCGCAGATCGGGTCCACCTCCGTCACAATCACCCGCGCGCCCGCGCCATGCAACGACGCGGCGGAGCCTTTGCCCACATCGCCGTAGCCCATCACGACCGCGACCTTACCGGCCATCATCGTGTCCGTGGCCCGGCGGATGCCGTCGACCAGCGATTCCTTGCAGCCGTATTTGTTGTCGAATTTCGACTTGGTGACGCTGTCGTTCACGTTGATCGCGGGGAAGGGCAGCTGGCCGTCGCGCACCAATTGGTAGAGGCGATTTACGCCCGTGGTCGTCTCTTCACTCACGCCCTTGATCTGATCGCGGATCTTGGTGAACCAGCCGGGGGAGGCTGCCATGCGCTTGGCGATCTGCTTCTTGATCACCTCTTCTTCTTCGGATTGCGGGACGGGGATGATCTCTTCGCCCGCTTCGGCCCGCGCGCCCAGCAGGACGTACAGCGTCGCGTCGCCGCCATCATCCAGGATCATGTTCGGCCCGTCCTCGAACAGGAACGATTTGTCGAGGTAGTCCCAATGCTCTTCCAGGCTTTGGCCCTTGATCGCGAAGACGGGCGTGCCGCCTTCGGCAATGGCCGCCGCCGCGTGGTCCTGGGTGGAGAAGATGTTGCACGATGCCCAGCGCACATCCGCGCCCAGCGCCACCAGCGTTTCGATCAGAACCGCCGTCTGGATGGTCATGTGGAGCGAGCCAACGATCCGCGCGCCGCTTAGCGGCTTTTCGTCACCATACTCAGCGCGCAGCGCCATGAGGCCCGGCATCTCGGTCTCGGCGATGTCCAGTTCCTTACGGCCAAACGCCGCAAGCTCGATGTCTTTGACAATGAAATCCTTGGCCATCTGCGGCTCCCTCCGTGGGTGATGCCGCAGCGCGTAGCAGGTTTCGGGAAAGCCCTCAATCCGCGGCAGGTGCGTCCAATGCAGCGACCACATCCGCGGACGCAGGCGCCGCCCCATCCGCGCCCGACGCGATGGCACAGGCAGTTCCATCGCCGCGATATTCGACCAGCGTCCAGGTGCCAGCATCCGACGCCCAAAGTTGGGTGCGCCCGTCCATCGGACCTTGCGGCGATTCCGCATACCAGTCGATCAACGCCGCCTCCATTTCCGCGCTGGGTTGGCAGACGGGCTGCGCCAAGGCAGCGGTGGGAAGAAGAAAGGCGAGGGCAGCGATTGTGGGTTTCATTTGATCCTCCTGCCCGCATAAAACCTTGAAACAGATTAACAGTTCCCCAAAAGGAGCGTGCGATGGCCCGAATTCCTCGCGCATGGCAGCGGATGCTGTCGGGTCGGCGCCTCGATCTGCTGGACCCGACGCCCATGGATATCGAGATCGAGGATATCGCCCACGGTCTGGCCTTCGTAGCGCGTTGGAACGGGCAAACACTGGGCGATTATGCCTATTCCGTGGCCGAACATTCACTGCTGGTTGAGACGCTCTTCGGCCGTCTTGCGCCGGGGACGGAGGCGAAATGGCACCTTGCCGCGCTGCTGCACGACGCGCCGGAATACGTGATCGGGGACATGATCTCTCCGGTGAAGGCGGCGGTGGGGCCGGGCTACGGCGCGCTGGACGAACGGCTGGAGGCGGCGATTCACATTCGCTTTGGCCTGCCGGCCAAGGTCCCGGCCAAGATCAAGCGACAGATCAAACGGGCCGACCGGATCAGCGCCTGGATGGAAGCCACCCAAATCGCAGGCTTCACCGAGGCGGAGGCAACCAAGTTCTTTGGCCGGCCGGATGCGGCGCTGATCGACGATCTGTCCATCGTGCTGCGGCCGCCGGTAGAGACGCGCACGGCCTACACCGCCCGCCACGCCGCCCTGTTGGAGCTTGTCACATGATTACCGTCCGCCCCGCGATCTCTCTGGACGCGCCGTCGATGGCGCGGCTGCTGAACGCCATTATCGCCCAGGGGGGCACGACCGCCCTGACGAATGAGGTGAGCGCCGCGGACCTGGCCGATTGGATGGCGCAAAACGATGGGCGCACCGCGTGGCACGTGGCTCTGGACCAGGCCGAGGAGGTCGTCGGCTTCCAATGGATCGCGCCGCAGGAGACCCTGCCCGCAGAGGCTTGCGATATCGCGACCTTCGTGAAAGTGGGCCAGACGGGGCTTGGCATCGGGTCCAAGCTGTTCGACGCAACGCGCAAAGCGGCAAAGGCGCTTGGCTATGTCTGGATCAACGCAAACATCCGGTCGGATAACGAAGGCGGGCTGATCTACTACCAATCCC
Source organism: Pseudomonadota bacterium (assembly GCA_039178165.1). Taxonomy (GTDB): domain Bacteria; phylum Pseudomonadota; class Alphaproteobacteria; order Rhodobacterales; family Rhodobacteraceae; genus JBCBCP01. The sequence goes on along the minus strand of JBCDFL010000185.1, from coordinate 4,275 downwards.
GCGGCTTTAGCGATTACGGGCGGATCGAAGGCTACACGCTGCAGAACGGCCAGGTGGTCGATAAGACGCTCAAGCGCTTCGACCTCTGACCGGCAGGCCCGCGCTCGCTAGCGAGGCGAGCGTTTCGCCAGGATCCGCTGCAACGTCCGGCGGTGCATGTTCAACCGCCGCGCGGTTTCGGACACGTTGCGGTCACACAGCTCGTAAACCCGCTGGATGTGCTCCCACCGCACGCGGTCCGCGCTCATCGGGTTTTCCGGCGGTGGCGGTAGATCGTCCCCGGTCGCCAGCAGGGCATTCACGATGTCCGTGGCGTCGGCTGGCTTGGACAAATAATCCGTCGCGCCGATCTTCACCGCGGCGACCGCTGTTGCGATGGCGCCATAGCCGGTCAGGACGACAACACGCGCGTCCGGGCGCTTTTCCCGAAGAAGCTCCACCACGTCGAGGCCGTTGCCATCCTCCAGCCGCAGGTCGACGACCGCGTAGGCCGGGGGCCGGGCCGTCGCGATGGCACGCCCCGCCGCGACCGAGTCGGCGGTTTCGATGTCAAAGCCGCGTTTCTCCATCGCCTTGGCCAGACGCCGCAGAAACGGCTCGTCGTCGTCAACCAAGAGCAGCGATTTGTCTTCGCCTATTTCGAGGGCACCATCGGCCATTTGCTTACTCCGCGCGCTGTAAAGTGTTGCGAAGTATGTAGAGCCGCATGCGACAGGTCAAATCCGGGATCACGTTCAGGTTGCGGGACGGGCTGTGTGACCGCTCGCCTCGAGGAAGCAGCCGACCCGGTCGGCCATCTCCTCCGGCGAGGTTTCGCGGCGGAAGAAATCGGCAAAACCGCTGCCCGGCAACATCAGGTAGGTGAAGGTGGAGTGGTCCACGAGATAGAAGTCATCCTCCGCCGGGTGCGCTTTGTAATAGGTGCGGTACGCCTCGGACGCGGCTTTGACCTGTTCCGGCGTGCCAGTCAGGCCCAGCACGTTCTCCCCCATGTAGAAGGCGAAATCGCCGACGACTTCGGGGGTGTCGCGCTGCGGGTCGACTGAGATGAAGACGGGGCGCACACTCATCCCGCGCTCTTCGAGAATATCCGCGGCGGCCGCGTTGCGTGCCATGTCGAAGGGGCAGACATCGGGGCAGAACGTGTAGCCGAAATAAATGAGCGCAGGCTCGTCCAGAACGTCCGCTTCCGTCACCGTCTCGCCTTCGCTGTTGACGAGGGAGAAGGGCCCACCAATGTCGCCGCCCACCGCGCCGCCGGTGCATTGCGCAAACTGGTCTTCGCCGGCGCCGCCGAACTGCGTCCACAGATACGTCCCCCCCAGCCCGGCAAGGACCACGAAGGCGGCAGCGATAGCGGCAAGGCGTGTCATTTGAGGCTCCACATCAGTGTGACTTTCCCACGCCACCACGTAAGCATAAGCTGGGCAGACGCAATGAACGGAATTGTGACCGAATGGCGCAGCTTTACCTCGACGGATTGTTCGGCCAGCAGCGCGCGAATTGGGTGCGGCTGCGCACGCTGATCCTGCTGCGCTGGGTGGCGATTGCCGGCCAGTTGACCGCCATCACCGTCGCCCAGCGCACCTATGGCCTGCAGCTGGAACTAGGCCTGTGCTATCTGGCCGTTGGCGTCTCTGTGATGGGCAACCTGATCGCGATCTTCGTCTTTCCCGAAAACAAGCGCCTCAGCGAGGTGGAGAACATGTCGATGGTCATGTTCGACCTGCTGCAACTGGCGTTTCTGCTGTTCCTCACAGGCGGCCTGCACAACCCCTTTGCGCTGCTACTGCTGGGGCCGGTGACGATCTCCGCCGCGGTGCTGACGACCCGTTCTACTATCGTTCTGGGCGGGGCGGCCATCGTCTTGGTCACGCTGCTATCCCAATACCACTTCCCCCTGCGGACCGACGAAGGGTTCATCCTGCGCATCCCAAGCATCTTCATCTTCGGCAATTGGGTCGCACTGGTCATCGCGATCCTGTTCATCGGCGCCTATTCCCGGCGCGTCACGTTCGAGATGCACGCGATGTCCGACGCGCTGAGCGCCACGCAGATGGCATTGTCGCGCGAGCAGAAGCTGACCGACCTGGGCGGCGTCGTCGCCGCAGCCGCGCACGAGATGGGCACGCCGCTGGCGACGATCAAACTGGCCTCGGCCGAGCTGATGGACGAGCTGGAAGAGCAACCCGACCTCTATGAGGACGCCGCCCTGATCCGCGAGCAGGCCGAACGCTGCCGGCTGATCCTGCGCGACATGGGCCGCGCGGGCAAAAGCGACACGCATCTGCGCCAGGCGCCCCTGATGACCGTCCTGTCGGAAGCCGCAGATCCCCACGCCGAGCGCGGCAAGACCCTTCATTTCCTGCACGACACCGAAAAGAGCGGCGAGCAGCCCCTCGTCTTCCGCAAGCCGGAGATCATCCACGGGCTGCGCAACATGGTGCAGAACGCCGTCGATTTCGCCGACGCCAATGTCTGGATCGAAGCGCATTGGTCCGAAGCGCAGATCGCCGTGCGAATCGTCGACGATGGGGCCGGGTTCCCGCCGCATCTTCTAGGCCGGATCGGCGATCCGTTCATGCGGCGCCGGCGGAGCCGCGATCAGCAGGCCCGCCCGGGCTACGAAGGGATGGGCCTAGGCCTGTTTATCGCCAAGACGCTGCTGGAACGCACGGGGGCGGAGCTGACCTTCGCCAATGGCCGCGACCCGTTCGGCCCGCCGCCCGAGAACTCTCAGATCGGCGCGATTGTGGAGGTCGTCTGGCCGCGCGCCAAGATCGACGCGGCGGAGGAAACGGCGATTCCCCGGCAGAACGAACGCATCACGGCCTAAGCCGTTAACGTCCCATTAACTCTCCTTAAGGTAGTGATTTCGCTGCGCCAGGAGGGCGACGCGATGGACTTAACCCAGATGCTATTTGTGGCGGCGATTGCCGTCCTAACCGCCGCTTTTGGCCTGCGCCTCGTCGTGCGCCCTGTCCGCCCGTCCGAGGGCACCTCCGAACCGGACACATGGGCGGAGGATGCCGCGCTGCTCTTTTCGGGGGGCGAGCTGATCGATGTGTCCGATCAGGGGATCGGCGCGCTTGGCATCACGCCCGAGACTGAGCGGTGGGAGGATGTGCAGGGTAGCCTTGCCGAACGCTTCGCTGACCTGCCGACCGATCTGGCGGAGCTGTCGCAGGGCGAGCGCGCCGCCCCCGCGCGCGATCCCGACGATGGGGCACGGCTCATCTTGCGGCGCGAGGGGGACATCACCCGCATCCGGATCGAGGCGGGCGGCACCGCCCCGATGGAACGGCAGGCGGCAGAGAACCTGCGCCTGCGCCGCGCGCTCGACACCTCCCCCTTCCCCTGCTGGCAGTTCGAAGGCTCGGGCCGCGTGATCTGGAGCAATGCCGCCTTCGACGCCCTGCGGGACGAACTCGGCACGCCGCTGTTCACCGATCTCAGCGCCCCCAAACCGGGGGAGGCGCGCAGCCGGCGGGTGTCGATCACCCGCCCCGGCTCCGACGACACGCGCTGGTTCGACGTCACCCAGCAACGCGTCGCGGATGTCACAGTGAACCATGCGGTGAACATCGCGCCGGTCATCCAGGCCGAAATCGCCCAGCGCAACTTTGTCCAGGCCCTTGCCAAGACGTTTGCGCAGCTGTCCATCGGGCTCGCCATCTTTGACCGGGCGGGGCAATTGGCGCTGTTCAACCCAGCGCTGGTCGACCTGACCAAGTTGCCGGCCGAGTTTCTGAGCACGCGGCCCGACCTCGCCTCCTTCTTCGACCGGCTGCGCGAGACGCGAATGATGCCGGAGCCGAAAAGCTACACGTCCTGGCGCACGCAAATCGCCTCCGTCATCGCGGCGGCGACGGACGGGCGCTACCAGGAGACCTGGACGCTGGAGACCGGACAAACCTACCGGGTCAGCGGGCGGCCCCATCCCGACAAGGCCATCGCCTTCCTGATCGAAGACATCAGCGCGGAGATTCTGCTGACCCGCAATTTCCGCGCCGAGCTCGAGATGGGCCAATCGCTGCTCGATTCGATTGCCGACCCGATCGTCGTCTTTTCGGGGACGGGTATCCTGACCTTCTGCAACGCCGGCTACCGCACACTCTTCGGGGTAGAGCCGGAGAACAGCTTTGCCGACGTGACCATTATCGACGCGGTGCGCGATTGGCAGCGCATCTTTGCGCCCAATCCCGAATTCAGCGACATTCGCGACTTCGTCCAGGACCCGGGCGAACGGGCGGCCTGGGAATGCCGGCTCCAGGG
>JBCDFL010000184.1:0-6599 GCA_039178165.1 Pseudomonadota bacterium | reverse complement strand
CCTGCACAAGGGTCGGATCGTGCTGATCGGCGACACGTTGGTGCACGAATGGCCGTCAGAGGAGGACCTCGCCAACATTGCGACCCGCGGCGCCGCCGTGGCGCGCGATATGGGGCTTGAGCCGCGCGTGGCCTTCGTCAGCTTTTCGACCTTCGGCTACCCCGTCTCCGAACGGGCGGAGAAGATGCACCACGCGCCCGGCGTTCTGGACCGGCGCGGGGTGGATTTCGAGTATGAGGGCGAGATGACGGTCGATGTGGCGCTCAACGCTCAGGCGCAGGCAGCCTATCCGTTCCAGCGTTTGACGGGACCGGCGAACATCCTGGTCGTCCCCGCGCGGCACTCGGCCAGCATCTCCGTCAAGCTGATGCAGGAAATGGGCGGGGCGACCGTGATCGGGCCGATCCTGTCGGGCGTCGACCGGCCGATCCAGATTTGCTCGTCGAACTCCACCGCGTCGGACATCCTGAACATGGCGATCCTGGCGGCCTGCAAGGTGGGCTCGTGACGATCTGGAACCTGGGGTCGATCAATATCGACCGGGTCTACCGCGTGGCGCATCTGCCCGGGCCGGGGGAAACTCTAGCCGCGAGTGACCATACCGAAGGACTGGGCGGCAAAGGCGCGAACATGTCCGTCGCGGCAGCGCGGGCGGCGGCGCATGTGGTCCATATCGGCGCGGTTGGCGGGGATGGGCGCTGGGCGGCGGAGCGGCTGCTCGAATACGGCGTCGATACCCGCTGCATCGCAGAGGTGTCGGGGCCGACGGGGCACGCGATCATCGCCGTGGATGCGGAGGGGGAGAACAACATCCTGCTCTATCCCGGGGCAAATGCCGCGATTACGGGCGACATGATCGGGCAGGCGCTGGCGCAGGCTAGCCCCGGGGATTGGCTGCTGATGCAGAATGAGACGGCGGGCCAGAGCTTTGCTGCAGAGGTTGCGCACAAGCTGGGCCTCAACGTCGCCTACGCCGCCGCGCCGTTTGAGGCGGAGGCGGTTCAGGCCGTCCTGCCGATGCTCGACCTTCTGGTGATGAACGCGGTGGAGGCGGAGCAGCTTGAGGCTGCCACCGGCAAGGCGCCGGGAGCGCTGGGCGTCGCGCGGGTCGTCGTGACCCAAGGCGCGGCGGGCGCGACGCTCTTCGAGGGCGGCGAGGTGCATCTGTTCGAGGCGGTGCCGGCAGAGCCTGTCGATACGACCGGCGCGGGGGACACCTTCACCGGCTATCTGATCGCGGGGCTTAGCCGGGGGGAGGATATCGCCCAGGCCATGACGCGGGCCAACCTGGCGGCCTCGATCATGGTGACGCGCGTCGGCACAGCGGACGTGATCCCAGACCTCAAGGACATCGAAGACGCCCGCCTTTAGGCGTGTGCGTTACGATCCCACGAAAGGCGCCGCATCACCCCACAGCTGTTTCACGCGCGCGTCGCGTCCGCAGGCGGCGCGGTAGCGTTTGTAGGCCTCGGCTTTGGACCGGGGGCCAAAGCGGGTCAGGATGATCTCCAATTTCTTGTAGTAGTCCTGATGGTACTCTTCGGCTTTGTAGAACTCCTGCTCGTCAAGCACCGGCGTCACGATCTGCTGGCCGAGGGCGGCTTGCGCCTCCGTCTTGGCCCGCTGCGCTGCGGCCTCTTGGTCGGGGCTGGCAAAGATCGCGGTGGCGTAGCTTTGCCCCCGGTCGCAGAACTGCCCACCGGCATCGGTGGGATCGACCGAGCGGAAAAAGAGGCTCAGCAGCGTGTCGGTGCTGACCACACTGGGGTCGAAGGTTATTTGCACGGCCTCGTAATGGCCCGTTCCGCCGCGCACGACCTGCTTGTAGGTCGGGTTCTCCACCGTGCCGCCGGTATAGCCCGACACGACCCCTTTGACGCCGCGCACCTTTTCGAAATCCGCCTCGATGCACCAGAAACACCCGCCCGCGAGGGTCAGCGTGTCGGTGGCTTGGGCCTTGGCGGTCTTGCCTTGGGCCAGAAGGCCAAGGGCGATGCAAAAGGCCAGGACGAGGGGCTTGAACGAGGCGAGCGTTTTCATGATGGTCTCCTTCTCTGATCCAAATCTGCGCCTTGGCCGGGCTGGGGTCCACTCACGTGCCTGTCAGGTCACGCACAGGTGAAATACGTTACAGGAGGGCAAATGGTTCAGCGCATTGCCATGTGGTCGGGGCCGCGTAACCTGTCGACGGCGCTGATGTACAGCTTTGGCGCGCGGGCCGATTGCGCCGTGGTGGATGAGCCGTTCTACGGGGCGTATCTGTCCCTCACCGGGGCGGATCACCCGATGGCGGATGCGGTGAAGGCGTCGATGGACTGTGATCCTGGGGCGGTGGCTGCAGCCTTGGTGGGGCCTTGTGATCGGCCTGTTTTCTATCAGAAGCACATGACCCACCATATGGTCGAGGGCGTGCCGCGCGACTGGTTCGGTGAGGTGCGGCACGCTTTCCTGATCCGCCACCCGGCGCGGGTTCTGGCGAGCTACGCCGCCAAGCGCGCGGCGCCGACGTTGGAGGATATCGGCTTTGCCCAGCAGTGGGAGATTTATCAGGCCACGGGCGGCGTCGTGGTCGATGCTTCGGACATTCGAGCCGCGCCGGAGCGGATCTTACCACTGCTTTGCGAGGCGTTGGAGATTGCTTGGGATCCGGCGATGCTGCGCTGGCCAGCCGGGGGCCGGCCTGAGGACGGCGTGTGGGCCGCGCATTGGTATGGCGGGGTGCATCGGTCGACGGGGTTTGTGCCGGATGATGCGGAGCTGCCAGAGTTGCCAAAGGCCTTGGCGGCGGTCGCGGCTGAAGCGATGCCGATCTACGAGGCGTTGGCGGCGCAACGGCTAAGGGTCAACTAGTTTGTGCTCAGCCCAAGCGGTCCGCGCGGGCGGCGTGGAACACGCAGACCGTAGGGGGGCAGTCCGCGTGTAGACATCATTGCGGATGTCTGCGGGCTAAGCAGATGGTTCTATCCGGTTAAACGTATCCGGTCCGTAAGGCGCGCATTCATTGCACCCCTTAATCCCAAGCCAAAGGTAGAGAGGGGTCCACCCCGCCAGGTCAATGCGCTCAGCCCTAAGGCTGCCGCGCGGGTGGCGCGGAACACGCCAGCCGCAGGGGGGCGGCAGGCGTGTCGACTTCCTGCGGAAGTCTGAAGGCTGAGCACGAACGCTTTTGCCCTATTTCAACCGCTTGTCCCGCGCCGCCAGCAGCTTGAGGCGCAGCGCGTTCAGTTGGATGAACCCTGCCGCATCGGCCTGATCGTAGGCGCCGGCATCGTCCTCGAACGTCACATGCGCCTCGGAATAGAGGCTGTGATCGGACCAACGGCCCACCGTCCGCGCGCTGCCCTTGTAGAGCTTGAGGCGCACCGTCCCCGTGACATGGGTCTGCGAGGCGTCGATGGCCGCTTGCAGCATCTCGCGCTCGGGCGAGAACCAGAACCCGTTATAGATCAGCTCCGCATAGCGGGGCATTAGCTCGTCCTTCAGATGCGCCGCGCCGCGGTCGAGGGTGATCGATTCGATCCCGCGGTGCGCCTCCAGTAGCAGCGTGCCACCGGGGGTTTCGTAGATGCCGCGGGACTTCATGCCGACAAAGCGCCCTTCGACGAGGTCAAGGCGCCCGCAGCCATGCTTGCCGCCCAGCTCGTTCAGTTTGGTTAGCAGCGCGGCGGGGGACAGCGCCTCGCCATTGACGGAGACCGCATCGCCCCGCTCGAACCCGATCTCCACGTATTCGGGAGTGTCCGGCGCATCCTCGGGGTGCACCGTGCGCTGGTAAACATAGTCGGGCGCATCCACCGCCGGGTCCTCCAGCACTTTGCCTTCGGAGGAGGTGTGCAGCAGGTTCGCGTCGACCGAAAACGGCGCCTCGCCCCGTTTGTCCTTCGCGATAGGGATCTGGTTCTTCTCGGCGAAGTCGATCAGCTTGGTGCGCGAGGACAGGTCCCATTCCCGCCAGGGCGCGATCACCTTGATGTCGGGGTTTAGCGCGTAGGCGCTCAGCTCGAACCGCACCTGGTCATTGCCTTTGCCTGTCGCCCCGTGCGCCACGGCATCGGCGCCCTCGGCCGCCGCGATTTCCACCAGCCGTTTGGAGATCAGAGGCCGGGCGATGGACGTGCCCAGCAGGTACAGCCCTTCGTAGACCGCGTTGGCGCGAAACATCGGGAAGACGAAGTCGCGCACGAATTCCTCGCGCACGTCCTCGATATAAATCGCGCTGGCGCCCATCATTTCCGCCTTGGCGCGGGCGGGCTCAAGCTCTTCGCCCTGGCCCAGATCGGCGGTGAAGGTCACGACCTCGCAGCCATATTCGGTCTGCAGCCACTTGAGGATGATCGACGTGTCCAGGCCACCGGAATAGGCGAGGACGACTTTCTTGGGCGCAGACATTGGGTTCTCCGTTGCAAAGGCGAGGCGGGGCTAACGCGAATTGCCTATCCGCGCAAGGCTGCCTAGGGTGCGCGCGCTTGAGGATCGGTGGACAGCGGATGATTGCTTCGACGGTGACGCTTTTGCGCGCGCATTTCGGCACCGCTGTGCGGGTCAGCGCAGCCTTGTTCGCCGTGCAGGTCGCGGTGACGGTGTACGAGGCCCCGCGCACGCCCGGAATATTCGAACCGCTCTTTTGGCCCGATGGTGATGTGGGCGACGCGGACGTCCCGGATTGGTTTTGGGCGGTCAGCCTCTGCAGTGCATTGATCACGTCGGCCTGGATCGGCGCCGCCTGGTTCCGCACGGTGCTCGGCGGGGCGCCGGCGCGGGTTGCTGTACCGCTCCGCGCGTGGGGCGGGGCTGTGCTTCACTATGTCCTTCTGTTCCTGGTTATGATGGCGGTGACGGCACCGGTAGGGGTCCTACTGTCTTTCGACACCGATATCATGCGCGCGCCGCCCAACTTGCTGGAGGAGGCCGGGCCCGAGCAATGGCGCGTCTTTGCTAAGATCGGGCTCTACCATTTTCTGGTCAAATGGACGGCCAACGTCGTCACCCTTGGCCTGGGCCTTGTCTTCGTCGCGCGGTCGCTGGGCGATCGGCTCAGCTATGTGCAATCGGTCTACCGGCTGGAAGGGGCCTGGTGGCAGGTGCTGAGCGTGGCCGGCGCGCTTTCGGCGTTCTATTTGCTGACCTTCGCGCCGGTCCTGTTGGACCTCAGCCTGTGGCCCGCGCTGATTTGGCACTCGCTGCACGATTGGTTGGTGACGCTACTGATCTTCGCGGTCCTCGCCACTCTCTACGCCCGCCAGATCGAAGGACGCGCCCTTGTCTGAGTTTCGCAAAGCCGCCCAGGCCGCGGAAGCCGCGATGCGCGCGGTGTTCCCCGAAACGCCGCTGATCCGCAACGCAATGTTGTCGGAGCGGTACGGCGCCGATATCTGGCTGAAACGCGAAGACCTCAGCCCCGTGCGCAGCTACAAATTGCGCGGGGCATTCAACGCGATGCGCAAGCGGCAGGCGGGCACCTATGTCTGCGCGTCGGCGGGCAATCACGCGCAAGGCGTCGCCTTCATGTGCCGCCATTTCGGAGTGCGGGGCGTGATCTTCATGCCGGTGACGACGCCGCAGCAGAAAATCCAGAAGACGCGCATGTTCGGCGGTGACGCGGTCGAGGTGCGCCTGACCGGGGACTATTTCGACGACACGCTGGCGGCGGCGCAGGCCCATTGTGCTGCCGTTGGCGGCGCTTTTCTGTCGCCCTTTGACGATGCCGACGTGATCGAGGGGCAAGCCTCCGTCGCCGTGGAGGTAGAGCGGCAGCTTGGTAGCGCGCCGGACACATTGGTCCTGCCTGTGGGCGGTGGCGGCTTGTCTTCGGGGATGCACAGCTATTTCGGCGCGGCTTGCCACACCATCTTCGTGGAGCCTTCGGGCGCAACAAGCCTCGCCGCCGCGCTGGACGCGGGCACGCCGACGGACGTGTCGCCCATCGACACGTTTGTGGACGGTGCGGCCGTCGCGACGTTGGGCCAGGCCAATTTCGCCGCCCTGCGGGACGTGCCGCGGGACCAGGTCCTAGACATCCCGGAAGACCGCATCTGCGGCACGATCCTTGAGCTTTTGAACGTCGAGGGGATCGTTCTGGAGCCTGCCGGCGCGCTGAGCATCACGGCGCTCGACCTGCTGGGGCCTGCCCTGCGCGGGCGGCGGGTCGTCTGTGTCGCCTCGGGCGGGAATTTCGATTTCGAGCGCTTGCCGGAGGTGAAGGAACGGGCGCAGCGCTACCAGGGGCTGAAGAAATACTTCATCCTGCGCATGCCGCAGCGGCCCGGTGCGCTGAAGGATTTCCTCGGCATCTTGGGGCCGGATGACGATATTGCGCGGTTCGAGTATCTGAAGAAATCCGCGCGCAATTTCGGTTCGGTCCTGATCGGGATTGAGACGACGGATCCCGGCAACTTCGCCGCGCTGCTCGCCAAGCTGGAGGCGGCCGGCTTTGCTTATACCGATATCACCGGGGACGAGACGCTGGCGCAGTTTGTGATCTAGGCGCCCGTGCTCAGATGCCGTGCGCGCGGCGCCCCGCACGGAACGCGGCGTGCGATTGCTCCAGCAGCGCGGTGATCCGCGGCACGTCGCTAGCGCCCGCGCGGCCCTCCGCCGCT
>JBCDFL010000183.1:0-6647 GCA_039178165.1 Pseudomonadota bacterium | reverse complement strand
CGCCATTACAATGCTCGTCGTCGCCGTCGTCCTGGTTGCAGTGGATCACGACCTCGTCGCCGACTTTCCAGCGCTTGACCTTGTCACCCACCGCCCAAACGATGCCCGACGCGTCGGAGCCCGCGATGTGGAAGGGCTGGCAGTGACCGTCGAAGGGGCTGATCGGCTGGCCGAGCGACGCCCAAACGCCGTTGTAGTTCACGCCCGCCGCCATCACGAGGACCAGCACTTCGTGGCTGTCGAGCTGGGGCACGTCCACCACCTCGACTTCCATCGCGGTCTCGGGGTTGCCGTGACGCTCGCGCCGGATGGTCCAGGCGTACATCTTCTTGGGCACGAAGCCCATCGGGGGCATTTCGCCCATCTCGTAAAGGTCTTTTTCGGGCGCGTCGTATTGCGCGATACCGGTGTCGAGTGCCATGCCTGAACTCCTTTGCTCTCCGATGGGCCGCTGATCTGCCGCAGCGCAGAATCGCGCCGTTCCCCGGGGAATAGGCAGCGCCGCGCAACATTGCAACACCTGATGCGGGGTTTGAGTAATTTTATGACCTTGCGGGCGCAGCATTTTGCGCTGCATCCGCGAAATCCCGCCCAGCGGCGTTTGCGTAATAGGTCAACAGCTGATCGGCCCCGGGCGCCGCGCTGACCTGGCCATCCGCTCGCTGGATCAGCCCGCGGCCCTCCATCACCCGCAACGCGGCTGTGATATCCGCCGCGGGCCCGGCGGCCTTTTTCAACGCCGCCTCACTGACCGCATCCTCTACAGACAAATGCCGCGCCACCAAAGGCACCCCCGTCACCGGCATTGAGGCCGCAATTTGTCCCAGCAAATCCTGCGCCAGCGCCTCCGCGTCCACATGTCCGTCCAGCGGCATCGGCGCGCCGAAGGTCACGGCGGCAACGCCGAACCGCTCGAACCGCCCGCGCAGACGCAGCCAGAGCTTCGACAGGACGAAGCCAATGATCGACCGGATGCTAGCGCGGAACTTGCGCGTGCCCGCCGCGCCCGCCTCCGTCAAGACACGGTCCTCCAGCACTCGGTCATAGTTGATCGCCACGGGGACGAAGACGATGGCCTTGCCGGTGTCACGATGCGCCTCCAGCACGTAGGACAGAAGGCCCATCTTCGGCGGAGCCAGACGTCCGTCCAGCGACAGCCCGCCCTCGGGAAAGATCGCCTGTGTCACGCCACCCGCCGTCGACAGGTGCACATAGCGCGCCAGCACTTTGAGGTAGAGCGCCCCACGCGCTTTGCGGCGGATGAAGTAGGCGCCCATCATCTTGATGAATCGCGACAGCGGCCAGACCTGCGCCCATTCCCCCACCGCATAGGACAAGGCCGAGGCGCGCGCGGCGAGGTACGTGACCAGCACGTAGTCCATGTTGCTGCGGTGGTTCATCACGAAGACGACCGTCGCATCCTCTGGAATGTCCGCGAGCGCCGCGTCCCCCTGGATGCGCACATCATAAAGGGCCGTCGCCAGCCACCGCGCCGCCCGTGTGCCGAACCCGAAATAGGTGAAGGCCGAAAAGCTCGGCACGATCTCCCGCGCGTACCGGCGCGCCTTCTCGAACGCGACGTCCTCCCGCACACCCTCTTTCGCGGCGTAGGCCACAATCGCCTCCGTCACCTGCGGATCGTAGAGCAACCGCTGGATCATGTCCTGCCGGCGCAACAGCTTGAAGGGCTGGATCTTGACCGTCAGCCGCGCGTTCAGGCGGGCCACCGCACGCTCGAGCCGACGGCGAAAGAACCAGCGGACGGACGGAAACAGGAAGTGCGAGGCAAAGGTCACCGCAGCGAACAACACGATGACCACGAAGAGCCAAATGGGAAGTTCGATTGTGCCTGTCATAACGTCCACCTTGACCCTACGCCGCGGCCCCCGCAATCTCCGATTACGCCGCGGCGCAGCACGTTGACAGCGCAGGGATGTTACGTATACCTGCGCTGACGCGAAACATTATTGCTCACCCGATTCACGAGGCTCTGCATGACACAACGCACCAAAGATCGCCCCTGGCTTATCCGCACCTATGCCGGGCACTCGACGGCCGCCAAGTCGAACGCGCTCTATCGGGGCAACCTGGCCAAGGGTCAAACGGGCCTGTCGGTGGCCTTCGATCTGCCGACGCAGACGGGCTATGACAGCGACCACGTGCTGGCGCGCGGTGAGGTGGGCAAGGTCGGCGTGCCGGTCGCGCATCTGGGCGATATGCGCACCCTCTTCGACCAGATCCCTTTGGAGCAGATGAACACCTCCATGACGATCAACGCGACGGCGCCTTGGCTGCTCGCGCTCTATATCGCCGTGGCCGAGGAACAGGGCGCGGATGTTTCCAAACTGCAAGGCACGGTGCAGAACGACCTGATCAAGGAATACCTCAGCCGTGGCACTTATATCTGCCCGCCGAAGCCGTCGCTGAAGATGATCGCGGACGTTGCCGAGTATTGCTATACCAACGTGCCGAAATGGAACCCGATGAACGTGTGTTCCTATCACCTGCAAGAGGCCGGCGCGACGCCGGAGCAGGAATTGGCCTTTGCCCTCGCCACCGCCCAAGCCGTTCTGGACGAATTGCGCCCCCGCGTCCCGGCGGAGGATTTCCCGGCGCTTGTGGGCCGCATTTCCTTCTTCGTGAATGCCGGCATCCGCTTCGTCACCGAAATGTGCAAAATGCGCGCATTCGTTGAATTGTGGGACGAGATTTGCGCGACCCGCTATGGCGTGGAAGACGCCAAATTCCGCCGCTTCCGCTACGGCGTGCAGGTCAATTCGCTGGGCCTGACCGAACAGCAGCCCGAAAACAACGTCTACCGCATTCTGGTTGAAATGCTGGCCGTGACCCTGTCCAAAAAGGCCCGCGCCCGCGCCGTGCAATTGCCGGCCTGGAACGAAGCGCTGGGCCTGCCCCGCCCTTGGGATCAGCAATGGTCGATGCGGATGCAGCAGATCCTCGCGTTCGAGACGGACCTTCTGGAATTCGACGACCTCTTCGACGGCAACCCGGCGGTTGACGCCAAAGTGGCCGAATTGGTCGAAGGCGCCCGCGCGGAATTGGCGAACCTCGACGCCATGGGCGGCGCGATGGGCGGGATCGACTATATGAAGGCGCAATTGGTGCAATCCAATTCCGAACGGCTGGGCCGGATCGAGGCGGGCGAAACCGTCGTCGTCGGTGTGAATAAATATACAAGCACCGAGCCCTCGCCCCTGATGGACGCCGATGGCGGCATTATGGTCGTCGACCCCGCGGTTGAAGAGGATCAGATCAATCGCCTGAACGCCTGGCGCGCCCAGCGGGACGAAGCGGCTGTGACTGAGGCCCTTGACGCTCTGCGTGCGGCGGCGAAATCGGGCGCCAATGTCATGCCGGCCTCCATCCAGGCGGCCAAAGTCGGCGTGACGACGGGCGAGTGGGCCGCGCAGATGCGCAAGGTCCACGGCGAATATCGTGGCCCCACCGGCGTGGGCATGGGCCGGTCCAACATGACCGAAGGCCTCGACCCGCTGCGCGATGCGGTCGACGCAGTCTCCGACCGCCTGGGCCGCCGGCTCAAATTCCTGGTCGGCAAGCCGGGCCTCGACGGTCACTCCAATGGCGCCGAACAGATCGCCGTCCGCGCCCGCGATTGCGGTATGGACATCACCTACGAGGGCATTCGCCTCACCCCCGAGGAAATCGTGTCACGTGCGCTGGAAGACGAAGCCCATGTCGTCGGCCTGTCGATCCTGTCGGGCAGCCACATTCCCCTGGTCGAAGACCTGATGGGCCGGATGCGTGCCGCAGGCCTCGGCCATATTCCCGTGATCGTCGGTGGGATCATCCCAGATGACGACGCAGAGCGTTTGAATGCGATGGGCGTGGCGCGGGTCTATACTCCGAAAGACTTCGAATTGAATACGATTATGATGGATATTGTGACACTGGCGGACCCAAAACCGGTCGCCGCCGAATAAACCACCCTAGCGGGAATACGCCGACTGACACATTTCGCGACTTTTCAATTCGCGGAAACCTGTCTATTGCGCCTTTTGCGGAGAGCAAAAGGAAAAATCATGGCAATTGATCTGGATAAAATGTCGAAGAAAGAGCTGGAACAGCTGATCGTCGACGCAAAAGCCGCAATGGGACGCGCTGCGGATCGCGAACGTCTGGAAGCGCGTGAGGCGGCCGAAAAGGTGGCCGCGGAATACGGCTTCTCCCTCAGCGAATTGGCCAGCGGCAAAACCGCCCGCAAGAAGGCCAGCGCAACTGGGTCTGCGAAATACGCCAACCCGGAAAACCCGATGCAGACTTGGACCGGCAAAGGCCGCCAGCCGACCTGGTACAAAGACGCCGTCGCCGCCGGCACCCCGCCCGAGGCGATGGAAGTCTAAGCGCAGCCGTTTTTCCCAAACGGATCGTGGCCCCAATTCTTCAGCGACTTTTCCCAATCGCTGTTTTTGGGGTCACTCGGCACCTGCGCGCAATGCTGATTGATATAGCCGACGACCTTGGCCATGTGGTCCCATTGATCGTCGGTTAGATCTTCTTTCTTCGTGCGCTTGATCTCTACAATGCGGCGCCCCGATTTGTGGCCCGTCGACTCGCCGGTGTTGCTGTCGCCCACGGATTTACTGGCCTCCGTCTCCAGCCAGTCCTCCAGCTCAGTCGGCGCCATGTTGATCTTCTCGGTCCACGCCGCCCAAATCTCGTCCCGCGATTTCTCTGACATCTTGGCCTCCTTTTGGGTAACAAGGCCGAAGCACCGCCCTCAGTTCCAGGAGCCTATCCATGACCATCCATATCGGCGCCGCGCCCGGCCAGATTGCCGAGACCGTCTTGATGCCCGGCGATCCCTACCGCGCCCGCTGGGCGGCGGAGACGTTCCTTGATGGCGCCGAGCTTGTGAACGAAGTGCGCGGGATGCTCGGCTTCACCGGCACCTGGCGCGGCCACCGCGTCACGATCCATGGCTCGGGCATGGGCATGCCCTCCCTGTCGATCTACGCGAACGAGCTGATCCGCGATTACGGCGCCAAGACCCTGATCCGCATCGGCTCCTGCGGCGGGATGCAGGACCACGTAAAGGTGCGCGACGTCATCATCGCGATGACCGCCAGCACGATCACCTCCCCCTCCTCCGCCCTGTTTCGCGAGCTGAACTACGCCCCCTGCGCCGATTACGGCCTGCTGGCCGCGGCGGTCCAAGCGGCGCGCGCCAAGGACAGCCCGGTCCATGTCGGCGGCATCTACTCGTCGGATGTCTTCTACGCCGAGCGCCCCGACCTCGATGAACAGATGGTCCGCCACGGCATCCTAGGGGTGGAGATGGAGGCGGCCGAACTCTACACCCTCGCCGCCCGCCACGGCGTGCGGGCCCTCGCCGTTCTCACCGTCTCCGACCATCTCGGCACCGGGGAAGCCCTGCCGGCCGACCAACGCGAACGCAGCTTCGGCGACATGGTCGAAATCGCGCTCGAGGCCGCCTTTGCGTAGGGGGTCACCCCACCCTAGCGCCCGTGGGACCGATCGTAGGCATTGGACGCCGGGCTCTCCCACCCGTCCAGCGCGCCAGGCGCGGGCTGAAGCACCTCCACCTTCAGCGGATAACACGCGGCCACGTCCGAGCTGTGCTCCGCACTGCAATCCCCGCCCGGGCACGCACTCAGCGCGCCCAGCAGGTCAATCTCTGCGAAAAGGTCGACATAGTCGCCGGGCCGCACTGGGGAGGCTTTCATGAAATACTGCCCCGTATCCCGCGTGAACCCGGTGCACATGAAGACGTTGAGCACGTCATGCACATGCGGCTCCGCCTCCGCCACGGGCACGCCCAGGTGATCCGCCAAAGCGCGGGTCAGGTTCGAATGACAGCAATTGTGGTACGTCTCCCCCGACAGCAACTGCGCGGTGTAAGGATCGCAGCGGGTGCCGATCACGTCGTGCACCGACCCGCCATGCTCGTCCATCCCGTACCAGCCCAGAGAGTCGTGGATCATCGTCGCCATGGGCCGCAGGTAGGGAAAGCTGCTCCACATCCGGTCCCCGGTGGTGATGTGCGTGCCGTGCAGCGCGCGGGTCTTGCCGGAATAGAACCGCTCCGACAGGTCGTCTGCACTCCACAGGTTCAGGTCCCCCACCTGCGGCCCCTCGGTGCAAGTGATGCGGATCACCTGCCCGGCCTTGGCGGTAAAGGTGCACGCGTCCCGCGGCGGCGCAAAATGAACCGACACCGGCGTCAGCCCCTCTCGCAGCGCCGCATAGCGCGCCATATCCGGCTGCGGCAGCGTGTCTATCGGATAGCAGATCACGGGGGCCACAGCCCGGCGGGCGGCGGCGTCTTGGGGGGCAATCATGGCGACAACCTCATTGGGAACACGCCCAGCAAAGCCCGATTTCCCAGCCGTCACAAGCGCACACGACATCATTTCCTATACGTCTGTGTAACCCTGACTTACAGACGCCCGACCGCGGCCCTGAAAAAAAGTCGCATCCTTCTTTGGGTCACAAATATCCTGGGGGTCTGGGGGCTAGCCCCCAGCCGGGGGCCCCCCAACCCCAACGTAGGGGGGGAAACCAAAAAACCAACCCACCAACAAAAAAACCCATATATTTTGGGGATACACCGCCGCGGTCAAGCCAATTGTGCACGAAAAAAGAAT
>JBCDFL010000182.1:0-6657 GCA_039178165.1 Pseudomonadota bacterium | reverse complement strand
GCTGCGCTTCAACTTCACCGAAGCGTTGAAGAAAGAAGACTTCGACATCGACCAAAGCTTCGATCTGACGCTCACCACGCGGTTCTGATCCATGCACCGGCGCGCGCTGATCCTGGGCGCGCTGGCCTGGGCCGGCGCCGCCGCGGCCCAGCAGCCGGTGCAAAGCCCGGTTCTCACCATCGATAGCCAGCAGCTGTTCCTGCGCAGCGCCTTCGGCCAGCGCGTGACAGCCGATCTGGAGGCCAGCAGCGCCGCGCTCGCGCAGGAAAATCAGCGCATCGCGGCGGAGCTGGAGGCCGAAGAGCGCGCGCTGACCGATCAGCGCCCCACTCTCCCGGCCGAGGATTTCCGTGTTTTGGCAGATGCTTACGATGCGCGCGTGCAAGAGGTCCGGCGGGAGCAAATCGCCAAGTCCGACGCCCTCGACGCAAGGCTCAAGGAGGAAGAGCAAGCCTTCTTCGCCGCCATCGCGCCGATCCTCGAGGCGCTGATGCGCGAGGCGAACGCCGCCGTCGTGCTGGAGCGGGACCGCGTCTTCGTCAGCGCGCGCGCCATCGACATCACCGATGTTGCCATCGCCCGGATCGACGCCGCTGTCGGCGACGGGCAGTAGCCCCCCGCGGCCCGCCCGCTTGCCCCGCTGGCCCAGCGCGGCTAAGCACGGGGGCAGAGCCGCACAGCCCCCGGATCCCACCACGACATGACCGACCTTCTGACCGCCGACATCGACCTGATCCAGCGGATCATCCCGCACCGCTACCCGTTCCTGCTTGTGGATAAGGTCGTGGACATCGATGGCTACGCCTCCGCCCGCGGCATCAAGAACGTGACGATGAACGAGCCGCACTTTCAGGGTCATTTTCCAGGCAAGCCGATCATGCCGGGCGTCACCATCGTGGAGGCGATGGCCCAAACCGCGGCGGTGATGGTCGGCACGGCGCTGGACCTCGCTGACAAGAATTTCCTCGTCTATTTCATGGCCATCGAGGCGTGCAAATTCCGCCGCATGGTCGTGCCGGGCGACGTGCTGGAGCTGAAGCTGACGACCACCCGCGGCAAGCCGGGGGCCAAGGTTTGGAAGTTCTCCGGCATCGCCGAGGTGGAGGGGGAGATGGCCTGCGAGGTCACCTTCACCGCCATGATGGACCTGCCCAAGGAGCGCTAAGATGGCGGTACACCCCTCCGCGGTGATCGAGGACGGCGCGCAAATCGACCCGAGCGCGACGGTCGGCCCGTTCTGCCTCGTCGGGCCGCACGTGACCCTCGGCCCCGATGTGGAGCTGAAAAGCCATGTCGTCGTCACCGGCCAGACCAGCATCGGCGCGGGGACGGTAATCTTCCCCTTCGCTGTGATCGGAGAGATCCCGCAGGACCTCAAGTTCAAGGGCGAGGACAGCCGGCTTGAGATCGGCGCGCGCAACCGCATCCGCGAGCATGTCACGATGAACGCCGGCACCGACGGGGGCGGGGGCGTCACGCGCGTGGGGGACGATGGCCTCTTCATGGCCGGGTGCCACATCGCGCACGATGCGCAAGTCGGGGACCGGGTGATCGTGGTAAACTCCGCTGCGGTGGCGGGCCATTGCGTGCTGGAGGACGACGTGATCGTCGGCGGGCTGTCGGGCATCCACCAATTCGTCCGCGTGGGCCGCGGCGCGATCATCGGCGCGGTCACGATGGTGACCAACGACGTGATCCCCTACGGCCTGGTGCAGGCGGAGCGGGGCAAGCTGGACGGTCTGAACCTTGTCGGGCTGAAGCGGCGGGGTGTGCCGCGCGCCGACATCACCGCACTGCGCGCGGCGTTTCAGATGCTGGCTCAGGGCGAGGGCACGTTCCACGACCGCGCCGCGCGGCTGAAGGCCGAGACGGACAGCGATTATGTCCGCCGCATCGTCGACTTTGTGTTGGCGGGTAGCGACCGGCACTTCCTGACCCCGCGCTGATGGGCCGTCTGGCGCTGATCGTGGGCAAGGGCGCGTTGCCGGCCCAGGTCGCCGCGGCGCAGGCCGAGCCGCCGCTGATCGCGATGCTGACGGGCAACCCGCCGGAGGGTCTGACACCGGATCTCGAGTTTCGGGTAGAGACGATCGGCTCCCTGCTGGTGGAGCTCGGCAGGCGCGGCGTGACGGAGGTGTGCCTGTGCGGCGCCATCGACCGGCCGCAGATCGATCCCGCCGCTCTCGATGCGGAAACCGCGCCGCTTGTGCCGGTCCTGATGGCAGCGGCGGGGCAGGGCGACGATGGCGCCCTGCGCGCGGTCATGGGTCTGTTTGAGCAGACGGGATTTAGGGTTCGCGCGGCGCACGACCTGGCGCCCGACATCATCGCCCCGCCCGGCGTGCTGAGCGCCGCCTGGCCGGACGGGCAGATGCGCGCCGATGCGGCCCGCGGCGCCGCGATCCTGGCCGCTTTATCCCCGTTCGATGTCGGCCAGGCGGTCGTGGTGGGGCAGGGGCAGGTCCTGGGGATCGAGACGATGGCCGGCACCGACGCGCTGATCGCGGGGCTGCCGGACGTGCCGCAGCGGGCGGCGGCGGTGCTGGTGAAAGGCCCGAAGATCGGGCAGGACGGGCGGGCCGATATGCCGACGATTGGCCCCGCAACGGTGGAGGCGGCGGCGCAGGCGGGCTTGGCAGGCATCGTGATTGATGCGGGCGACGTGCTTCTGCTGGAGCCGGAGGCGTGCGCCGCCCGCGCCGATGCCCACGGCCTTGTCCTTTGGTCGCGGACCGGGGAGTGACATGCGCGTCTTCCTGATCGCGGGCGAGGCGTCGGGTGACAAGCTGGGCGGCGCACTGATGGCCGGCCTGCGCGCGCTGCAGCCCAAAGCGACGTTTCAGGGCGTGGGCGGCGCCGCGATGGCGGCCGAAGGGCTGACGAGCCTATTCGAGATGTCGGAGCTGAGCCTGATGGGCTTGGCCGAGGTCCTGCCAAAATACCGCGCGCTGAAGCGGCGCATCGCGCAGACGGCGCAGGCTGTGTTGGCCGCCCGGCCTGACGTGCTGGTCACCATCGACAGCCCGGATTTCTGCTTGCGCGTCGCGCGCCTTGTCCGCGCGGCGGGCGGTACCGCGCCGCGCATGGTGCACTACGTCGCTCCGTCTGTCTGGGCTTGGCGCCCGGGCCGCGCGGCCAAGATGGCCAAGGTCATCGACCATGTCCTGGCGCTGTTGCCGTTCGAGCCGCCTTTTATGGAGGCGGCGGGCATGGCGTGCGATTTCGTCGGCCATCCCGTCGTGGCCGAGCCCGTGCCGCAGGCGGCGGACGTTGCGGCCCTGCGTGGACGGTTGGGGCTGGACGGGGCCGCGCCCCTGGTCTTGGTCCTGCCCGGCTCCCGCGCGGGGGAGATTGCCCGCCTCGGCCCGCATCTGGGCGGTGCCCTCGGGCCGGTTCTAAGCGCGCATCCCGGCGCCCGCGTGCTGGTGCCCGCCGCGCGCGATGTGGCGGGGCAGGTGCGGGACCTTGTCGCCGATTGGCCCGGCGCGCCAATCCTGCTCGACCCGCGGGGCCGCCCGGTGGAGGCGGCGGAGGCGGACAAGCGTGCGGCCTTCGCGGCGGCGGACGTCGCCCTCGCCACATCCGGCACCGTCGCGCTGGAGCTTGCGGCGGCGGACACCCCGATGGTCAGCGCCTTCGATCTGAACCCGCTGAGCCGTATCCTCGTGCGGCATCTGATCGGCCGGCACCCGGGCGCGCTCGCCACCCCGGACCGCGGCAACTTGATCAACATCGTGACCCAAAGCGACGTGGTGCCGGAATTTATCGGCGCCCGCTGCCGCAGCGATCTTCTGGCCAGCGGTGTCCTCGCCACCCTGGACCGCCCGGACGCACAGCGCGCCGCGATGGCCGAGGTGATGACCGCCTTGGGCCGCGGCGGTCCCGACCCCGGCCACCGCGCTGCCGCGGCCATTCTCGCACGGCTATGAGGGCGAGGAATTTTCTTGCGAAGAAAATTCGCCCTGTCGCTGGTTTTGGGTTCTTGGGTGAGAGGGGAGCGGGCTTCGGGTCTCACCAGGCCCAAATTGGTCCTGGAGCCACCCTCGCATGATCTCTTGCGTGACAGAGGCCATCGGTCCGCTCAAGTAAAATAGCCGTCTCCCGCTGCGCGGGGCCCTCGGCGATTTTTCTTGCCCGGCCCGACGCCCTCCGTCCCTCTGTGATCAAGCGAGGGCGGCTCCAGGACCAAAAAACCCCCGGGTTTTTTGGTCCAGTCGCAAGGCGCTTGTCTCGCAGAGACACGCGCAGCGACCTTGTTTCCAAGCTGGGAGAGCCGGTGCCAACCGCAACGCCACAAGGCGGTCCCTAAACCACGGCCACTTTAACGCGGCGCCACGCGCTGAAAACCCAGGATCATCCGGCCAAGAACCGACCGCATCACCCTAAGGCCAGGCGCAGCCCTCTAAGCCTCCTCCTCCAAGCGGCCCAAATCGGCGCGGAGGGTTGCGCGGGCGCGGGAGAGGCGGGACATCACCGTGCCGACGGGCAGGCCGGTGGCTTTGGCCAGCGCGCGGGGGGACGTCTCTCCCTGGGCGACTCGGCGCATGAGGACGGCTTGGGGGCGGGGCAGCGCCTCGATCGCGCGCAGGGCCTCGGCACAGGCCAGGCGGTCTTCGGCGACGGGCGGGATAGCCGCCGCCTCCTCGGTCAACTCGTCCAGCGGCACGGCCCGGCGGGCGCGGCTGCGGGCCGTGTTCGTCAGTGCGCGCATCGCGTAGCGGGGCAGATCGTCGATTTGCGCGCCGCCCTGGATCCGCGCAAGCAGCCGGACGAGCGTGTCTTGCAGCAGGTCCTCGGCGGCATCGTCGGAGCGGGTCAGGCGGCGGGCGCGGCGGCGCAGGGCTGGCATCAAGGCGGTTAGGGCTGTCATGGGCCGTATCGTGGCGCGGGCTGGCCGCGGCGCATAGCCCGGGGGTTTTCGCCGATCCGCCGCGGCCCCCCTTTTGCGGCGAAGGCCCGCCGAGCCCGCGCCGCCCCATCGGCGCCGCGCCGCAGACCGCCGGTGCGTCCGGGATGCACCGCACGGGTTCCGCGTCGGTCAGGGGGAGAGCGCAAGACGCGTCCTCTCACCATCAAACCGACAGGAGTTCGAGATGAAAACGACGATGATCATGGCCGCCGCCGCCGCACTGGCCTTTCCCGCCTTCGCGATGGGGCAGGGCGCCGCAGATGCCGATGCCAATGGCGACGGGGTTCTGACGATCGACGAGGTGCAGGCGGTCTATCCCGAAGTGTCCACGGACATGTTCACCGCGATGGACCTCGACGCCGACGGCGCGCTGAGCGCGGACGAGGTGGCCACAGCCGAAGAAGCGGGACAATTGCCCAGCACCGACGGCTGAGGCGGGGGGCCGGGCGCCCGCTCGTTCCCCCAGAGGGGCGGGTGCCCGTGCCCTGACGTCAGACGTCCAGGTGGATGCGGAAGGCCGACCGGATCGCCGCGTCCACCTCTTCCGGCAGCTTGCCCGGCGCGGGCTGCGCCAGGATCTCCTCCTTGCGCGCGGTGGCGCGGGCGATGAGGTCCGGTTTGCCGTTTTCCGCCCATTCCTTGGGCGAGGTGCGGTCGCCGAGCGCCGGGTAGACATGGTCGGTCTGCATCCGCGCCATGGTCTGATCGGTGCCGAGGTAATGGCCCGGCCCGTCCAGGCACACCGACGCGATCTGGTCGAGGGCCAGCGTCTCCTCCGTCACTTCGATCCCGCGCACGCAGCGCAGGGATTGGCCGAGCAAATCGTCCCCGAGGATCAGCGATTCGAGGCAGAAGCCCAGGAGCGAGGCGTGCATGCCCGCCGCCTCGTAGACCATGTTGAGACCGGCGAGGCCCGCGACGGTCGCGGTGTTCGACATCTCCCAGCCCGCCTGCATGTCCGGCAGCTTGCTGTCCGAGCCGCCCGCCGCCGCGCCGCCGGGCAGGTCGTAGAAGCGGTGCATCTGCGCGCAGCCCGCCGTCAGCAGCGCCTGCTCGCCCGAACCGATGGTCATCGCGCCCGTGCGCAGATCGAGGCCAAAGGGCCAGGTACCGAAGATCGCGGGATGCCCCGGCGCGATGGATTGCACGTAGACCAGGCCGGCGAGGCATTCGGCCACCGCCTGCACGATGGCGCCCGCGATGGTCGAAGGCGCCGTCGCGCCCGCCATGCCCGCCGACAGAAGCAGCACGGGCATGCCGCCGCGGATGCAGACCTCCATCACCTCGCAGGATTCTGTGGCGAACTTCATCGGCGGCACGACGAAGCAATTGGTGTTGGACATGAAGGGCCGCGCGCGCCAGGCCTCTTCGCCCCCCGCCACCAGGTGCAGCATGTCCAGCGCGGCGGCGGCGTGGTGCGGCTCGGTAAAGGACATGCCGACGTGCTTTTGCGTGCCGGTGAGGCAGGCGTAGACGGAGTTCAGGTCCATCTCGAAATTGTCGGTCAAGTCGCGGGCGACCATGGGCCGCTGGCAGAAGTGGATGTTGTCCAGCGCGTCGCAGATGCGCGCGGCGTCGTGCAGGTCTTGCAGCGTGCTTTCGCGGTAGGTGCGGCCGTCCGGCTCCACCAGATGCACGGCGGCGCCTGCGGTGCCATAATGCACGCGCGTGCCGCTGAGGTCGAGGTCGGTGGCGCCGTTCCGGCTGTACAGGGTGAGGGTGCGATTGGCTTGGCTCAGCGCGCGCTC
>JBCDFL010000181.1:0-6660 GCA_039178165.1 Pseudomonadota bacterium | reverse complement strand
CGCAAATTCGACGATGGGCTGAAGATGACCCTCGACGTGGACCGCGACACCGCCGAGGCGCTGCGCCGCCTGCTGGATAAGGCGGAGGCGGACGGCGTGCTGCGCTACGGCTGGTTCGAGCAAGACGAGGCGATGATGACCTGCTTTGTCCCCTCGCCGCTGCAGGACAACCACGTGCACTTCATCGACGGGGCCGCGGGGGGCTATGCCCAGGCGGCGTTGCGGCTTAAGCGCTGACCTGGGACGCTTTTCGGGCCTGTGGCGGTGGTCCGTGTCGTGAGTTTATTTGGAACAGAGAAGGGAAGGATCAGGCCTTCTTTATCCACGCCTTCGCAAGGGCGCGAGCCTCGCGCGCCAGCATATTGGAGTCGAGGCCCACGGCGACGAAGCGCGCGCCCGCCTCGATCGCTGGGTCCAAGACGGCTTTGTCAGTGCTGAGGATGCCGGGGGCCTTCCCACTGGCGGCGATGCGGCGGAGGGCATCCAGGATCGTTTCCATCACCTTAGGATGGGTGAGCTGGCCCATATAGCCCATGTCGGCCGACAGGTCCGCGGGGCCGATAAAGACGCCGTCGATTCCCTCGACCTCCAGGATGGCGTCGAGCTCCGCGAGGCCCGCTCTGTTTTCCACCTGGACCAGTAGGCAAATCTGATCGTCGGCCGTGGTGCCGTAGTCGGGGATCGCGCCAAAGCCTGAGGCGCGTGTCGTGGTGTAGCCGACGCCGCGGTTGCCTTTGGGCGGGTAGGTGACGGCACGGACGATCTGGTGGGCCTGCTCGGCGCTTTCGACCATGGGGACAAGGACACTTTGCGCACCGAGGTCGAGCACTTGTTTGAGGATCCACGTCTCCCCCGCCGGGACGCGCAGGACGGCGTGGCTGTCGGAGGCCTCTAGCGCCATCAGCTGCCCGCGCAGGGCGGCGATGTCGTAGGCGGTGTGTTCGGCGTCGATCAGTAGCCAATCGAAGCCCGCCGTGCCCATCAACTCGGCCGAGGCCGGGGAGCCGAGGCTGAGCCAACAGCCAAAGACGGTCTCGCCCCCTGCGAGGGCGGCTTTGAACGGGTTGTGGGGGGCGGGCATGGCGTCTCTCCTGCGGCTGTTAGCGCTATAGGGTCAGGGGAGGTGAAGAGCGTCAAGCTGGAGCGGGCTGCGGCAGCAAATTCGCTAAGCTCCAAGTGGGCCCGGGTGGCGTGGAACACGCCGCCCGTGGGGGCGGCCGGCGTGTTGACATCCTTGCGGATGCCTGGGGTCTACGCTCAAACGAAGCTGTATCTAGGCGACCTTCACCCTTTCCTTGTCTACCGCCAGCACATACCCCCGCCGGGCGATGTTCTTCACCAGCAAGGCTGAGATCATCTGGTTTCCCAGCGCATCGCGCAGCCGCTTGATCCGCGTGGCGCCCGCGGCCTCTTCGCACTCCTCCGCGCTGCGGCCCGAGATGACGCCCTCGATCTGCGCGCCGGTCAACACATCATCGTCCATCCGGGCCTCGGCCAGGACGCTCATCGTCTCCATCGCGGCATCCGTCAGCTTGAAGCCCAGATCGTTCAGGTAGACCGTATTCTCCTCCCGCGCGATGAGCAGCGAGTTCACCTCAATCCCCGCGCGCTCGATCCGCTGCAGGCGCCGGCTCATGCCGACCAAGAGCACCACAAACACCAGCGCCACAATCAGAAGCGCGAAGGCAAAGACCATCAGCACGAAGATCACGACACGGTAGCTCGCCAGGGTCTCCGAAAACGCCGTACCGGACTGAGCGAGGATCTCCAGCAGCTTGATGCTGCCCTGATCGGTCAGGTCGTCATTCTCGATGAAGATGCGCGTCACTTCGGCGTCGAACCGCCCCGCATCGGGCAGGTTCAGGAACAGCAGGACCGCGGCGGCCACGACCAGCGCGACGATCCCCGCCAGCCCCGCCATCACCAGCCGCTCGCCCGAGCGGCGCATCTCAGAAGCGGAGGAAGTATGGTCCTGCACGGTCCTGCCTTTCCTGCAAACCTTCGGGGCCGAAGACGCCCACGACCTGAAGCAGCGTCCAGCCGGCGGCGGCCAAGCGCCCCGCAAGCTCGGACTGCGCCCCGCCCGCAGAGCAGGCCGACACCTCGGCCACACCGTAATGCAGCCGCAAGGGATTGTCCTGTTTGGCCTTGTAATCGGCATAGCAGGCCGCCTGCGCAGAGCCTGCCATGGCCATCCCCAAGGCGAGGGCCAACGCAAATCGTGTCATAGCCGCAGGATGGGGCGCACCGGGCGGATATTCAATAACCGCAAGGGCTTCGCCGCACCGTTATCCGATAGCAGCCCGCCGATATTGCCTGTCGTTCGGTGGCGGCCCCAGGTTGGCCCCATCACTTCATCGCCCCTGGACAAAGGAGATCGACATGTCCCGCCCCTTCATCACCCTGATCGTCACCAGCGCGCTGGCACTCGCCACGCTCACCGCCCCGGCGCGGGCCGACAACGACGACGCCGCGCGGGCACTGGCCGCGATCCTCGGCCTCGCCATTGTGGGCAAGATCATCCACGACAACCGCAAGGACGACCGGCATGTCGTCACCCGCCGCGCGCCGCGCGACACGGTGCACCCCCGCCCGCTGCCCCGCCGCGTGGACCGCAAGCTGCTGCCGCAGCAGTGCTTCCGCACCTTCTACAATGCACGGGGGCGCGAGATCCGCGGCTTCGGCCAGCGCTGCATGAACCGCAACTACGACTTCGTGCGGTCCCTGCCGCGGGCCTGCGCAACCGACGTGCAGACCCGCCGCGGCTGGGGCACCGCCTACCGCGCGCGCTGCCTGCGCGACCAAGGATACCGCCTGGCGCGCAACTGACGCCGCCGGATCGGGCAGGGAAGGGGAGGGCCGCGCGCCTTCCCCTTTTTTGCGTGCGGGGCTACGGGGGCGCATGCCTGATTTTTCCCATGAGTTGGCCATCG
Organism: Pseudomonadota bacterium; assembly: GCA_039178165.1. Taxonomy (GTDB): domain Bacteria; phylum Pseudomonadota; class Alphaproteobacteria; order Rhodobacterales; family Rhodobacteraceae; genus JBCBCP01. Next base: position 3,727 of record JBCDFL010000181.1, on the reverse strand, counting down.
GGGGCCGCGTCGCTGGGGTCGACGAGGTGGGGCGCGGCCCCCTAGCCGGTCCCGTTGTGGCGGCGGCCGTGGTCCTCGACCCCGCGCGCATCCCCGAAGGGCTGGACGATTCTAAGAAGTTGACGGCGCGCCGGCGCGACGCCCTGGCCGAAGCCATCCTGGCATGCGCGGCGGTGGGCATCGGGGAAGCCTCGGTCCAAGAGATCGACACCCACAACATCCTGCGCGCCTCGCACATCGCGATGCTGCGCGCGCTGGCCCAGGTGCAGGCGGACCACGCGTTGATCGACGGCAACATGGTGCCGCGCGGCTGCCCCTTGCCTGCGACGACGCTGGTCAAGGGGGACGGGCGCAGCCTGTCGATCGCCGCCGCCTCGATTGTGGCGAAAACAAGGCGCGACGCGCTGATGGTGGATTTGGCGCAACAGCATCCCGGCTACGGCTGGGAGACGAACATGGGTTATCCATCTTCCCGCCACAAAGCCGCCTTAATTGAATTGGGGGTCACCCCACATCATCGGCGATCGTTCAAGCCAGTCCACAACATCTTGTTGCAACAAAAATAAGCAACGCGCTGAAAATAAAGGGAATTGACCGCGAATCGCCTCTGACTCATCCTGGCTCCAACCAACGAGCGCCAAAGCGCCGGGGACAGAGGCAGACATATGACGAAGACGAAAAGTGCCCCAAAGGCGCTTCCGCTGAACGATATTCTTGCGGGCGATTGCATCGACGTGATGCGGTCGCTGCCCGAAAATTCGGTCGACCTGATTTTCGCGGACCCGCCCTATAACCTGCAGCTGCGGGGCGATCTGCATCGCCCGGACAACAGCCGCGTGGATGCGGTGGACGACGCCTGGGACCAATTCGCCAGCTTCAAGGCGTACGACAAGTTCACGCGCGAATGGCTGGCTGCCGCGCGGCGCCTCTTGAAGCCCAACGGCGCGATCTGGGTGATCGGCAGCTATCACAACATCTTCCGCGTGGGAACGGCGCTGCAGGATGCGGGCTTCTGGATCCTCAACGACGTTGTGTGGCGCAAGTCGAACCCGATGCCGAATTTCCGCGGCAAGCGCCTGACCAACGCGCACGAGACGATGATCTGGGCCGGCAAGGACGAGACCAGCAAATACACCTTCAACTACGAGGCGCTGAAGGCGCTGAACGAGGGCATTCAGATGCGCTCTGACTGGGTGCTGCCGATCTGCACCGGGCACGAGCGGCTGAAGGATGACAAAGGCGACAAGGCGCACCCGACGCAGAAGCCCGAAAGCCTGTTGCACCGGGTGCTGGTCGGCACGACCAATCCGGGCGACGTGGTGCTCGACCCGTTCTTCGGCACCGGCACGACCGGCGCGGTGGCCAAGATGCTGGGCCGCGATTTCATCGGGATCGAACGTGAGGCCGCCTACCGCGAGGCCGCGCGCAAACGGCTGTCGAGCGTGCGCAAGCTGGATAAGGCCGCGCTGGAGGTCAGCCAATCCAAGCGCCAACAGCCCCGTGTCCCCTTCGGACAGCTGGTCGAGCGCGGCATGCTGCGCCCGGGCGAGGCGCTCTATTCCATGAACAAGCGCCACAAGGCCAAGGTCCGTGCGGACGGCACGCTGATCGGCGACGACATCAAGGGCAGCATTCACCAGGTCGGCGCCCATCTGGAGGGCGCGCCCAGCTGCAATGGCTGGACCTATTGGTGCTACCAGAAGGAGGGCAAGATGATCCCCATCGACGTCCTGCGCCAACAAATCCGGTCCGAGCTGGAAAACTGAACACCATGGCGATTTTTTTGAAGAAGTAGCATCGAAAATACCCTGCCGCGCTTCGCGCTCTCGGGACATTTTCGACACGCGTTTAACAGGGACTTCAAAAAACGCCGAGAACACCGCCAGGTGCCTGCGGCCTTTACCCAAGGCAAAACCAAAGGCACTGCACTCAAGCCCCGCCCCTGTGGCGGGGCCTTTTTTTCCCGTCTCGCGCCTGGGTAGAAGTCGCGCCGCTTTTATGCCCATTCGGCCACGTACGGCGCCCCAAGGCGTCCGCAAACCCTTGCAGAATCGCCGCGCGCGCCGCCATGGCTTGGCGATGGACACGCGGACGGCCCTTTTGGATCATGCGGAAACGCTTGCGCGCACGCGCGGGCTGGATGCGTTCAGCTTTGGCGATCTGGCGGAGCGGCAGGGGATCAAGAAGGCTTCGGTCCACTACCATTTCGCGACCAAGCCGCAACTCGCCCTCGCGCTGATCAAACGCTATGTCGACGCGTTCTTCGTCCGCCTGCCCAAGGCCGGCACCGCGGCGCAGCGGATGGAGGCGTTCCTGGCCCACTACCGTGCCACCTTGGGCGCGGGGGAGCAGACGTGCCTTTGCGTTGCCTTCGCGGCTGGGCGCCACAGCCTCAGCGCGCCCGTGGTGGCAGAGCTGAACCGCTTTCACACCGAGGCGACCTATTGGCTGCAAGAGGTCATGGCGCAGGGCCGCCGGGACAAGACGCTGCCCGCGCAGCCCGACACACTGGCGGAGGCGGCCGCGGCCCTGGCGCTGGTCGAAGGCGCCCAATTGATCGCCCGGGCGGCCGGCGATCCCACCCTCTTTGACACCGCCACCGCCCAGTTGCGCGCCCGGTTGGACCTGCCGGCCCGCTAAGCCTCCCTTTTCGATTCAGCTTTGCGGGGAAAGCGGTTATCCTTCGCCCCCAAAGCCAGCGGAGCGGATCGGGTGGTCGAGACACCGGACCTTTTGAACTTCAACATGAGCGATCCGCCCGACGGGACGGACGGTCAGCGCATTTCCCGCGTGGTCGAGGAATCGCTCGACCGCCGGAAGGAGGAAGGCCTCGAACTCGCCATCCGCGCGCGCTGGATCGCGCTGGGCATCGTGGCTTTGTTTCTGCCTTTCGTGGTCCCGATTGAACAAATCGCGTGGCCCTGGGCGCTGCTGGCGCTGGTCGCGCTGAACGGCTGGTTCCTGCGCCGCGTGGGCCGCCGCGGCCATTCGGGGCCCGAGCTGTTCTTCATCTTCGTCGACGTGCTGCTGATGACCATCGCGCTGCTGGCGCCGAACCCGCTGGCCATTGTGGAGCTGCCGGCCGCGTCGATCTACCTGTTCGACACGTTTCTCTACTACTTCGTGATCCTGTCGGTGGGCTGCCTGGCCTATTCCTGGCGCACGATCCTGGCCCTGGGCCACTGGACCGCAGCCATGTACCTGCTGGGCTCAGGCCTGATCTGGTATTTCGGGGCCCGTATGCCGGAGGTCACCACCGCGATTGAGGCTGCCGGCCTGCCGCCCTTCCTCGTCTACGAGCTTGATCCGAACAACGTCAAATGGGACCGCCGCCTGCAGGAGGTGATGGTCCTGCTGCTGGTGTCCTACACGCTGGCGGTGGTCGTACGCCGGTTCCAGCGCCTCTTGCTCTCGCAGGCTGAGCTGGAGCGCGAACGGTCCAACTTGTCGCGCTATTTTTCGCCGAACGTGGTGAAGGAGCTGAGCGGGATCGACGATCCCCTGGGCCAAACCCGCGAGCAGGACATTGCCGTCCTCTTCGTCGATATCGTCGGCTTCACCGCTTATGCGGCCAGCCGGTCGCCCACCGAGGTGATCGAGACGCTGCGCCGGTTCCACAACGCGATGGAGCGTCAGGTCTTTGCCCACAGCGGGACACTCGACAAGTTTTTGGGCGACGGGCTCATGGCCACCTTCGGTACGCCCGTGGCGGGGCAGGACGACGCGG
>JBCDFL010000180.1:0-6661 GCA_039178165.1 Pseudomonadota bacterium | reverse complement strand
TCGACGTAACCGACCAGCCATCCGTCGCCGCCGCCATGGCAGAGGCCAGCCCCGACATCCTGGTGTGCTCCGCCGGGATCACCGGCCCGAATATGCCGACCTGGGACTACCCCATCGAGGACTGGCACCGCGTCCTGCGCCTGAACCTCGACGGGCTCTTCTACTGCAACCGCGCGGCGGCCCCGGCGATGATCGAGCGGGGCTACGGGCGGATCGTCAACGTCGCCTCCATCTCCGGCAAGGAGGGGAACGCCAACGCCTCCGCCTACTCGACCTCAAAGGCCGCCGTGATCGGGCTGACGAAGTCGCTGGGCAAGGAATTGGCGCAAACCGGGGTGGTCGCCAACGCCGTCGCACCCGCCGCCTTTGACACCGCGATGCTGCAGCAGATGACCCCCGAACACGTCGCCGCCATGCGCAGCAAGGTCCCCATGGACCGCTTCGCCGCACCTGAAGAAGTGGCCACAATCGTCTGCTACCTCGCCTCCGAAGAGGCCAGCTTTACCACCGGCGCGGTTTTCGACAATTCGGGCGGCCGGGCGACCTATTGAAAGGGCATCGTATGCAACTCAGCGGCAAAACAGCCATCGTCACCGGCGGCGCGTCGGGCTTCGGGGACGGCATCGCCCGCGCCTTCGCCGCCGCGGGGGCGCGCGTCATGGTGGCGGATATCAACGGAGACGGGGCAGAGGTGGTCGCGGCGGAGATCGGCGGCGTGGCCTGCCAGGTCGACGTGGCGAACGGCGCGTCGGTCCATGCCATGGCAGACGCCGCGTTGGAGGCCTTCGGCCACCTCGACATCCTGGTCAACAACGCGGGCATCACCCACCTGCCCCAGGCCATGGAATACGTGAGCGAAGAGGATTTCGACCGCGTCTTCGCCGTGAACATGAAGTCGGTCTACCTGACCGCCCGGTCCCTCGTCCCCCACTTCAAGCAGCGCGGCACCGGCGCCATCCTCAACGTCGCGTCCACCGCCGGCGTATCGCCCCGCCCGCGCCTCAACTGGTACAATGCCTCCAAGGGCTGGATGATCACGGCGACCAAGGCGATGGCGGTCGAACTCGCCCCGGACGGCATCCGTGTCAACGCGATCAACCCCGTCGCAGGAGAGACGCCGCTCCTGAAAAGCTTCATGGGGGAGGACACGCCAGAGATCCGCGCCAAGTTCCTCAGCACCATCCCCTTGGGCCGCTTCTCCACCCCCGAAGACATGGGCGCCGCAGCCACGTTCCTGTGCTCCGACGCCGCCAGCATGATCACCGGCGTTGCGATGGAGATTGACGGGGGGCGGTGCATATGACCCCGATCAACCTCGCCGCTAAGCTTGCCCAGTTCGACACCCACTGGGACCCGCATGTCGTCGCCGACTATACATGTCGTCGCCGACTACAACGGGAACGAGGTGATGGTCGTGAAATTTCAGGGCGAATTTCCCTTCCACCTGCATGAGGACACCGATGATTTCTTCCTCGTGCTCGCAGGTGAAATGATCATGGAGCTGGAAGACGCCAGCCACCCCGTCAAAGCCGGAGAGCTGTTCATCGTCCCCAAAGGCGTCACCTACCGCCCCCGCGCCGCGCAGGAATGCAAGGTCCTGCTGATCGAACCCAAGGGGGAGCCGAACACCGGTGATCCCAAGACCGCCGCCAGGAAACCGCGCATCTGATCCTCTTCACTTGGCCAAAAACAACTCCCGCCGGAGGCTCCCGCCCGCATAAGGCAGGCACCGCCGGCCGCAGCAAAGGCACCCCATGACACCTGGCCCCAAGAACCTCATCACCGACGTGCCCGGCCTGCGGGTCGGCAATGCGCAGGACGCGGCGCTGAAATCCGGAGCGACGGTCCTGACGGCGGAGGCGCCCTTCACCGCTTCGGTCGCCGTGATGGGCGGCGCGCCCGGAACGCGGGAGACGGACTTGCTGCAACCGGACAAATCCGTGGCGCAGGTCGATGCGCTGATCCTGTCGGGCGGGTCGGCTTACGGCCTCGACGCCTGCGCGGGCGTGGTGGACGGGCTGCGGGCGCGGGGCCGGGGATACCGCGTAGGCCCGGCGGTGATCCCGTTGGTGCCCGGCGCGATCATCTTCGACCTGCTGTCCGGGGGCGACAAGGATTGGGACGCCAACCCCTACCCCGCTTTGGGCCGCGCGGCATTTGAGGCGGCGGGCGACACGTTCCAGATGGGCTCCCACGGCGCCGGCACCGGCGCGATGACGGCGATGATGAAGGGCGGGCTCGGCTCCGCCTCCCTCGCGCTACCCGGCGGCGCAACGGTCGGCGCTTTGGTGGCTGCCAACCCGATGGGCAGCGTCACGACGCCCGGCGACCGCCACTTCTGGGCCGCCCCGTTCGAGGTGGACGGCGAGTTCGGCGGCCTTGGCCCTGACCCCGCCGCGGGCCTCGGCACGGACTTGACCAGCCGCAAGATCACCGCCATGCAAGAGCGCGCGAACACAACCATCGCCATCGTCGCCACCGATGCCGCGCTGACCAAGGCGGAGTGCCAGCGCGTCGCCTGGGCCGCCCATGACGGAATCGCCCGCGCCTGCGTGCCGGCGCATAGCCCGGGGGACGGCGATCTCGTCTTTGCTCTCAGCACCGATGCGCGCCCTCTGGCCCGGCCCGAAGACCTGGCCATCATCGGCCACGCCGCGGCGCTCTGCCTCAGCCGCGCCATCGCGCGGGCCGTCTACCATGCGAGCGCGGCGCCGGACGATCTGTTGCCGACGTGGAGGGAGCTGAATGCCTGACATCGCCCTGAACGGGATCGACATGCACTACGAGGTCGATGGCACCGGCCCGCCCCTGATCCTGCTGGCGGGCATGTTGTCGGACAGCGCCTCCTGGGGCCCGCTGGTCGCGCCGCTGGCCCAGCATCATACCGTGATCCGCCCCGACAACCGCACCACGGGCCGCACCACGCCCTGGGATGCTCCGGTCAGTGTGAACCAGATGGCGCAGGACGCCGCCGCGCTGATGGCCGCGCTGGGGCACGACACCTACCACGTGGTTGGCCATTCGATGGGCGGGCTGATGGCCATGGAGCTCTCCAGCCTGGCCCCGCTCGCCTCTCTCACCATCCTCTGCTCCGCCCCGGTCCGCGTGCCGCGCACCATGGCGATGTTCGACACGCTGTCCGCGATCCGCGATGAGCCAAATGGGGAGGAGCTGTGGCTGCGCGCCCTCTACCCCTGGGCGTTCCGGCCCGAATTCTTCATCGATCCAGGCAATGTGCAGACGGCGTTGCATGCCGCTTTGGCCTACCCCTACGCGCAAACGGCTCCCGCCATGCGCCACCAGATCGAGGCACTGCGCAGCTACCGCCCCAGCCTGCGCCCCGCGGACATCACTGCTCGAACGCAGGTCATCTTTGCCGAACACGACCTGATGATCCCCGAAGGGCCCGGCCGCGCCGCCTTTGCTGCCATCCGGGACGTGACGATGCACACCGTCCCGGATGCAGGCCATTCCATCCACTGGGACGCGCCCGAGGCCGTCCTGAACCTGATCCTCCCCTTCACCGGAGCCACCGCATGAACGACCTTTACGGCCTGCCCGTCACCGGCGCGGACGACGCCGCGCTGCAAGGCATCGACGACTTCATCCACGGCTTCATCAGCTTCCAGCCGAAGGCGGCCAACGTGCTGAAAGCCGCCAAGGCTGCGCCGGAATGTGGGCTGGTGAACGCCTACGCTGCGATGCTCTACATGCTGCTGGAGGCGCCTGTGGCCCCCAAACTGGCCGCGCCGTTCCTGGCCCGGTCGGAGGCTGCGACGGGCCTGACAGTGCGCGAAGCGGCGGCGGTGCAGGCCGCGCGCCTCTTTCGTGACGGCGACATTCCGGCCCTGATCGCGCTGTGCGAAGAGACGGTCACCAAGCATCCCCGCGACATGGTGATGCTGAAACTGGGCCAATACCATACGTTCAACACGGGCGATTTCCCCGCCATGCTACGCGTCGCCCAGCGGGCGCAGCCGGGCGCGGCGGACATCGCCTATGCGCACGGGATGCTTGCCTTCGGGTTCGAGGAATCGCACCTGCTGGACGATGCCGAACGCGCCGCCCGCCGCGCGCTGGAGCTTGAGCCAAGCGAGCCCTGGGCGCATCACGCCCTCGCCCATATCTACCTGACCCGCGGCCAGGTGGCGGAGGGGACGGCGTTCCTGGAGTCCGTCGCGCATCACTGGGACGGGCTGAACAGCTTTATGCACAGCCACAATTGGTGGCATCTGGCGCTCTTCTACATCTCCGCCGGGCGGACAGAGGATCTGCTCGCCGCCTACGACACCCATGTCTGGGGCCTGTCGATGGAATACAGCCAGGACCAGGTCGGCGCGATTTCCCTGCTCGCGCGGATGGAGTTCGCGGGCGTCAATGTCGGCGACCGCTGGGCCGAGGTGGCCGATTTCGTGGCCAAGCGGGGGCCGGACACCGTGTCACCCTTCCTGACGCTGCAATACCTCTATGCCCTGGGGCGCGCGCAGCGGCCCGAAGGCGAGGCGCTGCTGGAGGCGATCGAGGAGCGGGCGCAGGATGCGTCGCGCCACGACCACGCCGCCTGGCGCGACGTGGCCCTATGGGCGGCGCACGGCATCACGGCCCATGCGGCGCGGGACTACGAAGATTGCATCCGCTTTCTGGGCAAGGCCCTGCCCCGGCTGGCCGAATGCGGCGGCAGCCACGCGCAGCGGGACCTCTTCGAGCAGATCCACCTCGACGCGCTGATCAAAGCAGGCCACGCCAGCCGTGCCCAGCAAGTGCTGGAGATGCGCCGGACCTACGATCCCGAAGGCGTGCCGCTGAACCGCATGCTGGCGGAGACCTACGACAAGATCGGCCTGCCGCAGCAGGCGGCGGAGGCAAGAGCGCGGGTCGCGGTCTGATAGATCAAAACATCCTCCGCGCTTAGCTCAAGCCGAACCGCGGGGTGGCGCGAAACGCGCCGCCCCGTGGGGGCGGAACGGCGCGTCGACCTCCCTGCGGAGGCTTAAGGGCTAAGCGCGACGAGAGCACGAGTCGGCTTCGGGATGTAAGGCCTTCCCTTGTAGGGTGGGTTTCCAACCCACCACCCACAGTCCTGCTCAGCCCAAAGCCTGCCGCGCGGGTGGCGTGGAACACGCCAGCCGCAGGGGGGCGGCAGGCGTGTAGACATCCTGCGGATGTCTTTGGGCTCAGCATAGCAAGTGCCGTCGCGTGACCAACATCCAGTTGCCTTAGCCAAGCATCACACTTTCAGAGGCACAACCTTCGGATCGCGCTGCCCCAAGGCCTTCATCACCACACGTAGGATATCCGCCTGGGTCAGACCCGCGTCGGCGTACATCTCCGCTGGGCTGGCCTGGTCGATGTAGCGGTCGGGCAGGTGCATCGTGCGGACCTTGCATGCGCCGTCGAGCAGCCCTTCGCCCGCCGCAGCTTGCAGCACCATGGCGCCGAAGCCGCCCATTGCGCCGTGTTCCAGCGTGACCAGGAGGCTGTGATTGGCCAGCAGGCCGGCGATCAGCTCCATGTCCAGAGGCTTGGCGAAGCGGGCGTCGGCGACTGTCACCGAAATCCCCTCGGCGCCCAGAGCATCGGCTGCGGCCTCCGCATCGGCTAGGGGTGCGCCCAGCGCGAGCAGAGCGACATCGCCGGTCCCGCCAGAGACGATCCGGCCCTTTCCGATCTCCAGCAACTCGCCCCGTTCGGGCATCTCCACCCCCCGGCCCGCGCCGCGGGGGTAACGGAAGGCGATGGGGCCAGACTCGTAAGCCGTCGCCGTCTCAACCATATGCACAAGCTCCGCCTCGTCGGAGGCGGCCATGACCACCATGCCCGGCAGCGCCCCCAGATAGCCAATGTCGAAGGCGCCTGCATGGGTCGCCCCATCGGCCCCGACCAGCCCAGCACGGTCGAGAGCAAAGCGGACCGGCAGACCTTGCAGAGCCACGTCATGGACCACCTGGTCATAGCCGCGCTGCAGGAAAGTCGAGTAGATCGCGCAGAAGGGCTTCAGCCCGGACGCCGCCATGCCGGCAGCGAAAGTCACACCGTGCTGTTCCGCAATGCCGACGTCGAAAACGCGGGACGGGAACACCTCTTGCATGGCATCCACCCCGGTGCCTGAGGGCATCGCGGCGGTCACGGCGACCACGGCCGGGTCGCGCCGCGCGGCGTCCAGCAAGGCGCGGCCGAAGACAGAAGTATAGGAGGGCGCGTTGCTCTTGCCCTTTTTCTGCGCGCCACTGGCGACGTCGAACTTGGCCACGCCGTGATACTTGTCGGCCGACCCTTCGGCGGGCGCGTAGCCTTTGCCCTTCACGGTGCAGGCGTGGATCAGCACTGGCCCGGTGCCCCGCGCCCGCACGCCGCGCAGGACCTCCAGCAGGCTATGCATGTCGTGGCCGTCGATGGGGCCGATATAGTCGAAGCCAAGCTCCTCGAAGAAGGTCCCACGCGTCTCGATCCCGGTGACCATTTCGCGGGCACGGCGAGCGCCTTCGCGCATGGGTTTCGGCAGTGCGGCCTCCATCCCTTCCGCCAGGGCGTGAAGCGGGGAGGCTTTGGCGAGGGAGGACAGATACTGGCTCATCGCGCCGACGGGCGGGGCGATGGACATCTCGTTGTCGTTCAGGATCACGATCAGCCGACGCCCTTCGGCCCCGGCATTGTTCAGCGC
>JBCDFL010000179.1:0-6738 GCA_039178165.1 Pseudomonadota bacterium | reverse complement strand
GCAAGCGCATATGGTCGACGTGTCGGCCAAGCCCGACACCGACCGCATCGCCACCGCCGCCGCCTGGGTCCGCATGGCCGAAGCGACGCTCGCCATCATCACCGACGGCACGGCCAAGAAGGGCGACGTGATCGGCACCGCGCGCCTGGCCGGGATCATGGCCGCGAAACGCACCGCCGATCTGATCCCCCTCTGCCATCCCCTGCCGATCACCAAAGTCGCTATCGAGATCACGCCCGACCCCGCCCTGCCCGGCCTGCGGATCGAGGCCACCGTTAAGACACGCGGCCAGACCGGGGTGGAGATGGAGGCGCTGACCGCCGCCTCCGTTTGCGCGCTGACAGTCTATGACATGGCCAAGGCCGTGGATAAGGCGATGGAGATCGGCGGGCTGCACGTGACACTCAAAGACGGCGGCAAATCGGGCCGGTACGAGGCGCCATGATCTCCGTGACCGAGGCGCTGGACGCCCTTTTCGCCCTCGCCGCGCCGCTGGACGTCGAAGAGGTACCTCTGCGCGAAGCCGCGGGCCGCGTGCTGGCCGCGTCGCAGGTCGCGGGCCGGGATCAGCCCCCCTTCGCCGCCTCCGCCATGGACGGCTACGCCGTCAAGGCCGCGGAGGTCGAGCCGGACGCCCAGTTCAAAGTGATCGGGGAGGCCGCAGCCGGCCACGCCTGGGACGGAACGGTCGGTCCAGGCCAAGCGGTGCGCATCTTCACCGGCGCGCCGGTGCCCGCGGGCGCCGACCGCGTGGTGATCCAGGAAGATGCCGAGCGGCGCGGCGATCTGATCACCCTGCGCAAGGACCTCTCGGACGGCAGGCATATCCGCCCCGCCGGCGTCGATTTCGCCCGCGGGGCCACGTTCGACGCGCCCAAACGCCTGCGCCCCGCGGATATCGCGCTGCTGGCGGCGATGAACGTGGCTCAGGTGCCGGTCTACCGCGCGCCGCAGGTCGCGCTGATCTCCACCGGGGACGAGCTAGTCATGCCCGGCGGCGATCCCGGCCCGGATCAGATCATCGCCTCCAACACGTTCGGGCTGGCGGCCATGCTGGCCGCGCGCGGCGCGGTGCCCCGGATCTTGCCCATCGCGCGGGACAATGCACCCGCCCTGACGCAGACTTTCCAATTGGCCGCCGGCGCCGATCTGATCGTCACCATCGGCGGGGCATCCGTGGGCGATCACGACTTGGTCGGGGACATCGCGGCCGCAATGGGGATGCAGCAAAGCTTCTACAAGGTCGCGATGCGGCCCGGCAAACCGCTGATGGCGGGCCGGCTGGGGGAAGCGCCGATGATCGGCCTGCCGGGCAATCCCGTCTCCGCCATGGTGTGCGGCACGGTGTTCCTGTGTCCCTTCCTCGACGTTCTGCAGGGCCTGCCAGCCGCGCCGGCCCCACGCCGCACCCTGCCCCTGACTGCGCCGATTGGCGCAAACGGCCCGCGCGAGCACTACATGCGCGCGCGGCTGACGCCCGGCGGGATCGAGGATGCGGGCGCGCAGGACAGCTCCCTTCTGTCGGTGCTGGCCGGCGCCGATGCGCTGATCGTGCGCCCCCCGCACGATCCCAGCCGCGGCCCAGGCGATCCGGTCGAGGTTATCGATCTGTAAAGATCGTTGACACAAAACGGGAACAGCCATAGAACAAAGGCAGACAACCTTGAACAGGGGCCGAGCATGCTGACCAAAAAACAACTCGATCTGCTGGAATTCATTCATAAGCGGGTGCAGCGCGACGGCGTGCCGCCCAGCTTTGACGAGATGAAGGAGGCGCTGGATCTGCGCTCCAAATCCGGCATCCACCGTCTGATCACTGCGCTGGAAGAGCGTGGCTTCATCCGCCGGCTCGCGCACCGCGCGCGCGCCATCGAAGTCGTCAAATTGCCCGACAGCCTGGGCGGCTTCGTGCCCCAAGTGATCGACGGCGGGCGCCCGGACCAGGGCCCGCCGCCCGCCGCCCAAGCGGTGACGCGCGGCACGGACGAGGTGCCTTTCGTGGGCCGCATCGCCGCCGGTGTCCCGATCGAGGCGATCCAGCACGGCGCCCAATCGGTGGCCGTGCCTGGCCAAATGCTGGCTGGCCAAGGCTCCCACTACGCGCTTGAGGTCCAGGGCGACTCGATGATCGAGGCCGGGATCAACAACGGCGATGTCGTCGTGATCCGGGAAACGTCCGTGGCCGAAAACGGCGATATCGTCGTCGCCCTGGTCGACGACCACGAAGCGACGCTCAAGCGCTGGATGAAGCGGGGCGGCACCATCGCGCTGGAGGCGGCCAACCCGGCCTACGAGACGCGCGTGTTCACCGACGACCGCGTCAAAGTGCAGGGCAAATTGGTCGGTTTGATCCGCACCTATTGAGGGGGCCTACCCGTCCACAGCCGCTCGCCCGTGACGGCGCGGGCGGTGACGATCTGCATCTCCGCCCCTTTATGCAGGACCGCGACAGCACCGGTCTGACGTAGGCGCTCCGCGTCGAACACCAGACAAGGGCCGCGCACGTCCAGATCGGCATTGCTGACCAGGATCCGTCCCGCGGAACAGTCGGGGGGCGCCGCGGCGGCCCGCTTTCCCGTCGCATGCATGACGTCGAGGTCTTTCGCGGCCATGCCCGTCCACCGCGCTGGGGCATCGACGGCGCGCCACCGCTCCGCCGCGCCGTCCTGCGCCGCGCCGTCGCCGTCATTCTCCAGCCAATTGCGCGCGACGAAGCCCGCGCCGCGTGCGCGCGACAGGGCGCGCCCCTCCTCCGTCAGCACGCCGACCAGACCACCGGTGTCGGCGATCAGCAGGACGGGGCGTTCGGCCATCTGCCACAGCCCGAGGCTGAGCGCCGCGAGGCCCAGGCCGGCGAAGCGGAGCCGCCCTTGCCAGAGTAGCGTGAACAAAATGCCGAAGGCCAGCAGCGGCAACACGAAGGGTTGCGGGCCAGGCACGAAGCGCTGCGCGCCGGGCAAGTCCGCCGTCCAGGCCGCGACGGCGAGGATCCAGCGTAGCCCCCAACCCATCACCTCCAGCGCCAGCGGGTCGAGGCCGAGCGGCGCCAGAAGCGCCGCGATCACCGCCGCCGGGATCACCAAGATTCCCATCAAGGGGACGGAGGCGAGGTTCGCGATCAGGCCGTAGCTCGCCATGGCGTTGAAATGCGCGGCGCCCACCGGCGCCGTCGCCAGCCCCGCCACGGCCGAAGAGATCACGACCGCGATGGCCCCCTGCGCCCAGCCGGGCCCGACCTTGATCTGGTGATCGCGCATCCAGCCGAAGACCGCGACCAGCCCCGTCGTCGCCGCAAAGGACATCTGGAAACCGGGGCTCAGCAGCGCCTCTGGCCGCAGGATCAGCACGATAATGGCCGCGATGGCCACCGCCCGCAGGCTGATCGCCCGGCGGCTCAGCAGCAGCGCGGTCAGCGCGACGGCGACCATGATGAACGCCCGCTCCGTCGCGACATTGCCACCGGAGAGCGCCAGATAGATCGCCGCGACCGTCAGCGCGCCGATGGCGGCGATGGACCGGGTCGGCCAGTGCAGCGCGGTGTGAGGGATCAGCACCAACGCCGCGCGCAACAGGCCGAAGACGAAGGCGGACAAAAGGCCCATGTGCAGGCCGGAGATCGCCAGCAAATGCGCGGTGTTGGAGGCACGCAGATCCTCCAGTGCCGCCCGGCTGATGCCGCTGCGATCCCCCGTCGTGACCGCCGCGGCGAACCCGCCCACATCGCCCGGCAACACACTGCGCACATGGGCCGACAGCGCCATGCGCACCCGAAAGACGGCGAGGTCCCAGCCGCGCTCCGGCGGGGCGGCGAGCATCATCGGGACGCGGGTGTAGCCGACCCCGCCCAGCCGCGCGAACCAGGCGTGGCGCTGAAAGTCGAAGCCGCCCGGCTCCACCGGCCCGCCGGGGGGCGACAGATGCCCGGTGGTCATGACCCGCTGGCCGGGCTGCGGGGCCAGCGCCTCCGCCCCGTGGAGCGACAGGCGCACTCGGGTCGGCGTGCGCCAGGGCACCACATCGTCCAGCCGCACGCGGTCCAGCGTGACCCGCACCGCGTCGGAGGCGGAGCGGTCCAGCGCGACCACGCGCCCTTCGATCGGGCCATAATAGCGAAAGGATAGCACCGGCCCTGCAACGCTGTGCGCGCGCGCGCCGGCCAACACGACCCCGATAAGGACGAAGGCCAGCCCCGTGGCGCAGGGCGCCGACCATTCCGGCATCCGCCAGGCCAGCGCCAGCAGCAGCACCGCCGCGCCGCCGCAGGACCAAAGTGCGGCTCCCGGCGGCTCGAACCGGAGCGAGAAATAAAGCCCGATCCCGACCCCGAGGCAGACCGGCACCCACAGGACGAGGGCGCCGCGCTGGCGCAGCATCGTCTCCCTCAGCGCTGCTGCCGCGCCCATGCTTGCCCCCGCTCTGGCCTCTGGCTACACCGCAGCCTATCCGTTCCATGGTTACCCAGAGGTTAACGCGCCCCATGTCCTCCCCCGTCACCCGTTTCGCTCCCTCGCCCACCGGCTTCCTGCATATCGGGGGCGCGCGGACGGCTTTGTTCAACTGGCTCTACGCACGGGGGCGCGGGGGCCAGTTCCTGCTGCGGATCGAGGATACGGACCGCGCCCGGTCCACCCCGGAGGCGACGCAAGCGATCCTGGACGGCATGGCCTGGCTCAGGCTCGATCACGACGGCGAGGTGGTCAGCCAGGCGGCCAACGCGCCCCGCCACGCGGAGGTGGCGCGCCAGCTGTTGGCCGAGGGCAAAGCCTACAAGTGCTTCAGCACCCAAGAAGAGATCGCCGCCTTTCGGGAGGCCGCGCGGGCGGCGGGTCAGAGTACGCTTTTCAAATCCCCCTGGCGGGACCGCACCGATCACCCGGACGCGCCCTACGCGATCCGTATCAAGGCGCCCCAGGACGGCCAGACCGTGATCCGCGACGAGGTGCAGGGCGACGTCACGGTCCAGAACAGCCAACTCGACGACATGATCCTGCTGCGCAGTGACGGCACGCCCGTTTACATGCTGGCCGTGGTGGTGGACGATCACGACATGGGCGTCACCCACGTGATCCGAGGCGACGATCACCTGAACAACGCCGCGCGCCAGCAAATGGTCTACGATGCGATGGGCTGGGACGTGCCGGTTTGGGCGCATATACCGCTGATCCACGGGGCGGACGGCAAGAAGCTGTCCAAGCGCCACGGCGCGCTGGGGGCGCAGGAATACCAGGTCATGGGCTATCCGGCGGCGGGCATGCGCAACTACCTCGCCCGGCTGGGGTGGAGCCACGGGGACCACGAATTCTTCACCGATGCCCAGGCGCGGGACTGGTTCGACCTAGGCGGGATCGGCAAATCGCCCGCGAGGTTCGACACTGCAAAGCTGGAAAACCTCAGCGGGCAGCACATCGCGGCGGGCGAGGATGCGGCGCTGCAGCACGAGATCGAGGCGTATTTGGCCGCCGCAGATCAACCTCCGCTTACACCGGCGCAACGGGCGGGACTCATCGCCGCAATGCCCCACGTCAAAGAGCGGGCCAAGACCTTCCCCGAACTTCTTGAAAAAGCGCACTTTGTCTTGTGTGAGCGGCCCATCACGCCGGATGCCAAAGCTGCAAAAGCGCTTGATGCGGTATCCGTTAGTATACTGGCAGAATTGACGCCGCACCTGCAAACTGTTAGCTGGTCCCGAGACGCATTGGAGGCCGTCCTGAACGACTTCGCTGCGGCCAAAGGGACAAAATTCGGCAAGCTGGCCGGGCCCCTGCGCGCCGCACTTGCGGGGCGCGCGGTGACCCCTTCGGTGTTCGACATGATGCTGGTCCTGGGACGCGAAGAATCCCTAGCCCGCCTGACAGATGCAGCGGAGGGCACCGGCAACGCGCCATAACCTTCCCTGCCCGAACTGGCCCGGGGCAAGCCGGGCTGCCGGGGCAAAAGCCCCCCACGACACGGAAGGGAACCGACATGGCCGACGCAGGCACCCGCAGTGCAAAACTGACCATCGACGGGGCGGAATTCGATCTGCCCATCTATTCGCCGACCGCCGGGCCGGACGTCCTCGACATCCGCAAGCTCTATGGCCAGGCCGGGGTCTTCACCTACGATCCGGGCTACACCTCGACCGCGTCCTGCGACAGCACGATCACCTATATCGACGGCGACAAGGGCGAGCTGCTGCATCGCGGCTACCCGATCGACCAGCTGGCGGGCAAATCCCACTACCTCGAAGTGTGCTACCTGCTGCTCTACGGCGAGCTGCCAACGGCCGCGCAGCTCGAAGAGTTTGAGACGACGATCACCCGGCACACGATGCTGCACGAGCAGATGCAGAACTTCTTCCGCGGGTTCCGGCGGGACGCGCCCCCCATGGCGATCATGGTCGGTGTCGTGGGCGCGATGAGTGCGTTCTACCACGACAGCACCGACATCCACGACCCGCACCAGCGCGAGATCGCCTCTCACCGCCTGATCGCGAAGATGCCGACGATTGCGGCCTGGGCCTATAAATACTCCATCGGCCAGCCCTTCGTGTATCCGCGCAACGATCTGGATTATGCCTCCAACTTCCTGCGCATGTGCTTTGCCGTCCCGGCGGAGGATTACGAGGTCAACCCGATCCTCAGCCGCGCAATGGACCGCATCTTTACCCTGCACGCGGATCACGAGCAGAACGCCTCCACCTCGACCGTGCGTCTGGCCTCCTCCTCGGGCGCGAACCCGTTTGCCTGCATCGCCGCG
>JBCDFL010000178.1:0-6826 GCA_039178165.1 Pseudomonadota bacterium | reverse complement strand
GGTCCTGGGCGCCGATTTCGCCAATCACTACGTGTGGTCACTGGCCTACCCGGATTGGGAGGTCCGTTTCGACATGGATAAAGAGGTCGCGGCGGCGACGCGCCGGCGGCTGCTGGATATGATGGCGGTCGATCAGGTGCCTTTCGTCGGCTACCACATGCCCTGGCCCGGCATCGGCTATGTGGAGACCCGCGGCGACGGCTTTGCCTACACGCCGCACAGCTACCAGCTTCTGCTCTGACGGCGAGCCTGGCCGAGATCGAAGGGATGGCCCGCGAGACGCTTGCGGGCCTGCCCGAGGCGTTCCAAGCCGGCGTGCAATCGGTCGCGTTCCAGGTGGTCGATTGGCCGGACGCACGGATGTTGGCGGATCTTGGGATGCACGACCGGCTGGAGCTGACGGGCCTTTACGAAGGTGTGCCACTGACGGAGAAATCCTTCGCCGACCCCTCGCCCTATCCCGATATGATTTGGCTGTTTCGGGAGCCGATCCTCGCCGAATGGCGCGACCGCGGGAATGTCGATCTGCGCGATTTGGTGGCGCACGTAACGATCCACGAGCTGGCCCATCATTTCGGGTGGTCCGACGACGACATCGCCGCCATCGATCCGTGGTGGGAGTGATGGTATCCGCAGATTGTGGGCGCTTGAGCGTCGAAGATGCCTGTATTCGCGCTCGCCCCTAGGGCGCATATCGCCGGGAAAAACTGGACATGCGGCGCACAGAGCGAGCCACGACCGACGCCAAATATGGAGCGCGATGCTCATACAGGCACCGTGCCGCGCGACACAGGCTCTGACCTAAGAAGGCTCCCAAGATCGCCCACGGGACCGCAGTTAGTGGTCGCTGCAAATCTCAAGCCAGGCCAGCGCCTCGCTAGCTCGCCACCCTAAGCTTCAGCCCCTCGTTCGGCGGGCCAAGGCCGTAGAGCCGGCGCACACCGCGCCCGCCCCCGATCTTCACCAATCGGCGCGCGCCCTCAAACACGGGCTTGCCCGGCATGTCGATCCCGACCGTCCGGCGGAAATCGCGCAGCGCGAGGGGGCCCATCGTCTCCGGCAGGTGATCGCCAAGGCGCAGGCTCTCGCACCAGACGCCGTTCGCGCGCAGTACCTCGTGGCGTTCCAGCAGGAGGTGATAATACCGCACCTCCGATACCTCCCGCTGAAAGATGACGTCGTCATCGATCAGACCCTTCGCGGGAAAGAGGATTTCGGGCTCATCGAACCGCTCTGCCACACCGTCGTGATCCAGCAGGATGCGGTGCGCGGCGGAGACCATCAGGTCACGCTCTGCCCCTAGCATCCCAGCGCGGATGGTGACCGGCGCCGCAGCGCCCTGCCCCCGAACCGCGCTGGACGCGCGCCAGAGGACCGGCTGGGGGCCGTTATCGCGGGTCAGCACCAGATCGCCTTGACGCAACTGGCCCACGGGGACGGCGCCGCCGGGCGTGGCGATCCGCGTGCCCTGGCAAAAGCAGATGATATCGCGCATCCGGCGCTGGCGCATGAAACCCTCCCACATTGATACCCAATTGGGTATCGCAGGCGCGCCTTAACGCAGGGTTACCGCCTTACCCTCGGTCCCGCCATCCGTTGACGATGGGGTAGCGCCGGTCGAGCCAGAAGGCCCGCGCGCTCAGCCGCGTGCCGGGCGCAGATTGAAAGCGCTTGTATTCGCTGAGGTAAATCAGACGCTCCACCTTGCGCGCCGTGTCGGCATCGAAGCCCGCCGCCACGCAATCCGCGATGGAGCCGTCCTGATCCACCAAGATCTCCAACATCCGGTCCAGAACCGGGTAATCGGGCAGGCTGTCGCTGTCCTTCTGATCCTCGCGCAACTCGGCCGACGGCGGCTTGGTGATGATCCGATCAGGGATCACCTCGCCCGCGGGCCCTTTCATCCATGCGGCGTGGTTGGCGTTGCGCCAGCGGCACGTCTCGAATACGCGCATCTTGTAGAGGTCTTTGATCGGATTGTAGCCGCCCGACATGTCGCCGTAGATCGTGGCGTATCCCACCGCGACCTCCGACTTGTTGCCGGTTGTCAGAAGCATCTCCCCGAACTTGTTGCTCAGCGCCATCAGAAGCAGGCCGCGCAGGCGGGACTGGATATTCTCTTCGGTCAGACCCGGCGCGGTGCCCTCGAACAGAGGACCGAGCGCTTGGGTCACCGCGGCCCGCGGGCCGCCGATGGGCAGGTAGTCGTAGCGGGCGCCCAGCGCCTTTGCACACGCCTCCGCATCCTCCAGGCTTTCGGATGAGGTGTATTCCGACGGCAGCATGACGCAGCGCACATTCTCCGCCCCCAGCGCGTCGACCGCAATGGTCGCAACGAGGGCCGAATCGATGCCTCCGGACATGCCCAGCAGCACTTTGCTGAAGCCGGTCTTGCCGCAATAATCGCGCAGGCCTTGCACCATCGCGCGGTAATCCTGCGCCCATTCATCGCCCATTGGCGCAATCTCACCCGGCACGATGCGCCAGCCCTGTGGGCCGCGCGCGAGGTCCACGTGCCGGACGGCCGCGTCGAAGGTCGGCAGGCGCAGGGCCAGCTCTCCACCCGGGTTCAGGGCAAAGGACGCGCCGTCGAAGACCTGATCGTCCTGCCCCCCCACCATGTTGAGGTAGATGAGCGGCAGCTCCGTCTCCACCACCCGGGCGACCATGAGGTTCAGCCGCGTGTCGTACTTTTCCCGGTCGTAGGGGGAGCCGTTGGGCACAAGCAGGAACTCCGCCCCCGTCTCCGCCAGCGTTTCTGGCACGTCGGCATGCCAGGCATCCTCGCAAATGGGGGAGCCGATGCGCACGGGGCCGACCGCGTAAGGGCCGCCCAGATCACCGGCATCGAAAATGCGCACCTCGTCGAACACCGTGTCGTTGGGCAATTCGTGCTTGAAGACCTTGGTGACGATCCGCCCGCCGCTGCAG
The DNA here is from genome assembly GCA_039178165.1 of Pseudomonadota bacterium. Lineage (GTDB taxonomy): Bacteria > Pseudomonadota > Alphaproteobacteria > Rhodobacterales > Rhodobacteraceae > JBCBCP01. The sequence continues at coordinate 3,895 of JBCDFL010000178.1, read as the reverse complement.
ATCAGGTAGGCATTGTAGAGGCGCCCGTCCTCTGCCCAAGGCGCGCCGATGGCGAGCGCGGGACCGTCTGCGGTCTCGGCGGCCAAGGCCTCCGCCCTTGCCATCGCAGCTTTGTGAAAGGCCGGCTTGCGCACCACATCCTGCGGGTTGTAGCCGATCAGGAACAGCTCCGGCAGCGCAACCAGATCGGCGCCCGCCGCCTTGCCCTGGCGCCAGGCGTCCAGCGCGAGCGCGGCATTGCCCTCGATATCGCCGACGGTGGGGTTCAACTGCCCCAATGTGATGCGAAACTGGCCCGTCATACGCCCTGCCCCTTTGCTGGGCCGAGACATGTCGCAGATCGCCCGGCCCGGCAAGGGAGAAGCGGCCGAACGCCGCGCGCGCGCCCCGATGTCGGTTGCGAGCCCGCGCCCCTTGGCGTAGTTTTTCAGCGGCGCGGTCCGCCGCGCGGCCGAGGGGACAACACGGGCAGACGGGGACACATATGCGGATCATGACGCTCATCTTGGCGGCCACTTTGGGCACCGCTGCGCTGGCGCAGGACGGGCAGGTCCTGACCAAGCAATATGACGACGGCGGGATCTACGAAGGCACGTTTCAGAATGGGCTGCAGCACGGCACCGGCACCTACAGGCTGCCCAATGGCTACGAATATACCGGCCAATGGGTGGAAGGCGAAATCCGCGGTCAAGGCACCGCGCGCTTTCCCAACGGCTCCGTCTACGAAGGCGCGTTCGCGAAGGGCAAACCCGAAGGCTTCGGCAAGATCACCTTTGCCGACGGTGGCACGTTCGAGGGCACCTGGGAAAACGGCACGATCATGGGCGACGGCATCGCCATTTACGCCAACGGTGTCCGCTACGAAGGGCAATTCCGCAACGCCAAGCACCACGGCAAGGGCGTGATGCAGTCGCCGGGCGGCTACGAGTACAAAGGCGACTGGGTCGACGGCGTCAAACAGGGGATCGGTACGATCACCCATGCCGACGGGTCTGTCTACGATGGCGACGTGCGCGCGGGCAAACGCCACGGTACCGGCACGCTGACCATGCCCGACGGGCTGGTCTACACCGGCTCCTGGGTCGACGGCCAATTCGACGGGACAGGCACGCTGACACAGCCCAACGGCGACGTCTACGAAGGGGACTTGGTCGCCGGCCGCCGCGAGGGGACGGGCAAGGTCACCTACGCCAATGGCGATGTCTACGAGGGCGACTTCCGCGGGGACCGGCGCGAGGGTCAGGGCACCTTCACCGGCAACGACGGCTACACCTATGTCGGCGCATGGGTCGCCGGCCAGATCGAGGGGACGGGCCGCGTCACCTATCCCGACGGCTCGGTGTACGAAGGCAGCTTCCGCGACGACCTCGCCGACGGGGAGGGCAAGATCACCTATGCCGACGGCTCGACCTACGAAGGCGACTGGGTCGCCGGCGTGATCGAAGGCACCGGCAAAGCGACCTACCCCAACGGCGTGGTCTACGAGGGTCAGTTTCGATCCGCCAAACATGACGGTCAGGGCGTCATGACCTATGCCGACGGCTACCGCTATGAAGGCGCGTGGAAAGACGGACGCCGCGACGGGACCGGCACGTCCGTCTACCCGGACGGCACGACCTACACGGGCGAGTTCCTGGACGGCCAGCGCCACGGAACCGGGCGCATCGTCATGGCGGACGGCTTCGTCTACGAAGGCCAATGGGCCCGGGGCGAAATCGAAGGTACGGGCGTTGCGACCTATGCCAACGGGGACGTCTACGAGGGCACGTTCCGTTCCGGCCGCCGCCAGGGGACCGGCACGATGCGCTACGCCACCGGAGAGACGGCGACCGGCAATTGGGAAAGCGGCGCGCTGACCGAAGACGGCTAACCCGCCTACACCGCCTTCAACAGCGGTGGCGCCGCAGGGCGCGATACGGCTGTGCGTTTCGGGAAGGTCAGGAAAATCATCGCGGGGTTCACGATGTCGGGCCGCGCTGCGACCGCGCTGGCCAGGTCCGCCCCGCGGCAGCGCAGCTGTGCAGCGTCGGGCGTGCCGCCCTTGCTGACGACGAGCACGTCCACCTCCTGCGCCAGGCCGGATTGGTTCAAGGCCTGCGTGATCCGTTCCGCGGCGCCGACGCCCATGTAGATGCCGATACGCGCACCTTCGTGCAGATAGGCCATCCAGTCCGGCGTCTCCCCCGCGACAGCGCTTGTGCCCGTTGTCAGGACGAGCGTGTCGATCTTGCCCCGTTCGGTCAGGAAATCCCCGGCCTCCGCCGCGCAGCCGCTGGCGGAGGTCACGCCCGGCACGATTTCGCAGGCCAGGCCATGCGCGGCGAGCGCTTCGGCCTCTTCCGCGCCGCGGGCGAAAACGCCCGGGTCCCCGCATTTGAGGCGCACGACCCGCTTGCCCTGCAAGGCCGCCGACACGATCACGCCGTTGATCCGCTCCTGCGGCCAGGCCTGGCTGCCCGGCGTCTTGCCGACATAGACCCGTTCCGCATCCCGGCGGGCGAGCTCTAGCAGCTCAGGATCGACCAGCCGGTCGTAGAAGATGACGTCCGCCTCCTGCAGGCGCTTGACCCCGCGCAGCGTAATCAGATCGGCGGAGCCCGGCCCGGCGCCGACCAAGGCGACCGGGCTGCTCGACGGTTCGGGCACTTTGCCGGCGGAAATCGCGTCTTTCACCATCCGCGCGGCGTCCCGTTCCGCCCCTGCGGCGAAGCGCTCACGCACCGGACCGTTGAAGACCCATGCCCACAGGTCGCGGCGCTGGCGCGGACCAAGGCGCGCGGCGGCCGCGTTGCGCAGACGGCCCGCCAGTGCGGCCAGATCGCCCAGGCGCGGCTCCAGCATCTGCTCGACCTTGGTCTTGATCTGACGGCCCAAGACGGGCGCAGTCCCTTCCGTGCCGATGGCGACGACGACCGGGTCGCGGTCCACGATGGACGGCGTGATCGCATCGCACAGATCGGGCTGGTCTACGACATTGACCACCGCGCCGGCCGCCTTCGCCAGGGCATGCAGGCTCGCGTCGATCCCCGGACAGCCGGTCGCGATGAACACCAGCGCCGCATCCGCAAAGGACGAGGGCGTGATCGCGCCCCGCTCCCAATCGACGCGGCCGGCGTCGTGAATGCTGTGAAGCTCCGGCTCTAGGTCCGGCGCAAGAAGGACGATCCGCGCCTCGGTCTTCAGCATCAGGCGGCATTTCTGCGCGGCCTGCTCACCACCGCCGGCGATGATGACCCTACGGCCCCGCATGGTGAGGAACATCGGAAACGTCTTCATGCGCATTTCTCCTGACGTGTCAGCCTGTCTGCCCAAAGGGCGCGGGCCATCACTTCGCTGTCTTGGATCGTGGCCGCGGCCCCCAGCGTCCAAAGCGCAAGGGCGGCCGTGCCGGTGACCGTATCGATGGCAAAGGCATCGTTTTGCGTGCCGGCCCAGAGGGCCGAGACATCAATCGTTTCGCTCGCGTCGTGCAGACGCCGCGCTGCGTATGGCATCGCCGGCGCCGTTTGCTGGATATGCGCGCCCGCGCGCAAGCCGTACACCGCAATATCCTTGCCGGGATGCCGCTCAAACTCGCCGCCGCCGCCTTTGATGACGGTCAGATCGCCCTGCCCCAGCCGCTCTGCGGCCAGCGCCTGCAGGCCCCGATAGGAAGGGTGGAACACACCCTGCACCTGCGCCCGCGCGCGGCTGGGGTTCCACATTCGCAGCACCGTGTTCACACAGGACCGAAGGCCCAGCGTCTCGCGCAGCCGCAGCAAGCGGAAGGCGGCGGGTGACAGCGTCTCGAGCGGCAGATAGGTCAGCGCGGCGGCGGCATCTTCCACAGGGATACCGAGCGGGCCAAGCGCTGCGCGCACATCCGCATCCGCGCGTTGATCGGAATTCCAACCGT
>JBCDFL010000177.1:0-6918 GCA_039178165.1 Pseudomonadota bacterium | reverse complement strand
TCGTCTCGATGCGCGGCGCGTGGACCGAGAACTCGCCGGCTTCGGTGATGGCTTTGGCCATTTCGCCGAGGATGTGCAGGCGGCCTTCCTTGGCCTGAGCCAGGGCTTTCTCCATGATCTCAGGCGTGATGCCCGCGACCTTGATGTCCATCTGCAGGGAGGTGATGCCGTTCTCGGTGCCAGCCACTTTGAAGTCCATGTCGCCGAGGTGATCCTCGTCGCCCAGGATGTCGGTCAGGATGGCGTAGCTGCCATCATCTTCCAGGATCAGACCCATCGCCACACCGGCCACCGCCGCCTTCAGCGGGACGCCCGCGTCCATCATCGACAGCGAGCCGCCGCAGACGGACGCCATGGAGGAGGAGCCGTTGGATTCCGTGATCTCGGATACCACACGGACCGTGTAGGGGAAGTCGGTCGCGGCAGGCAGCACGGCTTGCAGCGCGCGCCAGGCCAGTTTGCCGTGGCCAATCTCGCGGCGGCCCGGAGGGCCCACGCGGCCCGCTTCGCCGACCGAGTAGGGCGGGAAGTTGTAGTGCAGCAGGAAGTTGGATTTGAAGTTGCCGTGCAGCGCGTCGATGAACTGCTCATCGTCGCCCGTGCCCAGCGTGGTGACCACGAGGCCTTGCGTCTCACCGCGGGTGAACAGCGCGGAGCCGTGGGTGCGGGGCAGTAGGCCGGTTTCGCAGACGATGTCGCGGACCTTGTCAAGCGGACGCCCGTCGATGCGCTTGCCGTCCTTCACGACAGAGCCGCGCAGGATGGTCGATTCCAGCTTCTTCAGCGCTGAGCCGAGGTTGGCGTCCTCTTGCTGCTCTTCGCTCAGGCCCTCGATAATCGCCTGTTTGGCGGCGGCAACAGCGGCGGTGCGCTCCTGCTTGTCGAGGATCGCGTAGGCCTCTTTCATCTGCGCCTCACCGGCGGCTTTCCCGGCCTCGAAGAGGTCGGAATAGTCCGGCGGAGTGAAATCGAAGGGCTCTTTCGCGGCTTCTTCGGCGAGGCTGATGATCAGGTCGATGACCGGCTGGATCTGCTCGTGCGCGAAGGTCACGGCGCCCAGCATTTCTTCTTCGGTCAGCTCGTAGGCTTCGGATTCGACCATCATGACCGCGTCTTTGGTACCCGCAACGACCAGGTCCAGACGTTGGTCCGGGTTCTGGCGCAGATCCTGCATGTCGTCCACGGTCGGGTTCAGGATGTATTCGCCATCCTCATAGCCGACGCGCGCCCCGGCGATCGGGCCCATGAACGGCGCGCCGGAGATGGTCAGGGCCGCGGAAGCCGCGATCATCGCGACGATGTCGGGATCGTTGACCAGATCGTGGCTAAGCACGGTGCACATAACCAGCACTTCGTGCTTGAAGCCGCCGACGAAGAGCGGGCGGATCGGACGGTCGATCAGACGGGCGGTGAGGGTTTCTTTCTCCGTGGGCCGGGCCTCACGCTTGAAGAAACCACCGGGGACCTTGCCCGCGGCGTAGTATTTTTCCTGGTAGTGGACGGTCAGGGGGAAGAAGTCCTGACCCGGTTTGGGCTGTTTGGCGAAGGTGACGTTGGCCATCACGGAGGTCTCGCCCAGCGTGGCGATGACGGAGCCGTCGGCCTGACGGGCGATCTTACCTGTTTCGAGCGTGAGCGTTTCTTCGCCCCACTGCATGGATTTTTTGGATTCGTTGAACATCTACGTTCCTCTGTTGGCGCGGGTGCGCCTTTGCATAGAGGCCGAATTGCCTCTGACCCCGGTATCTTCTTTTCGGGCGCTGGGGTCCGGGCGCCGATCTCAGATGGCGCCCGCATAGCGGGTTTCGGGGCTGGTGGAAAGGGTGGCCTCCTGCCGCAATAAGTCGTCCAGCGTGACCAGCGCGAACCCCTTGGCCTTCAGGCCGCGCAGGATGTCCGGCAGCGCCGCGCGAAGGGAGGCATTTCCGCTATACATGCCGTGCAGCAGGATAATGTCGCCGGGCTGCGCTGTGTCGGTGATGTAGCGCACCATGTCCTCGGGCGGGGCGGTGTGGCCGAGGACGCTGTCGGGGTCCATCGACCACATGACGTTGGGCCGGTCCATGCGCGACAGGACCCAGGGCAGGGCGATCAGCTTGTTGCCATGGGGCGGGCGGAACGCGATGGGGCCGTCATAGCCCAAGTCCCGGATGGCGGCATCCGTCCGCTCGATCTGACGGCGGATGGTCCAAGGGGCTTTGTAGACCAGGCGGCGGTGGTTCCAGGAGTGATTGCCGATCTCGTGCCCGGCCTCGGCGATGGCGCGGGCCTGTTCCGGGTTCCGTTCTATGTCGCGGCCGATCAGGAAGAAAGTGGCTTTGGCATCCTCGGCCGCAAGCGCGTCCAGCAGGGTTTGCGTGTGCCGCGTTGGCCCGTCGTCAAAGGTGAGCGCGACAGCGCGGCGGGTGTCTGGGCCGCGTTGGATCAGCTCTCCGAAGAGTTGAAAGCCTTCGATCCGGGCGATCTGGTGGCCGGTGTAGAGCAGGCCAGCCAAGGCGAGACCGGCGGCGGCAATCCGGCGACACCGTGCGGCCGGGCCGATGCGTCGGATCAGCCCCATAGTTTCTTTTGCGCGGTGCGGAATTGGACGGGCGCGTCGGGGAACAGATCGTCCGTCCGCGCGCCCGGATCGGCTGTGCCCCATTTTTGCATCCAGCGGGCGGGCGGGGGAAGCGTGCCGCCGGGGTGCCATTCGAAATAGCCAAGCGCGCCGGGTGCTGGAATGGGATCGCAGGGCCGCGGATCTGCCAGGGTGAGGCCGGCGGGGCCGCCGAACCATTCGCTGTCCGACTCGGTGATGATGCCTGTGACCTCGACACAGCCAATGATAGCACCGCGGGGCAGGTGCGCCGGTGGGGGGCAGGTGACGCCGTGCCGCTCCAGCCGCCAGTGGAGGTAGCGAAATTCCTCCTCTTTCAGACCCGCGGCCGCGTGCAGGGCAATGCGGCGCGGGTGCATCCGGCCCGCGCGGATAGATCCCATCGTGCGATTCTCGATGGGTTTGTGGCCGGCGATGATGGCCCAGGCGGAGGGCTGGCGGACCGATAGCGCGATTCGCGGCAGGTCTTCGGGTGCCCTCTTTGCTGGCGCAAAGTCGCCCACCCGCCGACCCTCAGAGGTCCTTGACCATGTAGACGAGGCTATTCGGCCCATCGTAGTCCGGCAACGCGCCGAAGACGGTGTAGCCTTGCGCCGCGTAGAGCCGCTGCGCCGCCGGGTTTTGGGTTTCGATCTGGATGCGGGTGCAGCCGGCGCCGCGCGCATGATCATCCGCTCGGGCCACGAGGGAGGTTCCGATACCCTGACCGCGCAGGTCGGGGGAGACCCACAGCTCCGCCACGCGGGCGGTTTGGAAGGCGATTTCACCCTTGAGACCGGCGCGTAGGGTGCCGTCGGCTGCGGGGACCGACAGCAGGAACGACGGCATCTGATCATCGGTCAGTGTTTGCCCCGCGGCGGCGAGCTGATCGTGAAGTTCAGTGGCGGCCGCGGAGGGGGCTTGGCTGTGGAGTTGAATATCGTTCATGCCGCGCAAGCTAGCGCAAGCGCGCCAAAGAAAAACGCCCGCGTTGCGGCGGGCGTTTCTTTAGGACGGTCTTTGGCGCCCGGCAGGGCAGGAAGCTTTTACGCCTGGAACAGCGACGCCCCTGGCGCCGCGGCCACGAGCGGTGTTACCGGCGGATGCCCAGCTTCTTGATCAGGTCTTGGTAGCGGGCTTCTTCCTTGCCTTTCAGATAGTCCAGCAGCTTGCGGCGCTGGGCGACCATCTTGAGCAGGCCGCGGCGGCCGTGGTTGTCTTTTTTGTGCGTCTTGAAGTGCTCGGTCAGGGTGGTGATCCGGCTGGTCAGGACGGCGACCTGCACTTCGGGCGAACCGGTGTCGCCAGGCTTGGTCGCAAATTCTTGCATCACGCGCTGTTTTTCTTCGGCGGAAATCGACATCGGGGGCTCCTTTGGGTTGAGGGTGATGGCGCAGGCCGGGATGTCGTCCAGCACAGGCCCATGGAGAATGCGACGCCGCATGCACCGCAGGCCGCGCGTATGGGAGATTCCGAAGGGGTTGTAAAGAGGTCAGCCCGGCAGAAAGCCCTGGCTGGCCGCCACGCTGCGCGGGATCAATGCGATGTCGTCCACCGTCAGGTCGGTGCCGCCGATGACGGAGGCGACGACCTCGCCGTCGAGCATCACATTCATCGCGTCGGGGTTCGCGGTGTCGAGGCTGAGCGTGATGGCGGGCAGCGCGCCATCCTCATCGTCCCACAGCAGGACGAGGTTATCGTCGTCCACGTTGAAATCCATGATCTGAGTGGCCGATGTAACTCCGGCTTCCGTCACGATGGTGTCCGCGCCGCTGCCCGCCGTGACGATGTCGCCATCATCCGCTATCAACGTGTCGTCCCCGCCGCCGCCATTGACGAAGTCGCGGCCCGCGCCGTCCGGCTCTTCGCGGCCATCGACGACATCGTCGCCCCAACCGCCGAACAGTGCGTCGCTACCTCTGTCGCCGCGAACGTAGTCGTTGCCCTGCCCACCGTGCACGGCATCGTCGCCTTCCCCGCCAAAGAGCGCGTCGTCCTCAAGCCCGCCGTGCAGTGTATCGGCGCCCGCACCGCCGACTAGCGTGTCCGCATCGTTGTGCCCAAACAGCGCATCATCGCCCACGTCACCGCCAAGCAGATCGGTCCCGCCCTGGCCATGCAGGAGGTCGTCGCCATCGTCGCCCGATAAGCTGTCCGAGCCGTCCATGCCGTAGACCGCATCGTCCCCCGCGCCGCCGGAGATCGTGTCGTCCCCGCCATAGCCGCCGATCGCGTCCGCGCCTTGGGTCCCAGTCAGCGCGTCAGCCTCGTCCGTGCCCGACAGGATGAGCCCGGCGCGTTCAACCGCGCCGTCGACGACGTCCGCAGCCTCTTCGACCGCGTCCGTGACATCGGATTGTGTGTCCTCGAGTGGCTGCGCGACGTCCACGCCTCCGCCCACGAGGTCGGTTTCTTCACCTTCGGTGATCGGGTTGGTGAGGTGAAACACCTCGGGCCCCTTGCTTAGGGTATCTGCGTCGACCGAGGTGGCGGGATCGGCCGTCTGCGCGCCGTCCTCCGGAACGGGAAGGGGCGTGATCTCCTCTGCCTCATCGGCAGTCTCCGCCTCCACGGACTCGTCGGCGGTGTCGACAAAGCCCACCGCGCCGACCGCCATCAATCCCATCAAACCTGCAAGCCACAGCATGGCACACCCCCTCTCGGGACGAGTTTAATCCAATTTGACATAGGCATACAGCCCACCGTTCTTCAAAGGCTTAGCGCACTAATGGTTAATGGGGCGTGTCCAGATGCCAGGCTTCGGGCTTTTGGGTGTACGGCAGGTAGAGTGGGTGCCGCGGGTGCCCCGCCTTGCTGAGCCCCAGATGGAAAAGGGGGCGCCCCGTCGCGGCAAGCAGGCGCGCCACGGACGCCCCGCGATCTAGGAACGCGCCGTGCGTGCCCCATGCGGCGATCACGACGTCGGCCCAACCCGCCGCCTCGGCGATGGCGGCATCGTTCTCGGGCCCGATCGGGTCGGTGGCGGCGCGCATTTTGCGCGGGTCGGTGTCACGCCAGGCGAAGATATTGACGACCCGGAAAGCTCCGTATCCCAGCGCCCGCGCGCGCCGTTCGCACCGCTCGACCGTCGGGTCGTTCTGGACCTCCGTCGCGGTGGAGGGGTTCAGCATGACGAACCCGACCCGCCCCTGGGTGGCATCCCAGGTGCGGGTCAGGCTGTAGCGGTATCGCTTGCAGTCGGAATAGACGGCGACGGAGGGGGCGTCGCCTTTGGTATGCGTTCGGGTGATCATGCCGCCGGGGGTGCACTGCGGCCCGCGCAAGGTCAATGCGCGGGCCACTGAGCATGCTAGGCGAGCGCGGGCGTGCCGCGCAGCTCCAACACGGCGCCGCGGGCCTCCATGACCCAGGCGGCGACGAGGGCGTAGATCACGTGGCCCCACAGCGCCACCCAGGTGATGCCGGTCCAGCCGAGGAAGGGTTTGTTGCCCGTCACCAGGTGCGCCATGACGTAGAGGGCGAAGACCCACAGCGCGACGCCGTAGAGGACGGCGGTGATCGACCAGTGCAGACCGGGCAGCACGGCACGCTGCAGCGGCCGCGCGATGGCGAAATAGCCCACCGAATAGAAGACGAGGCCGGTTAGGAAGTGCAGCAGATGCGCCGCGCCGGAGGGATTCGCGCCGAAGATGGCCTTGATCGACGCGCCGGCCAGCCCGACGGGTGCGAGTTTTGCGTAGCCCAGAAGTGGGCTGATCGCTTGGCCGAAGGCGTCGAATGCTACGGTGGCGATTGCGCCGGCGGCGAGAATAGTGAAGGCGTTGGAACGGGTCAGCATGGCGTTGTCTCCTGATCTTGGGTGCGGTGCTGACATCAAGGTGAGGGGCCGAACGGCGCGGCGCGAGGGCCCTCACGCAGGGCTTACCTCGCCCCGTACGGCTGTAACAATTCGTGAAACAATCGGGCGCGCTGCGGCACGGATGCGTGATCGCCTGACACAGAGCGCCTGTTTTGTTGCGGCGGTTTAGGTGTTGAAAACGCGCGCCGGGTGCAATTCGCCTGCCTTGTAGCGGCCAACCGCCACCGCGCGCCCGCCCAGCGAGGCCCAGGCTTCGGTCCCGTATTCCACATCCGACGCCAGGACGAGGCCGGGATTGCCATTGCGCAGCCGGGCGGCGCCGGCGTCGTTGGTGGGCAGTTCGGGCAGGTCCTGCAAGCCTTCCTCGAGCGGGCGCAAATGCGCGTCGAGGGCCGGATCGCGGGCCATCTCTTCGATCTGTGCGAGGGTCAGGCCATCCGCGGCGTCGAACGGGCCGGACCACAGGCGGCGCAGTTCGCGCACGTGGCCGTGGCAGCCCAGCGCCGCGCCGAGGTCCCGC
>JBCDFL010000176.1:0-7006 GCA_039178165.1 Pseudomonadota bacterium | reverse complement strand
GCGCGGCGAAAGACCAGCATGTGGCGCCATTCGGTGGTGGTCCCGGTCAGGCCCGCCCGTTCGAGGGACGGAAGCATCTCGGCCCGCTGGTATTCCCAGCCTTCGGCGGCTTCGGCATTGATCTGCTGTTCGAGCGCGAGGGCAAAGCGGGCTTCCGCCGTCTTTACGCCCTTGGCCTTTTGTCCGCGGTTGGTGGCCGCGACCACCCGGTATTCGTAGTGCGTCATCGCCGCCTTCCTTGCCGTCACGCGCGGGGTATAGCAGCGCCGGGCGCGGCCGAATAGATCACGTTTTCCGTGGGATACCGATCTTGCGCCCGGCCCGTTCGGGCCAGGGCAAGGTGCTGTGGGCGTCCTGCATGGCCTGCATTTGCGCCTGGATGGCCGCCGGCATCGGGGCGACCCGCGGGCCGCTTTGGTCGATGTGCAGGGTCAGCGCCTCCCCCGTCGCGGCGAGCCAGCCGTCCACATGGCGCAGCTCCTGATACATGTGAAAGCGCTTTTCGTCGTGATCGAGCAGTTGGATCGACCCGATGACCGCGTCCCCTTCGTGCAGCTCGCGCACGTAGCAGACGTGGAATTCAGCGACGTAGGTCGTGCAGCCGGTCCGCTCCAGATAGTCGGGCCCGAAGCCGAGGGCGGGATACGCCTCATCCGCCGTTTGGTCCATCAGGACCGAGTAATAGGCCATGTTGAGGTGGCCGTTATAGTCGATCCATTCGGGTTTGACCGTCAGCGGGGCGGAGCGGAAGGGCGCGTTCATCCGGCGATAAGACCGGAACCCGGCGGCGCGGGCAAGCCCGCGTGTCGCGCGCGCTTGGTACGGGACATGCCCGGGGCCTGCGCCGGGGTCAGAGGTTCAATTTGGCGGCCACCAGGGCGTTCACGGCCTTGGGGTTGGCCTTGCCGCCGGTCGCCTTCATCACCTGGCCCACGAACCAGCCCGCAAGTTTGGGGTTGGCGGCGGCCTTTTCGACCTGCGCGGGGTTGGCGGCGATGATCTCGTCCAGGGCGGCTTCGATTGCGCCGGTATCGGTGACCTGTTTGAGGCCCTCGGTCTCCACGATCTCGTCCGGGGCGCGGCCCGTCGTGTAAGCGATGTCAAAGACGTCCTTGGCGATCTTGCCTGAGATGACGTCGGATTTGATCAGCTTGATGATCGCGGCAATCGACGCGGCCGCAAGTGGGGAGTCCTCGAGCGTTTTATCGTCCTTGTTCAGGCGGCCAAACAGCTCGTTCAGGATCCAGTTGGCGGCCATCTTGCCGTCCCCCGCAGCGCCCGCGACCTCTTCGAAGAAGTCGGCGCTGCGCACCTCTGCCGTCAGGACGGAGGCGTCGTAGTCGGTCAGGCCGAAATCGCCCATGAAGCGCGCCTTCTTGGCGTCGGGCAGTTCGGGCAGGGTGGCGGCGATGTCGTCGACCCAAGCTTGTTCGATCTCCAAGGGCAGCAGGTCCGGGTCGGGGAAGTAGCGGTAATCGTGCGCCTCTTCCTTGGAGCGCATGGAGCGGGTTTCCTGTTTGTCCGGGTCGAACAGGCGGGTTTCCTGCATCACTTCGCCGCCGCCTTCGACAATGGCGATCTGGCGGCGGGCTTCGACCTCGATCGCTTGCTGGATGAAGCGCATGGAGTTCATGTTCTTGATCTCGCACCGCGTGCCGAGGTGGGAGAAATCCTGCGTCTCCTGATACCGCTCATAATCGCCGGGCCGGCAGATCGACACGTTCACGTCGGCGCGCAGGTTGCCGTTCTGCATGTTGCCGTCGCAGGTGCCCAGATAGCGCATGATCTGGCGCAGCTTGGCGATGTAGGCGGCGGCCTCTTCCGGCCCGCGGATGTCGGGGCGGGAGACGATCTCCATCAGGCAGACGCCGGTGCGGTTGAGGTCCACGAAGGACATCGCCGGGTCCATGTCGTGGATCGACTTGCCCGCGTCCTGTTCCATGTGGATGCGTTCGATGCGGACCACGCGTGCGGTGCCGGGCTGGCCTGAATCGGGGCCGAGTTCGACCAGCACTTCGCCCTCGCCCACGATGGGGTGGTAAAGCTGGGAGATCTGGTAGCCCTGCGGCAGGTCGGGGTAGAAGTAGTTCTTGCGGTCGAAGGCGCTGCGCAGGTTGATCTCGGCCTTGAGGCCCAGGCCGGTGCGGACAGCCTGTTCCACACAATATTCGTTGATGACCGGCAGCATACCCGGCATTGCCGCGTCCACGAAGGCGACGTTGGCGTTGGGCTCCGCGCCGAATTGGGTCGAGGCGGCGGAGAAGAGCTTGGCGTTCGAGGCGACCTGCGCGTGCACTTCCATCCCGATCACGAGTTCCCAATCATGCTTCGCGCCGGCGATGATTTTGGGTTTCGGGGTTTCGAATGTCAGATCGAGCATGGGGCTCTTCCTTCTGCCGCGTCGCAATGCTGTTATGGTTTTGCGGGAGGGCTCGCAAGGGGGCTGGGATGGCTGTGGTCGAGATTGATGTGCCGGCGGGCACGCTGCTTGCGCCTTTGGCCCGCGACGCGGGCGTGTATGTCGACGCGTTCGAGGCGGAGGTCGAGGGCGCGGCCCTCGCCGCCTTTGTCGAGGCGTTCTACAGCCAGCCCCTGATGCGGGCGGAGCGGGTGCTGCTGGCCGCGGCCGGGATGCCCAGCGGGGCGCTGGACGTTGCCGCGCTGGCGTCGGGGGACGCGCAGCGCTTTGCTGCGTGGGATGTGGAGGGGCGGCGCGCGGATGAACTGCTCCTCAAGGACCGGTCCGGCGCGACGCTCAGTTGGCTGATGGTGGGGCCGGGCGCCGTGCGTTTTGGTTCGGCCGTGGTGAAGATGGGCCCGGTCGCGCGGGCGCTGATCGGCCCGCACCGGCTCTATTCCCGGCTCCTGCTGGCGGGGGCGGTGCAGCGGCTGTAACGCTCAGGCGGCAAGCCGGCTGAAGAGCGCCGCGCTGGCCAAAAGACAGGCGGGCAGGGCGATCGCCCAGAAGAGCACTGTCACGCCGGGGATCAGGTGTTCGAGCGCCCAGAGGATCACCGCTGCAGCGCCGGCGATGTAGAGGCCGCTCTCGGCAAGGCTAAGCCGCGCGGGTGCGCCCAGGCGGCCGAGGCAACGTAGAAACATCGGGATCAGCAGCGCGGCACCGATGGCGCTGGGCGTCCAGATCACGGACAGAAAGCCGGGATCGACGTCGCCGTCGCTGATTGCGTGGATGGTGCCGAGGACAAGCAGCGATGCGGCGGAGATCACGAGGAAGACCGCCAGCGTCACGACAAGGCCGATGACGGCGAAGGGGTTCCTCATGCAGGCACGGCTTCGGGTCCATCTTCGGTGAAGATGATCCGTTTGCCGGCGTCGATCTCCCGCCGGAAGAGCTGTGCGATGAACCGGTGGGCGTCGGCTAGTCCGGCGGCGGCGAAGCGTTCGGCGCAGCGCACGCGCAGGGCCTGATCGAAGCCGCGCGCGGCGTGGGCCCAAATCATCGGGTGCAGTTCGGTCAGCCATTCGCGCACGATCCAGCCGGCGCAGTCCGCGATTTGCGCGCGCACCAGCGCCGCCTCGTCCGAGCCGTCCATCTGCATGCCCATCGTGTTGGCGCAATAGGCGGCCAGCAGGTTCACCACATGCTGATCGGGGCAGCGGGCGAGGATGTCGCGCAGCCCGTCGATGAAGAACTCGACGTCCAGCGCGGCGCATGCGGCATCGTCGGCTGCGATGGCGTCCAGCATCGTCCATGTGTAACCGCCCGCACCCCAGGTGGTCTGGGTGCGGGCGGCCATCCGCCGCGCGTGCAGCTCGAGCGCGCCCGAGGCACCGGACCAGCGCGGCAGCAAGCGTAGGCCCATCGCGCGGAAGGATTGGGGCGTGGTGGGATCGAGGGTGATCAGCGCTTCGAACGCGGCGGCTATCCGGTCCACATCGGGCGTGGCGCGGGCGCAGGCGGCGCAGCGCACGCCTTCCACCAGGGGGGAGTTGGCGCGGGGCAGATCGGCGAGGATTTCGGACGCACGGTCGAAATGGGCGGCGAAAGCGGCGCGATTGCGGCTGGGCACTTCGGCCTCGTAGCCGGTTCCGCGCCAGGCCCATCCCAGATCGACATGAGCTTGTGCCACGGTGGCCGCGATCATCGCGTCGCCGTGGGCGCAGCACAGCACCTCTTCCAGTTGCGAAATGCCGGCGAGCAGATCGGCGCCCGGGCCGGGCCGGCCGCCCAGAAGCGCGTGTTCCGCAGCGCCAACCACGTCGGCCCGCGCGCCGAAGCTGAGCAGCTCGGCCACCGGCATCCCGCCCGGGGTCTTGTCCCGGCTTTGGTCCGCCTGGCGCATCGCCGCGCTGAGCGCGGTCCAGTCTTCCTGCCGGGCGTAGCGCTGCCCCTGGCTTTGATATCGGTCGCGCCGCACCTCTTCGCCCGTCGGGTCGGGGCAGGGGATGCTCAGAGAGGGGGCGGGCGCGGTGTGCGTTTGTGTGGGAGTGCGCTTGAGGCTGCTCAGCGGCTCCAGCACGCCATCGGCGGCTTCCCGCAGGGGCGGCGTTGGACCGCGCCACCGGCGCAAGGCGATCAAGAGAGCGGGCAGGGATCGCATGGGGGAACCAATTTACTCGTTACCAACTGGAGCAATATATTGCTGCGCTTTGGGGCAGAAACGGGGCGATCTTGCGGAGCTTTGGCGAGAATTTGGTGCCGGAGGGCGTCACAATGGTAAATTTTCGTTAAAATTGTGCACGCATGGCGTGTTGTGCGGGGAGGCCCCGATGAAAATAGCCGCACTTCTGGTTCTGATCGCGCTTGGCGCGGCGCCGGCCTGGGCCGATCCGGTACGCCCGGCCCTGCGGGCGGAGGCCTTGCCCGCCACGCAATGGGCGCACCGCCCGGACCACGCGCTTTGGACCCGCGCGGCGCTGGCAGCGTTGAAGGGTCACGGCGCACCCCTGGTGGAGATGACGCCGGGAGATGTTGCGCGGTGGTGTCCGGCCTACCGGCAGGCGCCGCCCGCGCAACGCCGCGCGTTCTGGGTGGGCTTTTTGTCGGCGCTGGCGAAGTACGAAAGCACCTGGCGTGCCCGCGCCGTGGGCGGCGGCGGGCGGTGGCACGGCCTGTTGCAGATTTTGCCGGCGACGGCGCGCGGTTACGGCTGCGCCGCCCGCACCGGAGCCGCTTTGCAAGACGGGGGCGCCAACCTTAGCTGCGCGATCCGGATCATGGCGCAGACGGTGCCGCGCGACGGGGTGATTCACGCGCGCGACGGGCGGTGGCGCGGCGTGTCCGCGGATTGGGGGCCGATGCGCAGTGCTGTCAAGCGGCGGGCCATCGCGGCTTGGACCGCGGCCCAGCCCTATTGCCGGGCGGCGATGCTGCGCCCGCGGCCCCGGCCCGCGCGGTAGGCGCAGCTAGCGCCGCCGCGGGTTTAGCCCGAAGAACTGCGCGATATCGAAATAGAGGTCTGGCTGCGTGATCACCAGCAGGTGGCCGGCGTCCCTATAGGCCACGATCAGCGGGCGTTCCGGCAGGCGCCGGGCGAAACGTTCGACCGCGCGAAGGGGAAAGACCGGATCGTCCGCCCCGTGAAAGAGCGCGATGGCCGTGCCGCGCAGCCGCTCCTTTCCGGGATTGGTCCAGGTGGTCAGCGCGGTGGCGTGCGCCCGGGCGAGGCTCGCATCGGGGATGACGATGCGCGGGGCGTTGGCGTCCGCGATGTTCTGGGCGGTCTCGCGCACGCCCGCGCTTTGCCGGCGCTGCGGGCCGAAGAGGAGGGTTTTGTAGTATTCCAGCCAAATTTCCCGTCGGTTCAGGCTGCCGGTGCGCCAGGCGGCGGCGAGATTGCCGCGCAGCCCGCGCCAGCCCGCGAGGATCGGTTGCGGCGCCGGCAGGGCGGAGGAGATGCCGGCGACGGCGACTTGCGTCTGCGGGCGCTGGGTGCGGATGCGTTTGGCGGCCTCCAGGCTGATGGCGGCGCCGGTGGAAAACCCGACCAGGTAGACCCGGTCGAGGTCGTATTCCTGGGCGAAGGCCGCGATGCGGTCCGCGGCGGCGTCGATGCGCAGGGGCCCCGTGCGCGGCCGCCCGTCGAGGCCCGGCAGGCGGTAATAGGCGACCGTCCGCCCTTGGGCCTCGAACCCGTCCAGCGGCGCCATCAGCCGGACGGAGGTCAGCGCGCCGGGCACGCCGATCACCGCCGCGCGCGCCTGGCGGGCCGCCGCCGGATCGAAGAGGAGCGGATCAACCGGCGCGGCGTCCCGAGGCGCCGCGGCGCAGCCCGGCAAAGCCAGGAGCAGGAGGAGGGCGAGGGCGCGGATCATCCGATCAGGCTGAAATGGTGGCGCCGCACCTCGGCCCCGTGGGCGCGCAGTGCGGCCTCGAACGCATCGGCGGGGGGCGTGACGTCGATGGGCAGACGCACGCGGCGCCCCGAGGGCAGGATCAGCGAGGTGCGCACCGACAGATCCAGCCGTGTGTCGAGGCGGATGCGCGCAATTTCGTCCCAGGTGGCGCGGTCCTCGCGCCGGCCCGAGCGCCAGCGCAGCCCGTCTTGGGTCACGTGCATCTCGGACGTGCGGCCCGCGGCCAGATCGTAGAGCGCGGGCAGAGTAAAGAGCACGAACAGCCAGATAATCCAGATCGACGCGTCGAGCCCGACATAGGCCGCGCCGAGCGCGAGCCAGACCAGCGCCACGGTGATCGCCGTGCTGCGCGACCGGCCCGCGCGCCGCCAGCGATAGGGGGCGGTCATGACAGACGGAAGGCGCGCTTGATGTCGCCGAGCGCCTCGGTCTGGCGGCGGCTGAGATCGCCGCGGGAGACATCCTCGATGATGGCCATCAGTGTCGGGAAGCTCGCGCCCTGGTCCATGCGGTAGAGCTTGCGCGCCAGCCGCGACAGCGCCGCCTCCGGCCCGCCGCAGGTGCGCACGAACCACGCGCCGAGGACGGAGACTTCCTGCGCTTCCTCCGCGGTTTGGTTCAGGTGCTTGCGCAGCGCGATGTCCAGCCGCCCGCGCGTCTCCGACGTCGGCAGATCGTCAAGCTCGAT
>JBCDFL010000175.1:0-7084 GCA_039178165.1 Pseudomonadota bacterium | reverse complement strand
CCCAATTTCCGGGTCAGCTACGCGACCTCCGACGCGGCGCTGACTGAGGCCTGCACCCGCATCCAGCGCTTCTGCGCGAGCCTCACGTGAGCGAGCTGCCGGACTACTATTTCAGGGTTCGCGAGAATGGCGCGGCGGTCTTTCGCGTCGACACCGAAAACCGCCAGCGCCGGATCGAAATGGACCAGATCGCCATGGTCAACATCCGCAACGGAGAGATCAAACCCCACGGCGACCGCGCCCTGTCGCCCGAGGATCTGGCCGAGATCGAAGCGTGGATGGCCGAGCGCACCGCGCTGCTCGCGCGCCGGGACATCGACGACATCCACCGCGCGGTGGACTATATGAACTTGACGACGCAGTGGGTGCAGTCCAAAGCCAGCGACGCCCAACTCGAAGACGTGACGGACGCCCTGCTGCTGGCCATGCACGACCTGCGCACGACCCTAGTGCGGAAGAAGGCGGATCGGCTGCTGAAGAAGTAGGGTGCTAGTGGCCGAGGTGCTGATCAACAGTGGAGCTCTGACCGAAGCAGGCCGGGCGGACGGCGTGGCGCTAAGCGCAGGCGATCAGTGTCATTGTCCAGACTGGGTTGGTGGCCTTTCAAATTTTTGCTGAGCGCCGAAGCCGACCGCGGGTGGCGTGGAACACGCCGCCCATTGGGGCGGTCGGCGTGTCGACATCCTCGCGGATGTCGATGGGCTGAGCGCAGAGACCCATGCGATTAAACAACTCGAAACCCTTAGGGTGCGCATTCATTGCGCACCGCAACCGCGCAAACCGCACCGCGTAGGGTGGGTTTCCAACCCACCACCGACCCAAACCCTCACGCTTCGTTAAAGCGCCGCTGTAACCCACTTATCTACATAAACGTACGCTGATCCCAAGCGCAGGACCGGCCTACACCGCCGTCCCGAGCCGCCGAAAACTGACCCGCCAGAACCGCCACATCAGCAGGGCACCAGCGCAGGCGAGGCCGATCACAAGCCCCAGCCAGATCCCGATCCCTTCGAGTCCAAGCTCAAAGCCCAGCACATAGCTCGCCGGGATCCCAATCGCCCAATAGCTGATCGCCGCCAGCACCATCGGCACCTCGGTGTCCTGCACCCCGCGCAGAAGCCCCAGCGCAATCACCTGCGCGCCATCCACAAGCTGGAACAGGGCCGCCATCGCCAGAAGGCCAACGCTGATCGCCATAATCTCGTCGAAGGACGGATCGGCCCGGTTCACGAACTGCAGCGTCAGCCACTCGGGGAAGGCTAGAAACAGCACGATGGTCGCGCCCGCCATGGCCAGCGACATGACCGTCACCACCTTCGCCCCCGCCGCCATCCGCGCGGGGTCCCGCGCCCCGTAGGCGTTGCCCGCCCGGATCGTCGCTACATTACTCAGCCCCAGATGCACCATAAAGGTGATCGAGGCGAGCTGCACCGCCACCGTATGCGCCGCCAGCGGCACCGTGCCCAGCGCGCCCATCATGAAGGCCGAGGCGCTGAAAAGGCCTACTTCGCTCAGGTTGGTAACCCCAATCGGCGCGCCCAGCCGCGCGACGCGGGCGAACATCGGCCAGTCGGGCTTCCACAGCCGGTCAAAGAGACGATGCTCCGGTAGCACCACGCGGCAATAGAGGATCACGCCCACCAGGCTCACCGCCTGCGTGACGATGGACGCGATGGCCGCGCCGACAATGCCCAGCTCCGGCGCGCCCCAATTGCCGAAGATCAGCGCGTAATTCGCCGCGGCGTTGACCACAGCCGCCACCAGGGTGATCCACAGCACCACCTGAGTGCGCTCCAGCGCGCTGAGATAGCTTTTCAGCAACATGACCAGCAAGGCCGGGACCAGCCCGAAGCCCGCAACGCGCAGATAGGTCTGCGCATCGGCTGCCACCTCCGCCGGTTGCCACAGGCTAAGCATGATCGGCTCCGACCAGATGAGAAGCGGCAAGCACAGCACCGCGAACAGCACCGACAGCCACAGCCCCATCCGCGTGGCGCGGCGCAGGCTGACATCGTCCCCTTCGGCGGCAAAGCTCGCGACCATGGGCATCACCGCCCAGGCAAAGCCAGAGCCCATCAGGAAGAAGACGAAGAAATAGGTATGGGCGAGGCCAATCGCCGCCAGCTCTTCCACCCCGTACCAACCCAACATCACGGTGTCGGTCACACCGATGGCCGTCTGCGCCAGATGCCCGCCGATCAGCGGCAGACCCAGCACCGCGATCGCGCGGGCGTGGGCCGCATATGACAAGGACAGCTGGGCCATCCCCCAGCCCTAACGCGGCCCCGCAGGCCGGGCAAGAGGGACCGCACGCCCCCGAAAAACAACGCCGCGCCAAGGGCCTGGCGGGCATCTGAGCCCTTGATCAGCGCGCCGGATATGCCACAGTGGCGCAAGATACACGCAGATCGGAGGCCTCCCATGCGTTTTGCACCCCTTGCCAGTCTCGCCCTTTTGACCGCAGGCGCCGCTCTGGCCAATCCGATCGACGAGATCCGGCCCGACGCGCCGGAGCTTGCGCCCTACGGCGATTTCGCCATCGGCGTGCAGACGCTGGATTTCACCCATCCCGGCCAGATCGACATCCTGAACACCACCGCAGACGCGGCCCCGATCTATGACCGCCCGCTGACGGTCGAGGTCTGGTATCCGGCGGCGGACGGCACCGAGCCGGGCGGCACCTACACCGCCTTCCTGCGCGACGGCACGACGGAGGTCACGCTCACAGGCCGCGCCGCGCGCGACGCGGCGCCGGCGGCGGAGGGGTCCTTCCCCCTCGTGGTGATTTCGCACGGCTATCCGGGCAACCGGTTCCTGATGTCCCATCTGGGCGAAAACCTCGCCTCCAAGGGCTATGTCACCGTCTCCATCGACCACACGGACAGCACCTATTCCGATCAGGGCGCGTTCGGCTCCACGCTGCTCAACCGCCCGCTCGACCAGCGTTTTGTCGTGGATCAGATGGCGGCGCTGGAGGGCCCGCTGGGCGCGATCATCGACGCGGATAATGTCGGCGTGATCGGCTATTCGATGGGCGGCTACGGCGCGCTGATCTACGGCGGCGCGGGCGTCACGCAAGCCTCGACCGAGTATAGCTGGGGCACGCCGAACGGGCTGCTGGCGCGGCACCTCGCGGGTTCGGACACGCACGAGGCGCTGGCCACGGACGACCGGATCAAGGCGATCATCGCCATCGGGCCCTGGGGCAAAAATGCGGGCTTTTGGGACGCTGTCGGCATGGCCGGGATGCGCAAGCCGCTGCTGATGATGGCGGGCGGCGCGGATGACGTGTCGGTCTACGCCGCGATGCGCACCATCTTCAAAGAGGCCGTCGGCGTGGACCGCCACCTTCTGACCTTCGAGCATGCCAACCACAACGCCGCCGCCCCGATGCCCGCCCCCGCGGAAAGCAAGGCGCCGTCCGAGACGCTCGATTTCGTGCCATTCGATCACTATGCCGACGCGGTGTGGGACACGACGCGGATGAACAATATCACCCAACACTTCGCCACCGCCTATCTGAACCTGCATCTCAAGGGCGCGGAGGACATGGCGCGCTTCTTCGATCTGGTGCCGGTGTCGGGGGACGGGGTCGTCGCGCTGGACGATGCGGGCAACCCGACCGAGGACCACACCTACTGGGACGGCTTCGCGCCGCGCACCGCCGCCGGGCTGCGGTTCGAGACGCTGACCGCCGAATGAACACGCACCACGTGCGCCTGGGCGGGCAGGACTTCTTTGTCCGCAGCTGGGGTGACCGGGCGCGGCCGGCGCTGCTGATGCTGCACGGTTTTCCCGAATATAGCGGGGCCTGGGCCGACGTGGCGGAGCGTCTGCAGGACCGCTTTTTCTGCGTGGCGCCGGACCAGCGCGGCTATGGGCAAAGCTGGGCGCCGCAGGACGTGGGCAGCTACACGACCTCCAAGCTCGTTGGCGATATGGCCGCGCTGATCGCGTCGGACCTGGTGGGCGGCGGGCCGGTCAGCGTCTTCGGCCACGATTGGGGCGCGGGCGTTGCCTATGGTCTGGCGATGTTCCGGCCCGCGCTGGTCAGCCGCCTGATCATCGCCAATGGGGTGCATCCGGTGCCGTTCCAGCGCGCTTTGGCGCGGGGTGGCGCGCAATCGGAGGCCTCGCAATACATGCTCTACCTGCGCGGGGACGGCTCCGAAGCTGCGCTGGCCGCGGACGGCCATGCCAAGCTGCTCTCGCTCTTTTCGGCCAAGATGGACATGTCCTGGCTCACCGGCGCGACGCGCGCGGCGTACCTGGCCGAATGGGCGCGGCCAGGGCGGCTTCGCGGGATGATCAACTGGTACCGCGCCTCACCCCTGGTGGTGGCGCAGCCCGGCGCGCCGGTCGAGCCGCCGCCGCTGCCCGTAGACAAGCTGCACGTGCGCTGCCCGCACCTGCTGATCTGGGGGATGGGGGACACCGCGCTGCTGCCGGAGGTGACGGACGGGCTCGAGGACTTCGCCCCCGCCCTCACGCGGGTCGAACTGTCCGGCGTCGATCATTGGCTGCTGCACCAGGACCCGGACGCCGTCGCGCGGGCCGTGCTGGACTGGCACCCCTGAGGGCAGCGTTTTCTTGGAAGAAAACGGGGCCCTGCGGCGCGCGCCGTGCGCCGGGTCGGGCGCCGGCTTTGGTGGCACGAGCGGCTGAGTGGTTTTTGGCCAAGTGAAGGGACGTGGGAAAGGCGCCGCGCTGCCCGGGCAGTGGCCGCCCTTTGCGCCAGTGCGCCATGCGGACTTGGCAGAACGGCGCGGGCGTTCCATGATCGGCTGGCCCGTCACAGCAGGGGACAGACATGGTCCGCTATCCCATCGCAAACGCCGCGCAATTGGCGCAGGCCGCCTATTCCGGGCCGTCTCACCGCTCGCTCGCCCGCCATATGCGCGCGTCGCTCGATGCGCATGACGTGCAGGCGCTCTTTCTGGACAGCGGGCTACTGCTGATCCCCGGGTCGAACTCGGTCGCCGATTACCTCAAGTATAATTTGCGCGTGCTCAATATCGGCGGCAAGCGCTACCGGCTGAACGACACCGACACGGAGCAGGGCGCGTCCGGCACAACGTGGCACCAGGGATTCTTGCGGTTCTCCAAGGTGATCTACGACTGGCTGGAGCGGGAGCGGCTGCGCCCGGCCTTCATCATCGGCCATTCGCTGGGCGCCGCGGCGACGCAGGTCCTGGTGCGCACCTACGGCGTGCCCGGCATCGCCTTTGCCGCGCCGCGACCGCGCAAAAGCCGGGGGCGGATCAAGCACAGCGACCTGTGCCTGTGTCTGAACCGGGACGACGATCTGGTCTGCGCCCTGCCCCGCCGCTTTCACCATATGGGCCAGGTGCACCGCGCCCTGGCGGCGCAATCATCGCTGCGGGCGGGGCACAATATGCGCCATTACCGCCGGGTGGTGGACGAGTTGCAAAGCGCGGGGCGGCTCGGCACCCACTGGCCGGCCTAGAGCCGGCGGCAGCCACTGGCCGGCCTATGGCCGGCGGGGTCCGCCATAGGTCTCGCCCAGGCTTTGGGGCGGCGCGGGCAAGACATGCGCGCCGGCGGGCCCGTCCGGGCAGGCGATCACGCGCATATTCGGCTCCACGTGCCGGACGGCGCCGTAGCCCGCCTGCGCCTCCGCTTCGGTGATGTAGGGAGCCAGCAGGCAATCCTGGCCAGCGTCCCAGTCGGCGGGTATGCCCACACGGTGCGCGTCGGTGACCTGCAGCGCCTCGATCGCGCGCAGCATCTCGTCGATCGACCGGCCCACGTTGATGGGATATTCCGCCGACATCTTCACCAGCAGGTTCGGGTCGATCACAAAGCTCTTGCGGATCGCCATATCCTTACCCTGCTTGGGGTGGATCATCCCGAACGCCGCGCTCAGCTTGCCGGTGCGGTCCTCGACCGTGGGAAAGTCGATCTCCAGCCCGAAGGAGGCCGCGATCTGCTCCTCCCACCGGGCGAGATCCACGACATGCTCGCAGCACACGCCCAGCACCTTGATCCCCAGCGCGTCGAATTCGGCCTTCATGCTGGCGATCCCGCCCCATTCGGTCGCCGACACGCCCGAGCGGGTGCTGGGATGCGACAGCATCAGCACCCAATGCCCCTCCGCCCAGTCGTGAAAGTCGATCTGTCCTTGTGTCGACGGCGCCGCGAAGTTCGGGAAGATGTCACCGATCTGCGGCATCCAGCTGACCTGCCGCTGGTAGCCGGCCGGAATGCGCACCTCGTGCACCGGCGCACCGGTGGAGAGGTCTTCGGTCCGGGTGCGATCGAAAAAATCGAGTAAAGCCATGTGTCCTTTGCCTTTTGTCCTCTTTATGGGGGAAGGCCGGCATGCCGCCTCCCCTCGTGGTTGTATCAATCTGCGGGCGAATTGCGGCGCGAATGAGGCGGGTTGTAAAAAATCATTCTATTTCAATTACTTGCACCATCAACCAACGACATGTTTTCGGTTGAACCCTCAAATTTTCGGCGCAGGCCGCGGCACAAGGCTTAGCGGGTCGGGGCTTTTGCGCGGGCAGACTTGGTGCCATAGTGGTGGGCAATCAATCACATCCGAGCAGTGCACATGTCCGATCTTTTGAACGGCTCCGGCCCGACTTACGACGCGTCATCCATCCAGGTTTTGGAGGATATGGAGCATGTGCGCCTGCGCCCCGGGATGTATATCGGCGGCAAGGATGACCGCGCGTTGCACCATATGGTGGCAGAGATCATCGACAATTCGATGGACGAGGCGGTCGCCGGCCACGCCACCTGGATCGAGGTGGAGCTGCACGAGAACGGCCATGTCTCCGTCCGGGACAACGGGCGGGGCATCCCCACAGGCCCGCACCCCAAGGACCCGTCGAAATCGGCGCTTGAGATCATCTTCTGCACGCTGAACGCCGGCGGCAAGTTTTCGGGCGATTCATACGAGACGTCGGGCGGTTTGCACGGCGTCGGCTCGTCCGTCGTCAACGCGCTCAGCGATCATCTGCGGGTGGAGGTCGCGCGTGAGCGTAAGCTGCACGCGATGGAATTCGCCCGCGGCGTGCCGCAAGGCCCATTGCAAGAGATCGGCGCGGCGCCCAAT
>JBCDFL010000174.1:0-7191 GCA_039178165.1 Pseudomonadota bacterium | reverse complement strand
CAAGTATATGGAGCTTGCGGTGCAGGCCCTGCACGACGCGTTCGAGTTGGACAAAGCCGCCTAAAGACTGCGCAGCCGCTGGCGTATGTATTTCGCCGCGGAGCGGTAGTGGCTGGGGCCTGCGGCCTCGGCCCAGCGGCCTGTGGTCCAGGCATTGCGCGCGCCTTTCATCGGGCCGTCGTAGAACGTAGCGGGATGCGCCTTCAGAAACATCATCAATCTGGTGTGGGCGTTGTCCAAATCCGCCCGCGCCTGCGCCCAAGACAGGCCGCTTTGCGCCGTCCGTAGGTCCGCGTTGTAGCGTTTCAGATCGTTCCATTTGAAGCCCGGAGCGGGGAAGTGGACCTCTCGGCCCGCTTGCCCGTCCGCTTACCAGCCCAGGAACAGGTCGATCCAATGGGCGCGGTGGGCGACGATGTCCTTGATGGACGTGTCTTCGGTGTCCTTGGCCAGGGCCGATTGCTCCGGCAGGTCAGCGATCGGCGCGGCGAGCTTGCGTTACTCGGTTTGGGTCAGGGTGATCAGTGTGTCGGGATCGGTGGCGGGCATTTTCTGAGGATGCCACGACAGGCGCGGCGTGTCCGCGCTTTTCACGTTTCGCCTGCGCGCCGCATGTGCTCTAACCAGTGCCGGATCGCCCAAAGGGGAGCTTTGGCAGCATGGCCCAGGGCATTGAATCAGAAAGCCGCAAGCTGCTGGGCCGCTTGCGCGACGCGATGGCGGGGGACGATCCGGGCCAGGCGCGGCTGGACAAGATCGTCTCGCTGATTGCGGATTCCATGGGCACCGAAGTGTGCTCCATCTACCTCTTCCGGGACACCGAAACGCTGGAGCTGTGCGCGACCGAAGGGCTGAACCCCGAAGCCGTGCACCAGACGCGGATGCGGCTGGGCGAGGGGCTGGTGGGCCGCGTCGCGCGCCGACGGCAGGTGGTGAACACCGCCAACGCGCCCCAAGCCAAGGGCTTTCGCTACATGCCCGAGACGGGGGAGGAGGTGTTTTCCTCCTTCTGCGGGGTGCCGGTGATGCGGCTGGGCGACTCTTTGGGCGTTTTGGTCGTGCAGTCCCGCGCGGCGCGGGAATATTCGGCCGACGAGGTCTATGCCCTCGAAGTCGTGGCCATGGTCTTGGCGGAGATGACGGAGCTGGGCGCGTTCCGGGACGATGGCGCGGCGATGTTGGGCCGGCACAGCCAGCCGGCGATGATCCGCGGTACCGTGGGCCAGGAAGGCGTGGCGATGGGCCAGATCTGGCTGCACGAGCCGCGCGTCGTCGTCACCAACCCCATCGCCGAGGACCCCGTGCGCGAGCAGGCCCGCCTGAACGAGGCGGTCGAAGAGCTGCGCATCGGTGTCGACAAGATGCTCGCTATGGCCGCCGCCGACAAGGAACAGCGCGAAGTGCTGGAGGCCTACCGCATGTTCGCCAATTCGCGCGGCTGGATGCGGCGGATGGAGGCGGATATCGCGAATGGCCTGAGCGCCGAGGCAGCGGTCGAGAAGGAGCAATCGCTCGCCCGCGCCCGGGTGGGCCAGGCGGGGGACAATTACCTGCGCGAGCGGCTGAGCGATCTGGACGATCTCAGCAACCGCTTGCTGCGCATCCTCACAGGGCAGGGCAAGAATACCGGGGCAGAGATGCCCGCCGACCCGATCCTGGTCGCGCGCAATATCGGCCCGGCGGAGCTGCTGGATTACGGCCGCTCGCTGAAGGGGATCATCCTGGAGGCCGGATCGGTCGGCAGCCATGCCGCCATCGTGGCCCGTGCGCTGGCGATCCCGCTGATCGTGCACGCGGAGCGGATCACGACGGAGGCGCTGAACGGCGACCGGGCCCTGGTCGATGGCGAGCAGGGGATTGTGCACCTGCGGCCCGACGACAACGTCATGGCCGCCTTCAAAGACAAGATCGCGATGGAGGCCGCGGCGCAGGAGCGCTACGCCTCCATCCGCGCGGAGCCGGCGCAGACGACCTGCGGGTCGGTGGTGTCATTGCAGATGAATGCGGGGCTGATGGCCGATCTGCCCTCGCTCGACGGCTCCGGTGCGGATGGCGTGGGGCTGTTCCGGACCGAATTGCAATTCCTCATCCGCAACCAGATGCCGCGCCGGTCGGAGCTTTCGGCACTCTACGCCCGCGTGCTGGATGCGGCGCACGGCAAGCGGGTGGTGTTCCGCACGCTCGACATCGGGTCGGACAAGGTGCTGCCCTACATGAAGCCCAACGATGAGCCGAACCCGGCGCTGGGCTGGCGCGCGATCCGGGTGGGTCTGGACAAGCCGGGCGTGCTGCGGATGCAGCTGCAGGCGCTGATCCGCGCGGCGCAGGGGCGGGACCTGACGATCATGTTCCCCTTCATCGCCCAATACGAGGAATATACCCGCGCGCGGGCCGAGGTGGACAAGGTGATGGAGCGCGAGGTGCGGCTGGGCCATGTCGTCCCGCAACGGCTGGAGGTCGGCGCGATGCTGGAGACGCCCAGCCTCGCCTTCGCGCCGCGCAAGTTCTTCGAAGAGGTCGGCTTTCTCAGCATCGGGGGCAACGATCTCAAGCAGTTCTTCTTTGCCGCCGACCGGGAGAACGAGCGGGTGCGCCGCCGCTACGATACGCTGAACGTGTCGTTCCTGAGCTTTATCGAGCGGATCGTGGAGCGCTGTGATGAGACGTCGACGCCCCTGTCCTTCTGCGGGGAGGATGCGGGCCGGCCGCTGGAGGCCCTGTGCCTTGCCGCCATCGGCCTGCGCACCCTGTCGATGCGCCCGGCCTCCATCGGGCCGGTCAAATCGCTGCTGCGGCGGTCGAACCTCGACGACGTGCGGCAGGTCATCTCCGGCGCGCGTCACCGGGGCGAGATGAATGTCCGGCCCGCGCTGATGGAGTGGCTGCGGGGTTAGGGCCGGGGCCGGCCGGGCGGTGCGGCCCCTCTTGCCCCCGCCAGCGCGCCTCCGTACCGTCGGGGCGTGCAACCGAAGGCGGCTGGGCTGCTTGTTCGCGGTACATCCAGGCGCCGCGCGATTGCTTTTTCCATCCACGCGCCGGCCCTCGGGTTTTGGGGAACGAGGGGTGCTATGGTCATTCTATCGCTTTTGGCGCATCCGCGCCCGGACAGCTTCTGCCACGCGATCTCGGGGGCGGCGCGGGCGCAGTTGCAAGCTGCGGGTCACCGCGTTCTGCATCACGACCTTTACGCAGAGGGCTTCGATCCGTGCCTCACGGCGGAGGAAGCCTACACCGTTGGGGACACGTTCGAAGAGGCGCTGGCCCGTTCGGGCGATCCGTTGATCCGGCAGCACCGGGACGCGCTTGCCGCGGCGAACGGTCTGTTGGTCGTGCATCCCAATTGGTGGGGCAAGCCGCCGGCGATCTTGGCCGGCTGGATGGACCGCGTCCTGGTCCCCGGCGTGGCCTACCGTCTCGCGCGTGCCGATGGACGTCCCGAAGCGCTCCTGCGGCTGGATCACGCGGTGGTGTTCAACACCTCCGACACCCAGGCCGAGCGGGAAATGTCGGAGCTGGGCGATCCCTTGCAGTCGATCTGGACGCGCTGTGTGCTGCCCTATTGCGGCGCGGCGCGGGTGCAGCGGCACGTGTTTCGGCCGGTGGTGGGCAGCACCCAAGCGGCGCGGCAGGGCTGGCTGGATGAGGCCCGGGCGGTGTGCCGGGCTGCGTTCCCCGCCTGAAGCGCCCGGCGCCCGAGCGGCCATGCGCAAATTTTGTGCGAAAGACGGGAAGAGATGCTATGCTACTTCCCGTGGGAGGCGAATGGCCGGAGAGCGTTCGTGATGTGTCTGGGGGCCGAGGCCCCCCGTGCCGCGCTGCGCGGCTTGTTTCAGGAAAGGTTCATAGGTTCGTTACGGCACTGTTACATCCGAGCCGCAAGCGCGTCCCATCAACGCTGCCAACAGGGGATTAGCATGAAACTTTTCGCAACGCTCACGGCGGTCGCCGCACTTGCAACCGCGGCGCCGGCCTTGGCCGAATTCAAGCTTGGCGATCGCTACATAGACGCCGACGGCGATCTGATCGCGGACGTGCCGACCGACCCGTCGCAGCAGATCGACCCGTCCACGCTGATCTTCGCCTACACCCCCGTCGAAGACCCGGCCGTCTATGCCGAGGTCTGGGCCGAGTTCCTGGACCACATGTCGGAGAAGACGGGCAAGAACGTGCACTTCTTCCCGGTCCAGTCGAACGCCGCCCAGATCGAGGCGATGCGCGCCGGGCGGCTGCATATCGCGGGCTTCAACACCGGCTCCAACCCCCTGGCGGTCGCGTGCGCGGGCTTCCGGCCCTTTGCGATGATGGCCGCCGAAGACGGCTCCTTCGGCTACGAGATGGAGATCATCACCTATCCCGGCTCTGGCATCGAGAAGGTCGAGGACCTGACTGGGCAGACGCTGGCCTTCACCTCCGAGACGTCGAATTCGGGCTTCAAGGCGCCGTCGGCCATCCTGGCGGCGGAATTCGGTCTGAAACCGGGCGAGGATTTCGAGGCGACCTTCTCGGGCGCGCACGACAGCTCGATCCTTGGGGTGGCGAACCAGGACTACATCGCGGCCTCCATCGCCAATTCGGTGAAAGGGCGCATGATCGACCGCGAGGTCGTGACCGAAGACCAGCTGGTCACGATCTACAAATCGCAGACCTTCCCCACCACGGGCTACGGCACGGCGCACAACCTGACGCCTGAGCTGCAGGCGAGCATCCGGGACGCGTTCTTCAGCTTCGACTGGGAGGGCACCAAACTGGCCGAAGAGTTCGGGCGCAACGGTGAGGACAAGTTCATCGAGATCACGTTCAAGGACGATTGGTCGGTCATCCGCACCATCGACGAGGCCAACGGCGTCGCCTACGCGTGCAACTGAGCCAACCTGGCTTTGATCGGAAAACGCCGCGGGGGGCCATGGGCCGCCCGCGGTCTGCGTGCGGGGGATGCGGTGCTACAGCTGATCGGATTATCCAAGACCTACAAGACCGGGGACGCGGCGCTGAGCGATGTGTCGCTGGATATCCCCTCCGGCCAGATCGTCGGGCTGATCGGCCCGTCGGGCGCGGGCAAGTCCACCCTGATCCGCTGTATCAACCGCTTGGTGGAGCCCTCCGCGGGAGCGATCCTGCTGGGCGGGACGGATCTGGCGCGCATCGGCACGACCGAGCTGCGCCGCCAGCGCCGGCGGATCGGCATGATCTTTCAGGAATACGCCCTGGTCGAGCGTCTGACGGTGATGGAGAACGTGCTGTCCGGGCGGCTGGGCTACGTGCCGTTCTGGCGTAGTTTCCTGCGCCGCTATCCCGGCCGCGACATCGCCGAAGCGTTTCGCCTGCTGGACCGTGTCGGGCTGATGCACCAGGCCGACAAGCGTGCCGACGCATTGTCCGGTGGGCAGCGACAGCGTGTCGGGATCGCCCGCGCCCTGGCGCAGGAGCCCGAGCTGCTGCTGGTCGATGAACCGACCGCGAGCCTTGATCCCAAAACCTCGCGCCAGATCATGCGCCTGCTGACGGAGATCTGCGCCGAGCGCGGCCTGCCGGCCATCGTCAACATCCACGACGTGCCGCTCGCGCAGCAATTCATGCAGCGGATCGTTGGCCTGCGCGCCGGGCAGGTGGTGTTCGACGGCGCCCCGGCCGAGCTGACGGAAGCCGTGCTGACCCGCATCTACGGCGAGGAAGACTGGAACGCGATGCGCACCGGCGACGAGGAACAGGCCGCCGCCGAGGCCGAGGCCGGCGCGCGCCTGGCCGCGCTTGCGCAATGAGTGCCGAGGCGTATCCCACCACCTGGCGCCGCCCGCCGCAAATCCTGACGGACCGGCGGTGGCGGCTGGCGGTGCAAATCGGCATCCTCTTCTACCTGATCCTCGCGGCGAGCAGTGTGGAGGTCGACTGGCAACGCGTCTCCATCGGGCTGGAGCGGGGCCAACGCTTTGTCATGGGTTTTCTGCAGCCCGATTTCACAAGCCGCTGGACCGATATCTACCGCGGTCTGATCGAGAGCCTGACGATGACACTGACCTCCACCGTGGTGGGCATCGTCATCTCGGTGCCCATCGGCATCGGCGCCGCGCGCAACCTGGCGCCGCGGGCGGTCTACCTGATCTGCCGGTCCATCATTGCGGTCAGCCGGTCCTTGCAAGAGGTCATCATCGCGATCTTCCTGGTGGCGATGTTCGGCTTCGGCCCCTTCGCGGGCTTTTTGACGCTGAGTTTCGCGACCATCGGCTTTCTGGCCAAGCTGCTGGCGGACGACATCGAAGAGATTGACGCGGCACAGGCCGAAGCGATCCGGGCCACCGGCGCGTCTTGGCTGCAACTGGTGAATTACGCCGTTCAGCCGCAAGTGATGCCGCGGCTCATCGGTCTGTCGCTCTACCGGCTGGACATCAATTTCCGCGAAAGCGCCGTGATCGGCATCGTCGGCGCCGGCGGGATCGGGGCCACGTTGAACACCGCCATCGACCGCTACGAATACGACAGCGCCGGGGCGATCCTGCTGATCATCATCGCCATCGTGATGGTGGCGGAATACGGCTCCAGCTATCTGCGGAAGTTCCTGCAATGACCGAGATATCGCATTACTCCCAAGTCTGGCGCCACCGCACGCCCAAGACGCGCCTGCTGATGTGGACCGGGTGGGCCGCGCTGGTGGCCCTATTCGTCTATTGCTGGCAGTTGATGACGGCGAACACGATCTGGGCCTTCGTCCTCGACGCGCCGCGCCAGGCCGCCGATATCGGATCGCGCATGATGCCGCCGCGGATGTCCTACCTGCCCGAGTTGCTGGTGCCGATGTGGGACACGCTGAACATCGCGACACTGGGCACCATCGCGGGCGTGATCATGGCCGTGCCCGTCGCCTTCCTGGCCGCGCGCAACACCACGCCGTCGGCGCGCATTCTGCGGCCCATCGCGCTGTTCATTATCGTGGCGAGCCGGTCGATCAACTCCCTGATCTGGGCGCTGTTGCTGGTGGCGATCATCGGGCCGGGCATCCTGGCGGGGATCGTGGCCATCGCGCTGCGCTCTATCGGGTTCGTGGGCAAGCTGCTGTACGAGGCGATCGAGGAGACGGACGTCAAGCAGATCGAGGCCATCGAGGCCACCGGCGCCCGCCCGCTCCAGGTGCTGAACTACGGGATCGTGCCGCAGATCATGCCGGCCTTCTGGGGCATTTCGGTTTTTCGCTGGGAT
>JBCDFL010000173.1:0-7268 GCA_039178165.1 Pseudomonadota bacterium | reverse complement strand
CGCGCCGGACCTGTTCGATCAGCGCTCGCTCTGGATCATTCTGCTGCTGGTCCTCGTCTTCAAAGGCGCCGGTCCCCTCAGCGTCGATGGCGCCGCGCGGCTGGCCCGCCAGCCCGCGACGGCCTAAAGGCCCAGCGCCGCGCGGGTGTCCGCGCCCCAGCCCAGATGCATCGCGTCCCCGTCGACGATCAGGGGGCGCTTCATCAGCGCTGGATGCGCCGCCAAAACCTCCGGCGGCGGCAGGGCGCGCTCCGCCTCTGCCAGGCCCCGCCAGGTGGTGCTGCGCGTATTCACCAGCGCCGTGCCAAACACCTCAAGCGCACGCGCCATGACCGCACCGGGCACCCCGTCCGCGCGCACGTCCACGAACGCCGCATCCGGCAGCGCCGCGCGCGCCTTGCGGCAAGTGTCGCAGGTCTTCAGCCCGTAGATCTCCATCCGGTCCCCCTCACCATGATGTCAGGAGTGTCGCAGAGGCTTTTGCCCTTCGCCACTTGATTTTCCCGTCATCCGGTCAATTTCACCCGTATAGACCGAAGACCGCGCGCCCCGCGCACCGGCCTTTGTCTTGGCAAAAGACCCCCGCAGCCGCGGGGCCGAATGGAAGACACGAAGGAGGCACGGGACATGCCAACGGGCACCGTGAAGTGGTTCAACACCACAAAAGGTTACGGTTTTATCGCACCGGACGAGGGCGGGAAGGACGTGTTCGTCCACATTTCCGCGGTCGAGCGGGCGGGTCTGACCGGATTGGCCGACAACCAAAAGGTCAGCTTCGAGCTGTCCGAAGGCCGGGACGGGCGCACCATGGCGGCCGATCTGTCCCTGCTCTGACCAACGCGCGCCGCGCCCCGTTCCCCGGGCGCGGCCCGCACGCAGCCACGCTGCCCACATAGTGTGCAGGGCGGCCCTAAAGCCGCCCGGTCGGGCCATCCGAGCCCCTGCGCCCCTATGGTGCTACAGCACGCTGCGTTAACCTTGCCTTGAGGCAGCGTCATCCAGGCTTTTCCCCCGAAGGAGAGGCCCATGTCCGAATTCCTGCGCGTTCTCGCGCTCTACTACGCCTGCGACAGCGCCGCCGCGCTTCGCCCCCTCACCGCCGCCGAAGTTGCGCTGTGCATGGGCCATTACAACGCCGTCAAAGCCCACTTCGCCGGTGAGACAAACGTCGCCCGCTACCGCGCCTTCAAGTCGTGGGAGGCCGCGAACGGCGACATCGTCGCGCAGCTCAAACGCTAGGCCAGGTCCGCCTCTAGCGCGGCGAAGCCGCGGAACCGGACCCGCGCCCCCTGCACCCGCCGCGTGATGCGGTAGCCGGGATAGCGCGCTAGAAAGCGCGTCACCGCCACCTGCCCCTCCAGCCGCGCCAGCGCCAAGCCGACACAAACATGCGGGCCGCCGGCAAAGGCCAGGTGCCGGTTGGGCCGCCGCGCGATGTCGAACCGCGCGGGCGCGTCGAACACCGCCGGGTCCCGGTTCGCCGCGCCGATGCACAGATGCAGGTTCGTGCCCGCCGCCACCGCCACCCCGCCGATCTCCACCGCGCGCGCCGCCGTGCGGTTCCCGAATTGGTTGGGGGAGGCGCAGCGCAGCACCTCCTCGATCATCGGCTTGGGCGCCGCGACCTCCCGAATACCGTGATCGTGGAGCAGCGCGAGCGCGTTACCGATCAGGTTCGTCGTCGTCTCGTGACCCGCATTCAGGATGAAAATGCAGTTCTGGATCAACTCTACCTCGCTCAGCTGCCCATCCGCATCCCCCGCGATCAGGCGGGTCAGCACATCCGTCTCCGGATCGCCCGGCGCCGCCCGCCGCCGCGCAACAAGGTCCTGCAAATAGGCCTTGAAGGCCAAAACAGCCGCGTTGCCCCGGTCCAGCTGGCCCTGATCCAGCACTGGCTCCAGCGCGCCCAGAATGTCCAGCGACCAGCCGCGTAGGGGCCCCCGCTCCTCGAATGGGACGCCCAGCAGATCGCCGATGATCTGGATCGGGATCTGCGCCGCGAAGTCCTCGATCAGGTCGGCGCGCGGGCCAAGGCCCTCCAGCAGCCGGTCCACCGTCGCGATCAGCCCCGGCTCCAGCCGCCCGATGGCCCGCGGCGTCAGGGCGGATGACATGATCCGCCGCACCCGGCTGTGCAGCGGCGGGTCGTTGAAAACCAGCGAGGTCGTGTGATGCTCGTAAAGCGGCGCGCCCTCCCCGAATTTCGGCCCGAACGCCGCCCGCTTGTCGGAGGTGAAGGTGCCCGTATCCTTATAGATGCGCTCCAAATCCGCGTGGCGCGACACGATCACCGACCCGTCGGGCTGCGGGCACACCGGCGCCTCGGCCAGCAGCCGGTCGTAATGGGGAAACGGGTCGTCGTGAAAGCCCGCAGGCAGGTCCGAAAGGGTCAACATCCCGCCACTCTGCGGCCGCGCGCCGCCCGCCACAAGCCCGCCCAGCGTTTCCAAACCGGCTACAATTTTCGACAAATCTGCCTCAAATTGTCCAAATCGCGCCACAATTGGCGCGCATTCCGCGAGGCGCGGCACAAAGCAGGGGTTGAGAATGCTGGATTTCGGCGCGCTCGCATATCTGGACATGCACAAGACCGGGTCGAGCACGATCGTCTCATTCTTGCAGGAATGCGGCCGGTTCGAGCGGGCGACGGGCGTGCGCCACAACTTCATGCGCCGCGCGCCGCGGCCGAACGTGTTCTACCTGTCATCGGTACGCAACCCGCTGCCCCTCTATATCAGCCTCTTCCGCTACGGCTGCGACGGGCTCGGCAAGGTGCAGGAGCGGCTGACCGCGATGGGCCACGCGGACCTATACCAGCCGACGAACGATCATTTCGCCGCGTGGATGGACCACATGACCCAGGCGGAGAACATCGCCCGCATCTTCCCCAAATTCGCCCGGCCCGCGCGGCTGGGCTTCGGGCTGATGACGATCCGGCACATCTGCTACTCCATCCCCCGCCCGCTCTATAACCTCAGCCGGTGCGACAGCCCCGCGGAGGTGCTGGACCTCTACGCCCGAACCCGCTGCGTCGACCTCTATATCCGGAACGAGAGCCTGCAGGACGGCCTGACCGAGCTGAGCACCGACCGCCTGCGCGAGCATTTCGACGAAGACAAATGCGCCGCCTTCTGGGCCGACGAGCGCCGCGCCCGCGCCAACCGCTCCAAGTCAGGGGGCGGCGTGACGTTCACCTTCTCAGACGAGATGCACGGCGTGCTGAGAGAGAATGAGGCCCTGCTATTCGAGCGGTTTTACAATTAAGACGGTGCCAGCTTCAGTCTCAGGGCAATTTTTACCGTCTAGAGTGATCTTTAGATCGGCCGCAAAACCACTCAGACGCCACCACCTTCTTTAAAACACATCAATAAGGTGTCGAAAACTATGTATTCGCTTTTTTCTCAAGGATCAGATTAGAAAACGCTGAGCAGGCCACCAACATGAACTTTGCGTCAGCATGACCCACTCTTTCCTCACCCATGAGAGCATGACGAACGCCACTTTCATCTCCAGTGAATGCGTAAATTTTTTCGAAACCAGCAATCAAAGAGGGATGAAGGTCTAGTTCACCTTGTATTTCTCTCATCGGCTTAGCTATCCCGCTTGTCTTTCTACCAACGAAGCTCTTACAGCAGACTCAACAGCAGAGATCGATTCCTTAATTGAGTTTCGGTAGTCAGGAGTTGGTCGCGCTCCAAGAAGTTCAGCGGCTCGACGAATGTGCGCTGCAACCTCTTGGAACTCAGAATTCTCCATAACTACGTCAACGGTGGACAACTCATGTTCGTTGGATATTGGAACAAGCAGCGATCCAACGAAGCGTAGGGACGACATTTCCCTTTCAAATATATGATTACATATTTCGCGGAATGTCGGAACAGTATACCTCCGACCAATATCTCGTTCGTCTAATCTGCCGAGAAACTCAACAAAATCATAGACGAATTTAAAATCACCCTGTTGGAACCTTTGCCTCAATTGGCGCTTTATCCTTTCCCCTTCACGCTCTCTATTTTCGGTCGCTTCGCGCAAAAAGTTAAACCAAATAAAGTAAGTAAGATCCTCAAAATGCGGGTCATTTCCATCCCATCTGCCAACGATATCGAAAGTGGACGTACTGAAGAAAAAGGTAGAAGAGATTACGTCCCAAAGACCGTCTTTAAGGCTTTGTGGGACCTCTTCTAATGCAAGTTGTTTGCGCGGCTTTGTTAAGCCGATGCGCTCCGAAAACAACTTCACCCAATCACCCCCATAAACTCCCGCCATTCGCCCTTGCTCATGCCGGACGTCTCCTGCGTCACCTCTTCCCCGGCCAGCATCCGCTTCACCGCCTCCAGGCCCCGCGCGCTCAGAACCGCCCCCCCAAGGCGGTAATCCTCGAAGGCGGCGTAGGTTGCGGGGACCCAGGCTTTGACCAGATCGCACATCAGCTCGGCGTAGACGCGGATCTCGTACTGGGCGTGGGCGTCGGCGCGCAGGCGCAGGAAGTGCAGGAAGTTGTGCAGGTCCACCTTCCAATACCATTGCGTGTAGATGTTGGCGGGCAGGTTCATCCGCGCCAGCTCCCGCGCCAGACCCGATTGCCCGTCGTCGGAGATCATCTCTTCGTAATGGTCATACGCGCGGTTGGAATCGGACTTCAAAATCTCCAGCACCCGCGCGGCCTCCGCCCCTTCCAGAACGGCCCCCCGCCCTTGGTTGTTGACCACCGATTGCGCGGCCAGTGCGTCCGGCTCGGGGATGTAGAATTCGCGGTCCAGGATCGAGTAGCGGGCGGAATATTCGTTCACGTTCGCCGTCCGGTGGCGGATCCACTGGCGGGCGACGAAGACGGGCAGTTTGACGTGCAGCTTGATCTCGCACATCTCGAACGGGGTCGAGTGCCAGTGCCGCATCAGGTAACGGATCAGCCCCTCGTCGTTCTGCACGGATTTGGTGCCCTTGCCGTAGCTGACCCGCGCCGCCTGACAGATCGCCGCGTCGTCGCCCATATAGTCGATCACCCGGACGAACCCGTGGTCCAGCACCGGGTGCGCGGTATACAGCTGCGCCTCCATCCCTTCGGACACCGTGCGCAGGGTGTGGCGGGGGCTGCTGCGCAGCGCGTCGATCTCGGCCTGGGCCTCTGGGGTGATCGGCATGGGGGCGCCTCCGTTTACAGAATCTATCAGGCCTCCACTCTATCTTGTGGAGCGCCTCGCGTGAACCGCTAGATGCGGGCGGCTTCTATGTCACGCCCGGCCGCCTCGGATGCAGGGATTCGTTGACTTTATCCACAGAAGCGGCATTCTCGCGCCCAAAGAGGCAGTACTCAAAAACAACAGGTGGTCAAAATGACCCGTCTATATGCAGGCATCGCCGTTTTGGCGGCACTGGCCGCGTGCGGCAACGGCTCTCCGTTCAATGGCGCCACGGGTGGCGATACCGATACCGGGGGCGGCTCTACCATCCCCGAAAGCCTGGCGAGCGATCTTGGCAGCTTCACCTACGATCCGGCCGCGGGCACGCTGACCGTGCAGGGGCTGGTGCGGGACGAGGACCCGTTCAACGCGGTCTTCCGCCGGCGCCCGGCGCTGGACCGGCCCGGCTACGTCGCCTTCAGCGCACAGGACGACCCGCTCGACCAGCACGTCACCGCCTATGTGCAGGACATCGGCGGCACGCGGGCGGGCATCGCGGTGTCGGGCGGGCAATTCACCTTCTACAACGCCGGCGGCGCCTACGCCCGCGACGGCAATTACGACCCGGTCGAGGTGCAGGGAGACAGCGGCCTCGTCACCTATGCGGGCGATTATGTGGGGCTGACCAACCTGTCGGGCGACAACACCGACCTCGCCCCGATCCCCACCCCGGGCATCACGCCGGGGGTCATCACGCCGGGCCAGTCGGCGGTCGTGACGGGACAGATCTTCATCAACGTGGATTTCGCCGACAACAACCTGTCGGGCGCCGTCTACAACCGCGTGCTGGACGCCAACGACGCGCAATTGCAGCCGCCCGCGACGACGCTGGCGGTCGGCGATCTGGTCTTCGAGCCGACGACGATCGACGGCAATGGCGAGTTCTTCGGCAATGTGGAGCTGGCGGGCGACCGCCAGGACCGGGGCGACTACGGCGGCATCTTCGGCGGGCAGGACGCGAACGCTGTGGCGGGCGTGATCTTCGTCACCGACCACCTGATCGACAGCTCCACCGACGAGGAAGAATACGGCGTCTTCGTTCTGGGCCGCTGCGGCGGACCGAACCAAAGCGCGCAGATCTGCAACGACGTCGAACCCTAGGGCCGTGCGGCGCCTCCTGCGCAATCTTGTGCTTGTCCTGGCCGGGCTGGCGTGCGCGGGCCATGCGGCGCCGACCCAGCTGACGCTGAACCAGGCCCGGCAGATGGCGCAGGTGGCCCTCGCGCACGGCGATGCCGCGCTGGCCTGGCGCCTGGCCGAAGGGCTGCTGGCCGCCGATCCCGACGATGCGGGCGCGCACTTCATCATGGCGCAAGCCGCGAGCGTCGCCGGCGCCCATGCCCAGGCCCGTAAATCCGCCGCACGCGCCTATCGCAGCACCGATGCGCCCCGCGCCCGCCTGCAGGCCGCGCAGCTGGCCGCCCGCGCCGCGTGGGACGAAGAGCGCCCGACCCTCACCCAGCTGTGGCTGCGCCGCGCGGCAACCAATGCCAGCACCGATGGCGACGTCACCCGCATCGCCCAGGATTACGGCGCCGTGCGGCGGGTGAATCCGCTCTCTTTCCGCCTCGCCGGCAGCCTGCGCCCGTCCAGCAACGTCAACAACGGCGCGGACACGGCCCTGCAGACCGTCGATGGCATCCCTACCGAGGGCAGCCTGAACGGCGCGGCGCAGGCGCTGTCCGGGACGGTCGGCACGCTCGATCTGTCGCTCAGCTACAGGATTGCGGCCTCGCAAAACTCGCAGACGCGGCTTGGCACACGGCTTTACACCCGGCAGGTGCGCCTGTCGGGGGAGGCGCAGGCACTCGCCCCCACCGCACGCAACGCGGACTTTGCGAGCACCTATGCCGATATCTCACTGTGGCACGACTTCGCCCTGGGCGCGGACGGCAATACGGCGGGCGTGGGCCTCACCGCGGGACGGGCCTGGTCGGGCGGCAGCGCGAGCTACGATTTCGGCAAGCTCAGCGCCCGGCGCAGCATCCGCCTGTCCGAGGCGACGCGCCTGGGCTTTCACACCAGCGTGGAGGCGCGGCGCGACGCGGACCTCGCCAGCCAGGACCAGACCATCGCGATCTTCGG
>JBCDFL010000172.1:0-7276 GCA_039178165.1 Pseudomonadota bacterium | reverse complement strand
GCCCGCCGTCGCCGGTTCCTTGTCCGTATCCGCGTGGATCATCAGCGGCGCCGCGTCGGAGGTCACGGCCTCTTCGTTCACGACCACTTCCGTCACGCTGTCCATCCCCGGCAGGTCGAACATCGTATCCAGCAGGATGTCCTCCAGGATCGACCGCAGACCGCGCGCACCGGTCTTCCTCTCGATCGCGCGTTTGGCAATCGCCTGCAGCGCGTCGTCGGTGAAGGTCAGCGTCGTGTCTTCGAGCTCGAACAGGCGTTGGTATTGCTTCACCAGCGCGTTCTTGGGCGCGGTGAGGATCGTGACCAGCGCGTCCTCGTCTAGATCCTCGAGCGTCGCCAGAACCGGCAGACGGCCGACGAATTCCGGGATCAGGCCGAATTTCAGCAGGTCTTCGGGCTCAAGGTCCTGGAACGTCTCGCCCACGCCCTTCTCGCTCTCGTCCCGCACATCGGCGCCAAAGCCCATGGCAGAGCC
The DNA here is from genome assembly GCA_039178165.1 of Pseudomonadota bacterium. Taxonomy (GTDB): domain Bacteria; phylum Pseudomonadota; class Alphaproteobacteria; order Rhodobacterales; family Rhodobacteraceae; genus JBCBCP01. The sequence continues at coordinate 6,799 of JBCDFL010000172.1, read as the reverse complement.
CTTGCCGCGCTGCTTGATGATCCGGTCGAGGCCCGCAAAGGCGCCGCCGCAGATGAAGAGGATGTTGGTCGTGTCCACCTGCAGGAATTCCTGCTGCGGATGTTTGCGTCCGCCCTGCGGCGGGACAGAGGCGACGGTGCCTTCCATCAGCTTCAGCAGCGCCTGCTGCACGCCCTCGCCCGACACATCGCGGGTGATCGAGGGGTTTTCGGACTTGCGCGTGATCTTGTCGACCTCGTCGATATAGACGATGCCGCGCTGAGCCCGCTCCACATTGTATTCGGAGGCTTGCAGCAGCTTGAGGATGATATTTTCGACGTCCTCACCGACATAGCCGGCTTCGGTCAGCGTGGTCGCGTCCGCCATGGTGAACGGCACATCGAGGATGCGCGCCAGCGTCTGCGCCAGCAGCGTCTTGCCGCAACCCGTCGGGCCGATCAGCAGGATGTTGGATTTCGCCAGCTCGATATCCCCGCCCTTCTGAGCGTGGTTCAGGCGCTTGTAGTGGTTGTGCACGGCCACAGACAGAACCCGCTTGGCCATGGCCTGGCCGATCACGTAATCGTCCAGCACCTCGCAGATGTCTTTGGGCGTCGGCACACCGTCCGTGGCCTTCATGCCGGAGGCTTTCGTCTCCTCCCGGATGATGTCCATGCACAGCTCGACGCATTCGTCGCAAATGAACACGGTCGGGCCGGCAATCAGCTTGCGGACCTCGTGCTGGCTCTTGCCGCAGAAGCTGCAGTAGAGAGTGTTCTTGCTGTCGCCGCTCGTATTGCCTGCCATGATGTGCCTCTTTCGATCCTGCGGACGGGGCCGCAACGGGGGCCGGATGGATTTGAGAAACCTAGGCCAACCGCCCCCCGGTCACAATGTCAAAATGCCTGAGTGTGTCTACGCCTCGGCCTCGTCGCCTTTGGCGCGATTTTCGACGATTTCGTCGACATGGCCCCACTCCTTCGCCTCGTCCGGGGTCATCCACTTGTCGCGGTCCAGCGCCTCGCGCACGGTCTCGTAATCTTGGCCCGTGTGCTTCATGTAGAGGTTGTACATCCGCTCGCGCGTCCGCTCGATGTTGCGGGCGCTGATCAGGATGTCCGCCGCGGTGCCCTGCATCCCGCCCGAAGGCTGGTGGACCATGATCTCCGCATTGGGCAGGGCAAAGCGCATACCCGGCTCACCGCCCACCGCGATGACCGAGCCCATGGAGGCTGCGAGCCCGCACACAAGCGTGCTGACCTTGGGCTTGATGTACTGCATCGTGTCGTAGATCGACATGCCCGCCGTCACCTCACCGCCGGGCGAGTTGACGTACATGCTGATCTCTTTCGAAGGGTTTTCCGCCTCCAGATGCAGCAACTGGGCGACGACCAGATGGGACATGCCCATGTGGATCGGCCCGTTGATGAAGATGATCCGCTCCTTCAGCAGGCGCGAGAAGATGTCGTAGGCCCGCTCGCCCCGGCTGGTCTGCTCGACCACCATCGGCACGAGGTTCATGTAGGTTTGCGTGGGGTCTTGCATGGGGGAATCCTGCCTCAGATGCGGTGTGCGGGACCATACCCGCGTCAGCGTTGCCAGAATGTTAGTTTCGCCTCCGGGGGGCTGCAAGGGGCGGCGGGCGCCTTGACCGGCGCGGCGCGCGTCATAGCTGGCCCGCCATGCAAGCACTCGATCATTTTCCCGCCACCCGCACCGCCGCGCTGGAGCGGCTCTCGGACTTCCTGCCCCGCGCGGGCAAGGATTACGCCGCGCAGCGCAATTACGACCGCGGCGAAGGCGCCCATCGCGGGGTGTCGACCCTGTCGCCCTACATCCGCCACCGCCTGCTGACCGAGGAGGAGGTTCTGACTGCCGTCTTGGGCCGCTTCGCGCCCTCCACCGCCGAAAAGTTCGTGCAGGAGGTGTTCTGGCGCACCTTTTGGAAAGGTTGGCTGCAATTACGCCCCGCGGTCTGGGACCAGTACCAAAGCGCCCTGAACGGCGCCTGGGACGCGGTGCAGACCCAAGGCGGACTACGCCGCGATTGGGAGGCCGCCTGCAAGGGCGAGACGGGGATCGACGCCTTCGACGCCTGGGCGCAGGAACTGGTGCAGACGGGCTATCTGCACAATCACGCGCGGATGTGGTTCGCCTCCATCTGGATCTTCACGCTGCGCCTGCCGTGGGAGCTGGGCGCTGATTTCTTCCTGCGCCACCTGCTGGACGGCGATCCGGCTTCCAACACGCTGGGCTGGCGCTGGGTGGCGGGCATCCAGACGAAGGGAAAGACCTACCTCGCGCGCCCCGACAATATCGCCAAATACACCGAAGGGCGGTTCCAGCCCGAGGGTCTGGCGCGCAGCGCGGCGCCGGTGGACGGGCCGCGCGTGCCTGACCGGCGGGGCCTGCCGCAGCCCGGCGCGTGGGATCCTAAGCTGGCGACCGGGCTGGTGCTGCACCACGACGATCTGTCGCCCGGGTTCCTGCTGGAAGCCGGTTTGGCGCCGCGCGCGACCGCGATCCTGCGGGTGCCGAACGGCCATTCCCCGCTGTCGCCCGCACCGCATGTGGAGGCGTTCCGGGACGGCGCCATCGCCGATCTGCGCGCCCGGTATGGCGACCGGCTGGGGCAGGTGACGGAGGTCACGGCGGACGATCTGCCCGCCTGGCTGGAGGCGCAGGACCTGCCCCAATACGTCACGCCCGAGGCGCCCATCGGCCCCGTCGCCGCCGCCCTGCCGGCCAGCGTCATCCAAGCCCGCCGGCCCTACGATCAGGCCGCCTGGCCTCACGCCACGCACGGCTTTTTCCGCTTCAAGGAGAAGATCCCGACGCTGATCGAGGACCTGGAGCTCAAACGCGCCGCGTGACCCCGCCGGTAGGGCGCTCGGATAGAAGGTAGCGCGGGCTGCGCCGCTGGACGCGCGTGTCGGTGTCGCGCACCGGCCGTAGAGGATTACTCCACGCCTTCTGCTCGCTGCGGCCTTGCATAGTCTTTCGACCAACGCCTCACCCCGCGCGACCATGGTCGCATGGCAAAAGCGCCGCGCGGCTCTGGACTACCGGCGGGGGGCGCCTAGGGTGCTGCGCAGACGAACGGACAGGAGCGGCGGGATGTTTCAGAGTTTTGAGGTCACCGCGCGGCCAGAGCAAGGACCGCCGCGGCTGGAGGCCCTGCGCCGCGAACTCGATGCTGCGGGGCTGGACGGGTTCCTGATCCCGCGCGCCGATGCGCACCAGGGCGAATACGTCTCCGCCCGGGACGAGCGGCTGGCCTGGCTGACGGGGTTCACCGGCTCGGCGGGCTTTTGTGCCGCGCTGCGGGACATCGCGGGCGTCTTCATCGACGGGCGCTATCGCACCCAGGTCAAGCACCAGGTCACGGACGTCTACACACCCGTGCCCTGGCCCGATACCGGCCTTGCGGACTGGCTCAAGACGCAGCTGCCGGAGGGTGGCACCGTCGGCTTCGATCCCTGGCTGCACACCGCCGGCCAGGTGGAGGCGCTGCGGGACGCGCTGACACCTGCGGGCATCACGCTGGCGCCGGGTCCGAACCTGGTCGACCGGATCTGGCCCGATCAGCCCGGCCCGGCAGCGGCGGCGGCGGTGGCCCATCCGCTCGACTTCGCGGGCGAGGCGCATGGGGACAAGCGCGCGCGCCTGGCCCGCACCCTGGAGGGCGCGGCGATCATCACGCTGCCGGATTCGCTCTGCTGGCTCCTGAACATCCGCGGCGCCGATATCCCCCGCAACCCCATCGCCCAGGGCTTTGCGATCCTGCACCACGACGCCTCCGTCGATCTGTTCATGGCGCCCGCCAAGCTGGAGGAGCTGGCGGGTCACCTCGGCCCGGAGGTGCGCGTGCACGATCCCGCGCGCTTCCTCGATGCGGTGGCCGCGTATCAGGGGCCGGCGCTGATGGACAAAGGCAGCGTGCCCTTCATCGTGGCGGAGGCCGCGGCGCAGCCGGTCTGGGGCGCCGATCCCTGCGCGATCCCCAAAGCCTGCAAAAACCCGGCGGAGATCGCGGGCAGCGCCGCCGCGCATCTGCGCGATGCGGCCGCGGTGGTCGAAACGCTCGCCTGGCTGGACACCCAAACGCCCGGCACGCTGCGCGAGACGGAGGTCGTCACCCGGCTGGAAAGCCACCGGCGCGCGGACAACGCCCTGCGCGACATCTCGTTCGAGACCATCGCCGGGACCGGCCCCAACGGCGCGATCATGCATTACCGCGTCACGACGGAGACGGACAGCACGCTGCAAGACGGGCACCTCTTGGTGCTCGACAGTGGGGGGCAATACCTCGACGGGACGACCGACATCACCCGCACCGTGCCCATCGGCACCCCGCCGGAAGAGGCGCAAATCGCCTTCACCCGGGTGCTGGAGGGGATGATCGCGGTCTCGCGCCTCAACTGGCCCGTGGGCCTCGCGGGCCGTGATATCGAGGCGATCGGCCGCGCGCCCCTCTGGTACGCGCACCAGGATTTCGACCATGGGCTAGGACACGGCGTCGGTGCGTACCTCTCGGTACACGAGGGCCCGCAGCGGCTGAGCCGGATGTCGACAGTGCCTCTGCAGCCGGGTATGATCCTCAGCAACGAGCCGGGCTATTACCGCGAGGGCGCCTTCGGCATCCGCATCGAAAACCTGATCGTCGTGCAGGAGGCGGAGGCGCCGCAGGGCGGCGACGCGCACCGCGACATGCTCAGCTGGCGCACGCTGACCTTCGTGCCCATCGACCGGCGCCTGATCCTGCCGGGCCTGCTGCCGGCCGCATCGCGCGCCTGGCTGAATGCCTATCACGCTGAAACGCTTGAGAAAATTCGCCCCCGCGTGTCGGAGGCCGCGCAAGCGTGGCTGGACAAGGCCTGCGCACCGCTTTAGCTAGGGCCCAAGGTGTCACGAAAGCGTGACACAAGCCTGTCATCAGGCGCTGACTTATACGAGGGGGGAATTCGGCATGGCGGCACATATCACAATCAGGCAGGCGCCCGGCACCTGGTCGGTGCGCGCGGGCGGCGCGGTCCTGGCCGAGAGCAAGACCGCGCTGGAGCTGAGCGAGGGGGATTACCCCGCCGTGATCTATTTTCCGCGCGCCGATATCGCGATGGCCTTCCTGGACCAGACGGAGCGCAGCACCCATTGCCCCCATAAAGGCGACGCGACCTATTTCTCCGTCGTGACCAAATCCACGACGCTGGAAAACGCCGCCTGGAGCTACGAGGCGCCCAAGGACGATGTGGCACGGATCAAGGACCACATCGCGTTCTATGCGTCCGACAGCGTCACGGTGGAGATGATCTAGCCCGTCGCGGGCTGGGCAGCGTACGCACGCTTTCGGTTTCGATAAGGGGTTGCGGCGTAGAAGCTGGGCCGTGATCACCGGGCCACCAGGCTCGCACGCAAGGCTTTATGCGGATGCTTCGGCATCCGGGAGGCTCCTTCGTGACAGATAAAGCCGCTCCTAGCGCGGCGCCGCGTTTTTTACCCCGATCCGACCGCTCGAAGACCCTGCACCGGCACGCCCGGCAAGCGGGGCGGATGTCGTGGCGGGGCGTTGCACCCAAAGAGTGTTGAAAGCCGTGCCGAGACAAAAACTATGTGCTTGGCTCCCCGACATCCGCAGGATGTCGACACGCCTGCCGCCCCCCTGCTGCTGGCGTGTCCCACGCCATCCGCGCGGCAGGCTTGGGCCTGAGCGGTACGTCATTCGAAACTTCCCGAAATACGTTCATACACATAAGAAGTGCCTTCGTGCTGAGACTATCGGTATCCGCGAGGGTGTCGACATGCCGACCCAGCGTACCGCGTAGCGGTGCGCGTTGACCCGGCAGCGCATCGCAGATGCGCGGGAGGGTCGCCCCGTTTTTTCGGAGGCAAACCTACGTTATGACGGGCGACATGTTCCACGCCCCCCGCGGTCGGCTTGGGGCTAAGCGGCGTCAAGCGGATAGGACTGTGCGACTCTGTCGATGCTTTGAGCAAAACTTGTCGCGCTGAGCCCACCGGCATCCGCGAGGATGCCGACACGCCGACCGCCCCCATGGGCGGCGTGTTCCACGCCACCCGCGGCCGGCTTGGGGCTAAGCGGGCACGTTGGCGATTTAAGTGATCAAATCGAAGCGAAGGCCGACGAAACTAACGAACACTCGGGCTGTGTTCACAGGTACATGCAGACCGCCGAAACGCCGAAACACACCCTCAGGAATGCTCCTCCGCTGCCGTTGCGGCCAGCGCGCGGTTGTAGGCTTTCAGCGCATCGACATGGAACAGCGCGCCTTGCAGCTCCGGCGCCGCGTTCTCTCCGGTCAACGTCACCACCGGGATCACCGGCGTCGCGGTGCGGTCGAAGATCGGCATCGCGATCTCCAACGTCGCGTTGGCGTCGACGTAGATGCCCTCGTGCACCATGCTCCACAGCCGCACCTCCTTCGCCGCGCGGGGATGGTCGGGCCCGCGCATGACCTGCCGCACTCGGAACATCGCCAGCAAATAGGCCTGCGGGCCGGCGGCCAGGTGCACGCCGCGCCGCTCCAGCTGCGACAGGAAGAACGAGCGGTCCACCAATTTGGAGCTCACGGCCGTCGACAGCGACACCGCCACCATCACCGCCATCGCCGTCTGCCAGTCGCCCGTCAGCTCGAACACGATCAGCGTGGTGGAGATCGGCGCGCCCAGCACAGCCGCCGCCACAGCCCCCATCCCCGCCAGTGCGTAAAGGGTCACCGAGCCCGAAACCTCCGGAAAGAGCGCCGTGGCCACCAGCCCGAAGCCTAGACCAAACAAGGCCCCGACCATCAGAGAGGGAGAG
>JBCDFL010000171.1:0-7277 GCA_039178165.1 Pseudomonadota bacterium | reverse complement strand
GGTCATCATCGCCTCGTCTTGCTCGAACCAGCCGTAGCGCAGCACGCCGTCCGCCTCCGCCTTATCCAGCAGGCGGCGCAGCGCCTCGGCGGTGTCGCGGTCCACGTCGAGGGTCATCTTCAGCCCATCGTCGAATTTGCGGAAATCGGCGTTCTCCCCGACCATCCGCCGGTAGCGGCGGGCGTCGAATCCGCCCGGCTTCACCCCCGCCGCGATCAGCACCTTGGCCAGCAGGCTTTCCAGCAGCACCTTCGCGCGGCTCATCCCCGGCACCTTTGCCTCCAACCGCGCGCCTTTGGGCGGCCATCCGACGCCGGGGCCCTCGGGCGGGCTGGGATGGCCGCCCCGGTCCAGCCTGCGCACCAGGTTCACTACGGCGCGCATCGTCTCGATCACCTTGGGGCCGCTGCCCACAGGCTCCACCAAAACCGACACGATGGTGCCCGCGCGGCTTTCCATATGCGACCACCGGCAGCTGAGGCCTGTCAGGTCCGGCTGCGTCCCAGGCGCGGCCGGCGGAATGCCGTATTCGCCCGCCTTCATCCGCGCCTCCGCCCAGGCGAACCCGCCGCCCAGCACCATCGCGTAGTCCACCCCTGGCGCGGGCGCGTAGCGTGCCACCGCCACATCGCGGCCCGCCGCGCGGATGTCCGCAATCGGCACTAGAGCGATACGCGTGTCGATGCCGTACGCCTCCTTCGCCCAGCACTGCACCGCCGCCAACGCCCCTTCCGCCGCGTCCCGGTGCGCCGCGGGGTGGGCAAAGCCCGCGCCATCGCCGCCGAACACGAAGGGAAAGGCCCGGCCCCCCGCCGCGTTGATCTGGGCAGAGATCACCGCCGCCCCGACCATGTTCACGTCCTTGTACCGCCCTTGCGCGATCAGATCGGTGGAGCCGACGATATCCGCGCAACCGATCACCCAATCGTCCGGAAGCCGCGCGTAAAGCGCGGATTGGGTCAACTCGCCAAAGGCCGCCACACGGGTCAGATCATCGTACCACATGCACCCCACCATAGTCGGTGGCGCCGGCAGCGCCATGCCCCCTTTCCCCCTGCGGCACCCGGGTGTAAGGGGGCGCCACCCGTACCCAGCCAATAGATAGGAAAACGATATGGGCTATCGCGTCGTCGTCGCGGGCGCCACGGGCAATGTGGGCCGCGAAATGCTGAACATCCTGGCCGAGCGCCAGTTTCCCGTGGACGAGCTGGCCGTTCTGGCCTCCCGCCGTTCGCTGGGGACAGAGGTGAGCTTTGGCGACGAGACACTCAAGACAAAGGACATCGAACAGTTCGATTTTGCGGGCTGGGACATGGCCCTCTTCGCCATCGGCTCGGACGCGACCAAGACCTACGCGCCTCGCGCGGCCAAGGCCGGCTGCGTGGTGATCGATAACTCGTCGCTTTATCGCTACGACCCGGACATCCCGTTGATCGTGCCGGAGGTGAACCCCGAGGCGGTCCACGACTTCAAGAACAAGAACATCATCGCGAACCCCAACTGCTCCACTGCGCAGATGGTTGTGGCGCTGAAGCCGCTGCACGACCGTGCACGGATCAAGCGGGTGGTAGTCAGCACCTACCAATCCGTCTCCGGCGCCGGGAAGGAGGGGATGGACGAGCTGTGGGATCAGACCAAGGCGGTCTACAACCCCACCTCCGACGTGCCGCCCTCGAAGTTCCAGAAGCAGATCGCCTTCAACGTGATCCCGCAGATCGACGTCTTCATGGAAGACGGCTCGACGAAGGAAGAATGGAAGATGGTCGCGGAGACGAAGAAGATCGTCGATCCGTCCATCAAGGTCACCGCGACCTGCGTGCGCGTACCGGTCTTCGTCGGCCATTCGGAGGCGATCAATATCGAGTTCGAGGAGTTCCTGGACGAAGACGAAGCGCGCGACATCCTGCGCGAGGCGCCCGGCCTCATGGTGATCGATAAGCGCGAGCCCGGTGGCTACGTCACGCCGATCGAAGCGGCGGGCGATTTCGCGACGTTCATCAGCCGGATCCGCCAGGATTCGACGATTGAGAACGGCCTGAACCTGTGGTGCGTCAGCGATAACCTGCGCAAGGGCGCGGCGCTGAACGCGGTGCAGATCGCCGAGCTTCTGGGCCGTGAGGTCCTGAAGAAGGGCTGACGCCGTCGCCACTTCACACGCAAAGGGCGCCCAAGCGGCGCCCTTTCTTTTTGCGCGGCGCTGAAGCAGGCTGCTCTGGCCAAAGCCGGAGTTTGCCCATGCGCCTCGCCCTCGCCCTTTGCCTGCTGCCCGGCCTCGCCTGGGCCGAGGCGATCACCCTCGACAGCCGCCCTTCACGCGTTGAGATGTTGCTGGGCGCGACTGAGGTCACGCGCGTCGTCACCTTCGACATGCCCGCCGGAACGCACGATCTGATTGTGCCCGACCTGCCCTCCGGCGCGCGTCAGGACGGCATGCAGGCCCGCCTGGACGGCGCCACCTTACAAAGCCTGTCCGTGCGCCGCACCGCCCCGCCCTTGGACCGAGATACGCCCGAAGTGGTGCGGGCCCGCGCCGATCTGCGCGCCGCGGAGGCCGCGCTGCAGGAGGTGACGGACCAGATCGAGGCCCTGCGCCGGCAAGAGCGCGCCGCGCGGGCGCAGCTGGACTTTCTGGCCGGCCTGACCGGGGCGGAGAGCCTGCCGACTGAGGCGGACGCCCTTGCCGCCATTGCGGCCATGATCGGCGCGCAGTCCGCTCAGGCCGAAGCGCAGGTGGCCGAGGCGCAAATCGCCCAGCGCCCCCTCATGCGCCGCGCCGAAGACCGCAAACGCGATGTGGCTGTAGCCCAAGCGGCCCTGGACGCGCTGCTCACTGCGGGTGAGGACCGGCAGCAGGCCACCCTGGTCGCCCGGGCAGAGGCTTCTGGCCCGGTGACGTTGACCCTGACCTACTACATCCGCGGGACGGAATGGACGCCGACCTACGCTTTGCGTCTGACAACAGAAGGCTCCCCCAGCCTCGCCATCACGCGCGGCGCGTGGATTTCCCAGGCATCGGGGGAGGATTGGGCCGACGTGACGCTCAGCCTGTCGACCGCCAACCTGGACCGAGGCACGGCGCCCTCGCGCCTTTTCCCCCGCCGCTTGTCGATCTTCGAGCCGCAGCCGATCCAGCCCCGCGCGGCAGCGATGGACGAGGCGGCGCCCGTCGTAGAGGAATTCATACTGGTCGATCCGCAGGCAGCCGTAACGACCATCGACGGCCCGGTCACGCGCTACACCTTCCCCGCCCCCGTCACCGTGGCGAACGACGCCGATGCGCTGCGCATCGCGCTGGACGAGGTCGCTTTGGACGCTGAGGTCTTCGCCCGCGCGACCCCTTCGAGGGATGACATCGCCTACCGCACGGTCGCCGTGACGAACGATCTGGGTGGGATGCTCTTGCCCGCCGATCAAGCGGAGCTGTTCGTGGACGGCGGTTTTGTCGGGTTCACGGACCTGCCGGCCCTGGCGCCGGGCGCCCAGGCGGATATCCCTTTCGGCGCGCTCGAGACGTTGGCCCTGCGCCACATCGCGAGGCAAGGCAGCGGCGATACTGGGATCATCACCCGCGCCAACACGCAGCGGGAGCGGCAGGTGCTCCGCATCGAAAACACGGGTCAGGAAGAGTGGCCCGTCCGCCTGCGCGGGGCGGTTCCCTACTCTGAACAAGACGATTTGGAGATTACCTGGACGGCCAGCCCGCCGCCGGCGCGCCAGGATGCGGAGGATCGGCAAGGGATCTTGGAGTGGCGCTTCGACCTTGGCCCGGGCAGCACGCAGGAAATCAGTGTCGATACTGAGATCACCTGGCCCGCGGATATGGAACTGCGCTGATCGCGCCTCACAACCCTGGTGTGATCTTGCCGGAGGGCCGCTCTCCACAAAGGTGCTAGACCTGCAAAAGACGGTCCACTGCACCCGGAAACGCTCAAATTGATCGCATCTCCGCCCCCGGCCTAAGCCGATGGTATCGCGATTAAAATTCCGCCCTCTTCAATACGCGCAAAATTGCGCGGGTCTTTCGTGAGACTTATCTGCCGCCGCTCCGCATTGTCCTTCGTGAATACACCGTGGGGGCGGTTGTGGATTGGAGTGGAAGAAGATGTGGGATCACGTGCGAAAGATCGCGCGCTTGATGACGCCTGGGGGCCGGCCTGCACACAGCGTGCAGGACCGGAACCAGGTCACGAAAGCGGAAATTCAGGCGTTGTTCGCCGAAGAGTTTGCCCAGGCGAACGGCAAGGTGTCGCCGCGCCAGGACCGGCCAGCGCCGGAGGAGCGTTTGTTTTATTTGCGGGAGGAAGCGCTCAAGCGCGCGCGGCGTCTGCGCGGCTCAAAGCACACGCCCGCCTACGGGGTAGGGTCGTCTGCTCTGCGCTCGGTCTAGGGTCAGAACCGTTCGGCCCGCAGGACTTCGCAATCGGTGACGCTGACGACGCCGATATGCGGCTCCACCACGGCAAATGCCGCCTCCAACAGGCGGTCCAACCGGTCGGGGCGGATGATGCAGACGACCTGCACCATGCCGGCGGCGCGGCTGACTTGTCCCTCCCGCGTCCAGGCGCCGGACCGGCCAGAACCGCCCAGGACCGGCAGGACCGTGAAGCCCGTGACATCCGCGCCCGTCAGCGCGTCGGTCAGCCGGCGCTGCATCACAGCCTCGATCGTGATTTCGACGCGCTTGGCGGCATGGGTGTGCATAGGTCAGCCTCCGGCGAACGTGCTGGCCACAGCCACGTAGAGCGGCAGGCCGAGCGTCAGGTTGAAGGGGAAGGTAACACCCAGCGACAGGGTCAGATAGATCGACGGATTGGCCTGCGGCAACGCGACCCGCATCGCCGCCGGCACCGCGATGTAGGAGGCGGAGGCCGACAGAACCATCATCAGCGCCACGCCGCCCGTCGACAGGCCCAGCAGCAGCCCCGCACCCAGCCCGAACGTAGACCCGATCAACGGCATAATCAGCCCGAAGGCCAGGACCGGCCCGCGCACCTCCCCGCTTTGGCGCAGACCGCGACCCGCGACGAGGCCCATGTCGAGCAGGAACAGGCATAGCACACCTTGGAACGGAGAGATGATGAACGCCTCGATCTGCGCCAGCCCGTCCGCGCCGGTCGCCCAGCCGATGGCGAAGCTGCCCACCAGCAGGACGATGGACCCGTTCAGCAGGATCTCGCGCCACAGATCGGCATCCATCTTGCCGCCCGACGGCGCGCTGCGCGAAATCAACCAGAGGGCCGACAGGATCGCAGGCGCCTCCATCGCTGCGGCCACCGCGACCATGTAACCTTCGTATTCGAGCCCCGCGCTTTGCAGCACAGACGTGCCCGCCACGAAGGTCACGATGGAGATGGAGCCGTAATGCGCCGCGACCGCCGCGGCATCCAGAACGCTCAGCCGCGTGATCACGCGCAGAACGCCGAACGCGACCAGCGGCAGAAGTGCGGACAGGATGACGCCGGCCAGCAGCGCCATGCCCAACCGCAGATCAAGGCCGTGATCCGCGACCGCTGCGCCGCCTTTGAAGCCGATGGCAAACAGCAAGTAGATCGACATGCCTTTCGCCACGGCTTCCGGGATCGACAGGTCCGACCGGGCCAGCGCCGCGGCCAGGCCAAGCGCAAAACTCAGGATAATCGGCGACAGAAGGTTCTGGGCCGCCAGGGCCAGGGCCTGTTCCATGCGGTGCCTCGTCTCAGCTTTGGCGCGGGCATAGAGGCATTGGCCTGCAGGATCAATCGCCCGCCGCGCGTCCTGTTTTTCTGCGAATTGGAGGCAAATGCCCCTCGCTTCGTGCGGCGCGGTCAACCTTTTGAAAACGCTCATTGGGTAAAGATGCGCTCAGCTTGGGTGGGGGCCCGGCGACAAAGGTGCAGATCATGCAAACCGTGACACAATTGGAACTGAAAGAGCCCATCCGAGTGAACCGCGAACGGCTCGGCGATCTCTATACCCAGCTGGGCGAGCATAGCGCGGAGGATGTGGTGTGCCGTGCGATGGAGGAGGTCTCGCTCCGCATGACCCATTGCGACCGCGCCTTTCGGGCGCGCGACTGGGCCGATCTGCGCAAGAGCGCACGGTCCCTCATCGCGATCGCGGATCAGATCGGAATGCAGGATGTCGGCCGCGTCGCCGCCGATGTCGTCGCCTGCATCGACCGGCAGGATCACGTGGCGACGGCCGCAACGCTCGGCCGTTTGATGCGCGCGGGCGAAGGGTCGCTGAGCGCGGTGTGGGACCTGCAGGATTTGACGATCTAAGCTGCCGGGGCTTGCCGGGGCGGGGCGCGGCGTTACTGTGACCCAGCGCCCCTTGATGAAAGCCCCATCCGTGATGCCCCCCACCTTCGCCGCGCCAGACGCCGCCGCCATCCCTTGCCACGTGGTCCCGGAGGATGGCCTGGACACGTGGCGCGATACGTTGCCGCAGAGCGCTGCCGCCTGGACCCACCAGCACGGGTTCAAGGGTGGACTGGGCCAGGCCGTCACGTGGCCCGGACCGGACGGCGCGATTACCGGCGCGGCTTTGGGCTTCGGCACGGCGGCACACCGTGCGCGCGGGCGGTTTCACCTAGCCGCCGGCGCCGCGCGTTTGCCCGCCGGCACCTATGCGCTGACCGGCACCTTGCCGGACGGTATGGAGGCGGAGGCGCTGGGATGGCTCCTCTCTCACTACCGATTCGACCGGTATAAATCGGCCTCCGGCACCGCCGCGCGCCTGGTCGCGCCCACGGGTGTGGACGCCGCCGGGATCGAGGCACGCGCCGCGGGCGAAGCGCTGACGCGCGATCTGACCAACACACCCGCCTCCGATATGGGCCCCGACGCGCTGGAGGAGGCCACCCGCACCCTGGCAGACGCCTTTGGCGCGAGTCTGGACGTTACAACCGGTGGCGATCTGCTGACCCAGAATTTCCCGCTGATCCACACGGTCGGCCGCGCCGCGGACCGGGCGCCTCGGCTGCTGGATCTGCGCTGGGGCAACACGGGTCCGACGCTGACGCTGGTCGGCAAAGGCGTGTGTTTCGACACGGGCGGTCTGAACCTCAAACCCGGCGGGTCGATGGGGCTGATGAAGAAGGACATGGGCGGCTCGGCCACCGTTCTGGGACTGGCGCACATGATCATGGCGCTGAACCTGCCCCTCCAATTGCGGGTGCTGATCCCAGCGGTCGAAAATTCGGTCAGCGCCAACGCCTTCCGCCCGCAAGACATCCTGACCGCCCGCAACGGCCTGACGGTGGAAATCAACAACACCGACGCCGAGGGCCGCCTGGT
>JBCDFL010000170.1:0-7284 GCA_039178165.1 Pseudomonadota bacterium | reverse complement strand
GGATTATCCCCTTCGTTCTGATCCAGGTGGCGGGGTTGCTGATCCTCGGCTTCTTCCCCGGGATCGTGACGCTGATCCCGGATTTGATCGGGTAGCGGAGCCTTGGCGTCGTAGGCAGCCGGTGCGAGAGATCGCGCCGGCCGTTTGCGTTTTGGGAAGGGGTGCTCTGCCTTCGCGCGGATGCTTCTCGGCTGCGTGGCGGCAATTAACTGCGCCGGCCCTTTCCCAGCATCTGTGTAATTTTTTGCTCAGCCCAAAGCCGGCCGCGGGTGGCGTGGGACACGCCGCCCATGGGGGCGACCCTCTCGCGCATCTTCGATGCGCTGCCGGGTCTACGCGCACCGCTGCGCTGTACGCTGGGTCGGCGTGTCGACATCCTTCGGATATCTAGGTGCTAAGCGGAAGCAGCATGACGTGGAGGACAAAAGTGGAGGGTGGCCTTTGTCGATGCCCGGTTTTCACTTCGTGGGGCGGGTGTCGGGCAGTGAGATGTTTGCCACCTGCTCTGCAATCGGATCGGTGCTGAGCGGGTGGGTGTCGGGGCAGAAATTCTCGGGGTCCGGCAGCTTCTGCCACCGCCCGCCCAGATACACTTCCAGGCCGGAGAATTTGGCCTTGTAGCCCATCTTGCGCGAACCGGCGACCCAGTAGCCGAGATAGACGTAAGGCAGGCCCGCATCCTGCGCGATCTTGATGTGGTCGAGGATGATATACGTGCCCAGCGACTGGCGCGGAAAGCCCGGATCGTAGAAGCTGTAGACCATGCTCACGCCGTCTTCGAGCACGTCGGTCAGGCTCACGCCGATGAGGTTACGCTCGGGGTCTTGGTACTCGATCACGCGGCTGCGGATCGGCGTCTCCTCGATCATGGCGGCGTATTCGAAGACGTCCATATCCGCCATTCCGCCATCGGCGTGACGGCTGTCGAGGTAGCGGCGGAAGAGCTCGTATTGCTGCTCCGTCGCCCAGGGGGACGTGGCGGTGCGGCGTAGATGCGTGTTCCGGTTCACCGTGCGGCGCTGGCTGCGCGTGGCGGTGAAGGCCGATACGTCGATCCGCGCGGAGAGGCAGGCCGAGCATTCCGCGCAGGACGGGCGGTACAGCACGTTTTGCGACCTCCGGAAGCCTTGCTGGCTAAGCGAGTCGTTCAGGCGGCCCGCATTGTCCCCTTGCAACGCCGTGAACAGCTTCCGCTCCATCCGCCCGTCGAGATAGGGGCAGGGCTGCGGCGCAGTGACGTAGAACTGCGGGGCGAGGGGGAGTGTGTGGCGCATGCGATTCCGGACCAGCGACTGCGCGAAAGTGTAACACTCGGACCCGCCCTGACAACCCCACACGCCGGGCTTCGGTTAACCGTGCGCGCCTTAGGTCAGATAAGCGGCGGCGCGGCGGTTCAGCGCCCGGCTGCCGTGCACCAGATCGGTGAGGCCCTGGCCCTTGTCCGACAGAAGCATGATGACGATGGAAACCAGTTGCAGCGGAAAAATCGCGAGCGAGACGAAATAGCCAAGCGTGTGCAGCAGCGCGGCCCCGATGTCGAAACGCGCTCCGTCCGCCTGCCGCAGCTCGATCCCGGTGAAGCGCATACCCCAGGTCGCCGATCCGCCCGTCAGTGTCCCGACGCGGTAGAGAAATCCGATCACCGCAGAGACCGCGGGAAAAAGAAACAGCCCGATACCGAAGGTCAAGAGCCCGAACAGCAGGCTCAGCACGGTGACGAGGACCGAATCGATCAGCCACGCCACGGCGCGCTTGGGAAGCACGCCGCTGTAGAAATCGGGCTGGTGGTCGGGGTCAGGCAGGCTCATGTCGCGGCGCGGCCCGTGATGAATTGATCGAACTCGGCCTGATCCTTGGCCGCGCGCAGGCGCGTCAGGAAGGCTTCGAATTCGGTGCGCTCGTCCTCCAGCCGCGCCAGCGTATCGGTACGGTAAGCATCGAAGCTGGCATTGCCTGTCGTGGCCGGCGGCGCGAGCGGCGGCTCAGCGCGCTGCTGCGGTCGGGGCAAGTCCAGACCGGCTAGGCGGGTCCATTGCCAGGCGTAAAAGCCCGCCAGCAGAAGACCGGCGGGCCAGAATTTGACCAAGGCCACGATGGAAACCGGAATGGCGAAGCCGGTGAACATCACGAGGGCCAGGATGCGAAACGCGAGGGGCGGGCTGGGGTCACGTGTCATATCTATGCTCTTTCAAAAAATAAGGGGCCCGCGATGGCGCGGGCCCGGGAGGGCGCCCGGATCAGGCGTCGTCCTGTGCTTTCTTCGCCCGCTCGTCCATGAACTGATCGAATTCGGCCTTGTCCTTGGCTTCGCGCAGACGCTCGAGGAAGGCTTCGAAATTCGTCTGCTCCTCCTCCAGCCGGCGCAGCGTGTCGGCTTTGTAGGCGTCGAAGGCGCTGTTGCCGGTGCTGCGCGGGTTGGGGACGTGGGTGCGGCGGGTGCTGCAGGATGTGCCGAACATGCGTTTGCTCCAGATCATGTAAGCCAGAAGGGCGAGGCCGACGGGCCAGAAGAAGATGAATCCCAGGACCATGGCGGCGATCCACGCGCCTTTGCCGCGGGCGTCCAGCCAGGCTTCGGTCTTGCCGAACCAGCTCGCGGACGGGCTGGCGGCGGGGTGGGCGAGTGTCGTCATGGAAGTCCCTTTCGCTGCTGAGGCATGTGAATGTCTTTCACATCACAAAGATGGGAGCTGCCACGCCCCGCGCAAGGGCCAATGTGAAACTTTTTTACATTTACCGGGAAGTGGTCGTGAAATCAGCCAGTTGCGCGCCGGACAGGGTAAGGAGCGTCTGCGGCGCGGCGCCGAAGACGTGGTGGGGCGTGCCGGCGGCGGCCCAGACGCGGTCGAATTCCAGCAGCGTCCGGTCGAACCAGGCGCGCGGGGGGCTGAGATGCCCGACCGGAGACACCCCGCCGATGGCAAATCCGGTCTGCGCGCGGATCACGGCCGCGTCGGCCTTCCCCAACGCCTCACCCGCTAGCGCGCTGGCCTGCGCTGCATCGACCTGGCGCCCGCCGGCGGTGATGAACAGCAGTGCCGCGCCGCTCTCCGCCCCGGCGAAAACGATGGATTTGGCGATCTGATCGACCGCGCAGCCGATGGCGGTCGCCGCGTCCTGCGCCGTGCGGGCCAGCGGGGTCTCGATAATCTCCGCGCCCGTGCCCTCCAGCGCGGCACGTACGCGTTTCAGCGATTTGCTCATGGTCGGAACCTCGCCCGCCGCTCGGTGAAGTGCAAGGGCGCGGCGGGATTGACGGCGCCGGCGGGCCGGTCACATTGGGCGCCATGACGGCTTTGATCCCCTTGACGCTGCCCCGCCCGTTCGATCCGGAGGCCGGCGCGCGGGCGGTCGTGCCGGGCGCCACGCCGGACCAAGCGGCGCTGATCGCGGGCGCGGCGGGCTGCGCGCCGTTCCTGGCCGCCGGCATCGCAAAGGAGGCCGCGTGGCTGGCGGACGCGCTGCAGGATCTAAGCCTGGCCGAGGCGGAAATCGCGCGGGTGCGCGGCCTGTCGCCGAACGCTCTGAGCGCAGGCTTGCGGCAGGTGAAGCGGCGGGTCGGGCTAATCTGCGCGCTGGCGGATCTGGGCGGTGTGTGGCCGCTAGAGACGGTGACGGAAACGCTGACCCGGCTGGCGGATGCGGCCTGTGACGCGGCCCTGCGCGCGGCGCTGCACGCCCTGGCCGCGCGGGGCAAGTTGCCGGGCCTCGACCCCGAGGACCTCGCGGATTGCGCGGGCATGACGGTGCTGGCGATGGGCAAGATGGGCGCGGGGGAGCTGAACTATTCCTCTGATATCGACCTCATCTGCCTTTTTGACGAGGCCCGCTGGGACCCGGCGGATTTCCCGGAGGCGCGCGCGGCGCTGATCCGGGCCACGCGGACGATGTGCACCACGCTGAGCGATCGGGCGGCGGAGGGTTATGTCTTTCGCACCGACCTGCGGCTGCGGCCCAACCCGTCGGTCACGCCGGTCTGCGTCGGGATGGAGGCGGCGGAGCGGTATTACGAGGCGCAGGGCCGCACCTGGGAGCGCGCGGCCTTCATCAAGGCGCGGGCCTGTGCCGGAGACCTTGCGGGCGGCCAGGCCTTTCTGGAGACGCTGCGCCCCTTCGTGTGGCGTCGGCACCTCGACTTTGCGGCCATCGAGGATGCGCACGACATGCGGCTTGCTATCCGGGCGCATAAGGGCACGGGCGGGCCGATCACGCTGCCGGGCCACGACATGAAGCTGGGCCGTGGCGGCATCCGGGAGATCGAGTTTTTCACCCAGACCCGGCAGCTGATCGCGGGCGGGCGGGATCCGGGCCTGCGCCCGCGCGGCACGGTGGCGGCCCTTAACGTACTGGCGCAGAAGGGGTGGGTGGACCCGGCGCTGAGCGCGGCCTTGCAGGATCACTACCGCGCGCACCGGACCATCGAGCACCGCGTACAAATGGTGCGGGACGCGCAAACGCATAGCCTGCCGACCGGCCCGGACGGCTTTGACCGGCTCGCCGCGATGATGGGCACGGACACGGCCGCGCTGAAGCGCGATCTGACGGAGAGGTTGGAGGCGGTGCACCGTGGGACCGAAGGCTTCTTTGCCCCCGCAGCGCCGAGCCCCGTGCCGGAGATCGACGACGACATCACCGCCGCCTGGCCGAGCTATCCCGCGCTGCGCAGCCCGCGCGGCGCCGCGGTGTTCGAGCGGATCCGCCCGGCCCTGATGGAGGGCCTGTCGCGGGCCGCCGCGCCGGCGGAGGCGCTGCACGCGCTCGATGGGTTTTTGCGCGGTTTGCCGACGGGGGTGCAGCTGTTCTCCCTCTTCGAGGCGAATCCCCATCTGGGCCAGCTTCTGATCGACATCGTGGCGACGTCCCCCAGCCTCGCGCGATACCTCAGCGGCAATGCGGCCGTGTTCGACGCGGTGATCGGCGGCGATTTCTTTGGCCCTTGGCCGGGCGCGGCCGCCTTGGAGGCGGAGCTGGCCGCCCGGCTGCAGGCGGAAGCCGATTACGAGGCGCGGCTGGACGCCGCCCGCTTCTGGCAGCGCGAATGGCATTTTCGCATCGGCGTGCACCACCTCCGCGGGTTGATCAGCTGCGATGATGCGGCGTTGCAGTACGCAGATCTGGCGCGGACCTGCCTGCGCGCGCTGTGGCCAGTGATCCAAGACGCATTCGCCGCGCGGCACGGGGCCCCGCCGGGCCGCGGTGCGGTGATCTTGGGCATGGGATCGGTCGGAGCAGGGCGCATGGGCGCGGGCTCCGACCTCGATCTGATTCTGATCTACGACGCGGCGGGGGCGGAGATGTCGGAGGGGCCGCGCCCGCTCGCCAGCCGTCCCTACTACGCGCGGCTGACCCAGGCGCTGATCACCGCGCTGAGCGCGCCGATGGCGCAGGGGCGGCTTTACGAGGTCGACTTGCGTCTGCGCCCGTCGGGCAATGCGGGGCCTGTCGCGACCTCCATCGCCGCGTTCGAGGCGTATCAGCGCGAGGATGCCTGGCTGTGGGAGCATATGGCGCTCAGCCGCGGCACGGCGCTGGCCGGACCGAACGATCTGATGCGCGATGTGGAGGCGATCCGCGCCCGCATCCTCGCCCTGCCGCGCGATATAGAGCGGATGCGCACCGAGCTGCGCGAGATGCGCGCGCGCATCGCCGCCGCCAAAGGGCCGGCCGGCCCGTGGGAGGCCAAGGTGGGCCGCGGCCGCTTGCAGGAGATCGAGCTGATCGCGCAGGCCGGTACGCTTCTGGCCGGTGCTGCCACGCGCGAGGTCGGACCGGGCCTGGAGGCCGCAGCCGCCGCGGGGCTGCTGCGCGCGGCGGAGGACTGTGCGCGGGCGTATGGTCTGTGCTTTTCGCTCCAGATGGCGACGCGCCTTGTCACCGCCGGGCCGCTGGAGCCCGAGGCCTTGGGCGCCGCGGGCCGCGCCTTCGTCGCGCGGGCCTGCGGCGCGCCCGATCTGGACACTCTGGCGGGGCACCTGTCAGAGGCCTGCGAACGGGCTGGCGTGGCGATTGACGATGCTCTAGACGAGGCGCCATGAAAAAGGGCACCGCCGACGATCCCAAGGGCCTCATCGCCGAGGCGTACCGCATCGACGGGATCACCACGTCCGAATGCCGGTCGATCTTCCTCGACTGGGCGCTCAGCCTGCCTGACGGCACCGATGCCCGCACTCTAATCCCCAAACTGCTGGCCCAACACGGCACCGATACCCACCCGATGGACGTCGTCCTGCGCGAGGGGCTGGAGGCCGCGGGCCGCACCGGGCGGCGCGGCGGATGGCGCTCCCGGCCGCGCGGGGCGATGCAGTAGCGCCACCCGTCCGCCGCGAAGGTTCCGCGAATTTTCGCCAAATTCGTCCAAATTGCGCCCCAATCCGGAGGGATTGTCGTCCCAGACACAACAAATGGGGCCGCCCGATCAACGGAGCCTCCGAAGGGACGAACATGAACATCTTGAAAGCTCTTGCGCTGATCGGACTGGGCGGCCTCGTGTCGGCCTGCGGCGGCGTCGACACCGCCACCCGAAACGCACCGTTCGAACATATCGCACCCGCCATCGCCCAGCAGGGCGTCGCGCCGGAGGCGATTATGTCCGCCATCTCCATCGCCAGCATCCGCGTGGATGTGCCCCGCAGCTTGTCGGTCTCGGAGGCCAACAGCTACTACCCGCGCGGCGACATCGTCTGGCGCGGCGAGGTGTTCGGCGACCGCCACGCGCAGGTCAAATCGATCTTCGAAGATGCGTTCAATCGCACCGCCGCGAGCCTGTCGGGCGAGACGGCGATTGCGGTCGAGGCGCGTGTGGCCCGCTTCCACGGCATCACCGAAAAAGCCCGCTACCGGACGGGCGGGGTGCACAACATCGCATTCGATCTGACCTTCCGCGACGCCGCCACGGGCGAGATTCTGGGCGAAACGCGCCGGGTCGTTGCTGACCTTGCCGCCCTGGGCGGGCGCGCCGCGATCGAGGCGGACCGTCGTGGCCAGACCCAGCGGGTGCGCATCGTCGCCCACCTGGCCGAGGTGCTGCGCCAGGAGATGACGGAGCCGCAGGGCCACGTCACGGCGCGGTTGGGCATGTTCCAGACCCTCAACAACTTCTGATCCACTTTTCCGCAGCGCGGGACTTGGCTAAAGGGGCGTCATGACGACGCCCCTTTTTGATGTGCCCTATCCGGTGGTGCGGCTGCGGCCCAAGGCCAATGCCCGCGCGATCCGCCACGGCTTTCCCTGGATCTACGCCAACGAGCTGGTCCTTGACCGGCGCACGAAGGCGCTGGCGCCGGG
>JBCDFL010000169.1:0-7310 GCA_039178165.1 Pseudomonadota bacterium | reverse complement strand
CGTCGCCACATTGCGCTCCCGCGCGATCCGCATCGCGCTCTTCGCCCGGCTCATCCTGCACCCGCCCGCGGGCACCGATACCGTTTTGCTGGACCAATATCGCGAGGTCTTGAACGCCCAAGTCGCCGAAATGCAGGAGGTCCGCGCCATCCTCGAAGGGCAGCGCGCCGGCACGATGCCGCAATGGATCGCCGGCATCGCCAAGGCGCATGCCAGCGACGTCGCCCGCATCTCCGACCTCGTAGATATCTCCCAGGCCATCGCGGATGCCCTCGCCGGCGACAAGTCGGAGGTCGAGAGCCTCCTGGCAGAGCACTTCAAACGCGGTCGGGGCGGTTTCTTCGAAAGCGTCACGTCCATCTGCAACGCGCTTTGGGCGGATGTGGACGCCGAACGACAGGCGGCCCTGGCGCGCACGGCCGCCGACGCCGCCCACATCTCCGCCACGCTCGCGCGGATGGAACGGATCGGCAAACATGTCCGCCTCGTGGCGCTCAACGCCTCGGTCGAGGCGGCGCGCGCCGGGGATGCGGGCAAGGGCCTCGGTGTCATCGCGCACGAGTTCAAATCCCTCGCCGAAGAAATCCAGCGCCTCGCCATCACCGCGCGATCCCACGCGGATACCGCCCCTGATTGACGATAATGTCGCACGCCTGGGCGCATCGGTAATAATATTTCCGATTTACCCAGCCCTGCGACATGTTTTCCCGCCAATTGTCTGTTGACGCCCCATTCCGGCCCGCCTAGTGTCCGCCCAGCACAAAGGAGCCGCTGGCATGACATCGCTAGTCGTCATCGTAGTAGGAACGCGCATGGGCCGGTAACGGATCGCCTGATCACCTACCCATGCGCCCTCGGACCACCGGGGGCTTTTTTTTTCGCAAAACCCAACCGCGAGAGAGGATGCGGAACATGGCACGTCAAATGACCGGAGCGAAAATGGTCGTCCAAGCCCTGATCGACCAGGGTGTGGACACGGTATTCGGATACCCGGGCGGTGCCGTCCTACCGATCTACGACGAGATCTTTCAGCAAAATCAGATCAAGCACATCTTGGTGCGCCACGAACAAGGCGCCGTGCACGCCGCCGAAGGCTATGCGCGCGCGACCGGAAAGCCGGGCGTGTGCCTCGTGACCTCCGGCCCCGGCGCCACCAACGCAGTGACAGGCCTGACGGACGCGCTTATGGATTCGATCCCGATCATCGTGCTGACCGGCCAGGTGCCGACCTTTATGATCGGCTCCGACGCCTTCCAAGAGGCGGACACCGTGGGCATCACCCGCCCCTGCACCAAGCACAACTGGCTGGTGAAGGAGACGGACAACCTCAGCCCTGTGCTGCACGAAGCCTTCCATGTCGCCACCGCGGGCCGGCCCGGCCCCGTGCTGATCGACATCCCCAAGGACGTGCAATTCGCGACCGCCACCTACCAGGCGCCCAAGCCGTCGACCTCGCGCTACCAGCCGCAGGTCAAAGGCGATCTGGAGGCGATCACCGAGCTGGTTGCCGCGATGGAGAATGCCAAGCGCCCGATCTTCTACACCGGCGGCGGCGTCATCAATTCGGGCCCAGCGGCCAGCCAGCTTCTGCGCGAGCTGGTGGAGGCGACCGGCTTTCCCATCACCTCGACCCTGATGGGCCTCGGCGCCTATCCGGCCTCGGGCGACAAATGGCTCGGGATGCTCGGCATGCACGGCCTTTATGAGGCGAACATGGCAATGCACGATTGCGATCTGATGATCAATATCGGCGCCCGCTTTGACGACCGGATCACGGGGCGTATCGACGCGTTCTCCCCCAAGTCGAAAAAGGCCCATATCGACATCGACCCGTCGTCCATCAACAAGGTCATCAAGACCGACATCCCCATCGTCGGCGACGTGGCGCACGTGCTCGAGGATCTCTTGAAGGTCTGGAAGTCCCGCGGCCGCAAGACCAATGCGGGCGCGGTGCAGAAATGGTGGGGGCAGATCGGCGACTGGCGCAAGGTCGATTGCCTGGCCTTCAAACAGCAGGGCCGCACGATCAAACCGCAATACGCGCTCGAACGGCTCGAGGCGCTGACCAAAGACCACGACCGCTACATCTGCACCGAGGTCGGCCAGCACCAAATGTGGGCGGCGCAATATCTCGGCTTCGAGGATCCGAACCGCTGGATGACCTCCGGGGGCCTCGGCACGATGGGCTACGGCTTCCCCGCCTCCATCGGCGTGCAGATGGGCCATCCGGGCGCGCTGGTCATCAACGTCGCCGGGGAGGCGTCTTGGCTGATGAACATGCAGGAACTCGGCACCGCGATGCAGTTCAACCTGCCCGTGAAGCAGTTCATCTTGAACAACGAACGCCTCGGCATGGTCCGCCAGTGGCAAGAGCTGCTGCACGGTGAGCGGTATTCCCACAGCTGGTCCGACGCCCTGCCCGACTTCGTCAAACTGGCCGAAGCGTTCGGGGCCAAAGGCATCCTGTGCGACAACCCAGACGATCTGGACGACGCAATCCTGGAGATGATCAACCACGACGGCCCGGTCCTCTTCGACTGCCTGGTGGAAAAGCACGAAAACTGCTTCCCCATGATCCCGTCGGGCAAGGCCCACAACGAAATGCTGCTGGGCGACGCGGAGACTCAGGGCGTGATCGACGCCAAAGGCTCGGTGCTGGTGTAAAATGCGGCATTGGCATATATTGCCATCAACAGGAGATATGCCATGCCCACCCGCAACGTCGTTCTGACCGACCATCAATCCGAGCTCCTCGACCGCCTGGTCGCCTCGGGCCGCTACCAAAACGCGTCCGAGGCGATCCGCGCCGGCCTTCGCCGGTTGGAGGATTTCGAGGCGGCGCAGGACCGGCTGAAGGCCTATCTGGACGACATTGAGGCGAACTCGAACATTGTCGACGCCGAGGGTTTGGATGTGGTGCGTGAGGCCTTCGCTCGTGCACGCGCCAAGCACGCGACTAAGGCGGCTGAATGACTAAGCAGCTTCGGTTCGAAGCCGCGGCTCGAGACCAATTGAACGACATCGCCGATTGGACCGCTGACACATTCGGTCCGGCACAAGCGGAGACATACGAAAGACTGATCCTTGACCGGCTAGCAAAACTGATCGACGGCACCGCGTTTTCCAAACCCATTCTGGCAGGGGACACACGGCGCCAGCTTCAAGCCGGGCAGCACATCCTTGTTTTCATCGAAAGGCAAGACACGATCGTCGTCCTCGCCATCCTGCACTCTCACTCCGACCTCTTCGCCCACCTGCCCCCAACGAAAGACGACTGACATGTCCGCTCTGAAAATCAAAAAAGGCGCCACCAGCCACTCTGCCTACAACCTACGGCCCACCTTCTCCGACGTGGAGGAGCGTCACACGCTCGCCGTACTCGTCGACAACGAGCCGGGCGTTCTGGCGCGGGTCATTGGCCTGTTCTCCGGGCGCGGTTACAACATCGAAAGCCTCACCGTGGCGGAGGTCGACCATACCGGCCACCTCAGCCGCATCACCATCGTCACCCGCGGCACCCCCCAGGTGATCGAGCAGATCAAAGCCCAAGTGGGCCGTATCGTGCCGGTACACGAAGTGCACGACCTCACCGTCGAAGGCCCCTCGGTCGAGCGGGAGCTCGCGATGCTCAAAGTCGCCGGCAAGGGAGAGCACCGGGTCGAAGCGTTGCGCATCGCGGAGATTTTCCGCGCCAACGTCGTCGATTCCACCCTCGACAGCTTCACGTTCGAGATCACTGGCGCGCCGGACAAGATCGACGCCTTCGCCGACCTCATGCGCCCGCTGGGCCTGATGGAAGTGGCGCGGACCGGCGTCGCCGCCCTGCTGCGCGGGGACGGCTAGGCCGACGCGGCGGCGCGAAACGGCACGACATTCTCGCCGCCCGCAACTTCGCGCGACAACGCTTCCAGCACCTCCAGCCCGCCTGCGGAAAGAAGGCGCTTGGCCGACGACGCGCGCCGCACCTGCGATCCCACGTCAAGATCGACCTGTACCACATCCCCGATTTCGAGTATTTCTGGCGTCAGTGCAGGCTGCGACAGATACGCCAACTCGCCCTGATCTTCACACCAGATCACGGCCTGGCGGTCTTCACGGTCTTTCCAGAGTACGACACCAATCATCATTCATCCACAACCTCTCGTCTCCGGAGAAAGCACCGAGCGCGTGCAAAATTACACCCAGAAGGCTGCACCGCTCGCTTGATTTTTGTGTCGATCACCGTAGGGTTGCGACCCGTTTTGGCGACACACGTGACGCTTGTTTGCGTCACTTCGGGGCCGAGCGCGGGGAGACGGCGTCAAACCGCCCTATCTTAGGTTGAAACGAGCGAAAGAGGGCCAGACCCGATGCCCCAAACGCAGCCGAGCCCGGCAGAACTGCGCAGCATGTTCGGAACGAATTTGCGTCAGCTGTCGGCCCGCTACCCGTCCATCTCCGAATTGTCGCGCCAGCTCGGCATCAACCGCACGCAGTTCAACCGCTACCTCGCGGGGGAGAGTTTTCCGCGCCCCGACGTCCTGGCGCGCATCTGCGCCTTCTTCGACGTGGACGCACGCATCTTGCTGGAGCCGGTCGAGGGGATCGACCGTCCGCTGGCCACGCTGACCCATCCCGCGCTCGATGCCTTTCTGGGCGCCGGCGCGCACGATGTGGCGGAGGCCGAGTTTCCCAGCGGCTTTTACAGCTTCACACGCCGGTCGTTCCTGCGCGAAGGCGACTATGTGATGGGCCTTGTCCACGTCTCGCGCCGCGATCACGTCACCGTCCTCAAGGGGTTCGAGGCGAAGGACGCCCTGCAGGCCCAGGGCCTGGCCGACGACCGGCTGTCGCGAGAATTCCGTGGGCTGGTCATGCGGCAGGACGACGGCATCGGCATCCTGATTGCCCGCCTAGGCGGCATGACAGCCTCGTTCAACTATCTCGCGCGCGAAGCCTCGTTCGAGCATAATTTCTGGACAGGATACGTCACCCGCACCATCCGCGAGGCCCTGGGCGCCGAGCGCGCGGTGCGCATGGTCTACGAGCATTTGGGAAGCGATATGTCCCGCGCGCTGAACGCCGCGCGCACCGCCGGATATCGCAGCCACGACCAGTTGATGCCCTTTCACCAACGCCTCCTACGGGACGGGCAGCCCTTCCGCTGATCGCCCCATAGCGGCATCGTGATGTCGCGGACGCGCGGGACGGCGCCCGGCGGGCCTGCAACGCTGCACCTATCGTCACCCGCGCAGCCAGGATCACGCCCCGCCATGACAGATGTCCACGACCTTGCCGCCGTGCGGCGCCCCATCGCCCACGCTAACGGCCTGCCCAACGCCCATTACACGGACGCGGCGACCTTCGCGGCCGAGAAGCAGGCCCTGCTGATGGACGGCTGGGCGGGCCTGACCGTCGCCACCGAAGTGCCGGAGGTCGGCGATGCCGTCCCGCTGAACTTCCTGGGCGTGCCGCTGCTGGTGTTGCGCGACCGGGCCGGCGCGGTCCGCGTCTTCCAAAACATCTGCCGCCACCGGGGCATGATCCTCGTGGACGCGCCCCGCAAGATCGAAGGGGCCATCCGCTGCCCCTACCATTCATGGTGCTACGCGACAGACGGGCGCCTCGTCTCCACACCCCATGTCGGCGGGCCGGGCCACAACCAGGCCGACGGGATCGACCGCAGCGATCTGGGCCTGATCGAGGTGCGCAGCCATGTCTGGATGGATGTCGTTTGGGTCAATATCAGCGGTGATGCCCCCGACTTTGCCGACGGGCATGCCGATCTGATGGCCCGCTGGGCCGAATTCGACCTGCCCCTCTACCACGGCGGCGCGGACAGCCGCTTCACGCTCGAAGTGCAGTGCAACTGGAAGCTGGCGGTCGAGAACTACTGCGAAAGCTACCACCTGCCCTGGGTTCACCCCGCGCTCAACTCCTATTCCCGGCTCGAAGACCACTACCATATCGAGGCGCAGGGCCGGTTCTCCGGCCAAGGCACCGAGGTTTATCGCCAACTCCAGGGCGGAGACGGCGCCACCTTCCCCGATTTCAAAGGCCTCAGCGAAAAGTGGGACAAGGCCGCAGAATACATCGCCGTCTACCCCAACGTCCTTCTGGGCGTGCACCGCGACCACGCTTTCGCCATCGTGCTCGACCCCCAGGCGCCCGACCGGACGGTCGAGCATGTCCACCTCTACTACCCCGTGCCGGACACCGATCCGGCCCTGCGTGCGGCCAACACCAAGCAGTGGAAGCTGGTGTTCGAAGAGGACATCTTCGTCGTCGAGGGGATGCAGCGGGGCCGCGCCGCGCCGCATTTCGACGGGGGCTGCTTTTCGCCCGCGATGGACGGGCCGACGCATCTCTTCCACGATTGGGTCGCGTCCCGCATGATCGCCGCCGAGGCGCC
This sequence comes from Pseudomonadota bacterium, assembly GCA_039178165.1. Lineage (GTDB taxonomy): Bacteria > Pseudomonadota > Alphaproteobacteria > Rhodobacterales > Rhodobacteraceae > JBCBCP01. The sequence goes on along the minus strand of JBCDFL010000169.1, from coordinate 919 downwards.
CCGCGCCGCCGAATGACGCTGGAACAGCGGCTCGCCGCGGCCCACGCGGCGGGCGATGCCATCGCGCTGATCGAGGTCTATACCGAGGCGGCCGAGGCAGCACCCGACGTGGACACCGCCTGCTTCTTCCTCACCCACGCCTATGTTTTCGCGCTGGAGGCCGGAGACGCGCGCGCAGAGCTTCTGCGCACCCGCCTCGCCGCCCACGGACGCGAACCGGCGTAACGGGCGGAGCTATCCCTGGGCCGGGGGCCGCTTGGCCGGCCAATCCGTCCCCTGATGCCAGCCTTCGGCGAGCCGCAACAGCTTGGCATCGCTGCCCCGCCGCCCGATCAGTTGCAGGCCAAAGGGCATGTCGTTCGGTCCCCCGAACCCCGCCGGCACCGCGACGACCGGCAGACCCAGGAGGGAGGCGAAAATCACCACCTCCATCCACCGGTGGTAGGTGTCCATCCGCCGCCCCGCGATCTCCGCCGGCCAGGGCAGGTCGGTATCGAACGGCCAGCACTGCGTCGCCGGCAGCACCAGCGCGTCAAAGCGGTCGAACAGGGCCGCTGCGGCGGCAAAGCCCTCGCTTCGGGTGACGCTGGCGCGGTGCACCTTCATCCCGCTCAGCTTCAGGCCCCGCTCCACCTCCCAAATCGCCGTGTCCTTCAGATCGTTCCGGCGCGTCTCGTACAGGGGGCCCAGCGAACAGGCGACCTGCCAGGACCGCAACGTCGTCCACGCCTCCCACAGCGCGGCGGCGTCCATCGGCGGCGGGACCTCTTCGACCGTGGCGCCCAGCCCCTCCATCTGCCGCACCGCGGCCTCCGCCGCCTCTGCAATGCCGTCTTCGTAGGCATAGGCCGCGCCCCAATCGCCTAGCCAGCCAATCCGCGCGCCGCTCAGACCCGGCGTGATCTGCGGCCAGGACGCG
>JBCDFL010000168.1:0-7399 GCA_039178165.1 Pseudomonadota bacterium | reverse complement strand
CGAAGACATCCTCGCCGGCCTCTACCAGGGCGACACCGACCAGGCCCGCGTCACCGCCAAGATCGACACCAAACACGGCGGCAACCTGCAAGCCGTCCTCGACGGCCTGCGCGCCGACATGCGCAAAGCCGCGGAGAACCTCGAGTTCGAAGAAGCCGCCCGCCTCCGCGACGAGGTCAAGCGGCTGGAGGCCGTGGACCTCGCCGTTTCGGACGACCCCATGGCCCGGCAGAGCGCAGTGGAGGCCGCTGTGGACGATGCCCAGAAAGCCTCTGGTCGGTCCACCGCAGGCCGCCCGGGCCAACGCGGCGGGAACGTGAAGCGGCGGAAGAAGCGGTGATCACTCACGTGCCCGTTCCAAAATCCCTTCGGTAGGATGGGCAATCTTGCCCATCACCGTCCTACAGCCACTCCGGCTTGACCAAGCCGCGCTCACCGTCCCTGTGGATGGAAGAATGCGGCCAGTCTGTCGGGCGCGTCACCAACCCATGTTTCACGGTATTGACCCAGCAATACTCCAAGTGGCTTCGGTAATCCTCATGATCGCGGATCGCATGCTCCCAAAACCGGCGTTGCCATAACCCTGTCTCGCGCTTGCGATTTTTGCTGACCGAATGCGCGCCACGGACTGCCACCGACCGGCTGAACCGGGCCTTGATACGGCGCCACCGTTCCGAGAAATCGTGATCGCCTATCGGCAAACGCTAAACTGCGTGCAGATGGTCGGGGAGCACGACGATCGCCTCGGTGCGAAATGGTAACTCTGCAAGCGTCGTTGCATATGCAGCGCGGAGGGCGTGAATATTGACCGTAAGCAGATCACTGCCGCGATGGGCGCTGTTCACCGTAAAGAAGTATGTCCCACCGGCGATGCGGACGCGTCTGTAATTCGTCATCCAGCCATCATGAGTCGCGCATGATTAACGCCAAGTAAAGATGGGCAGATTGCCCATCCTACTGGCGAACCCGGAAGTCCCCTTCCCCAGCGTTAACGGAACTCAACCTCGCACCCGGTGTTCTTCATCCGATGCGCCGCACCGGCGCCGAAAAGGAGAAGACCTATGAAACGCTACGCTTCCATCGCTGCCCTCATCGCCGCCACCACCGCCTCCGCGGCTCTGGGGCAGACGGCCGTTGAAGAGGTTGACGTGACCGCCGACGTCACCGTGATCGAGAACATTGAAGCCGCGCAGGCTTGGTCCGGCGTCGAGGCCGATCTGGAAACTGCCATCGCCGAGCGCCTGGTCGGCCAACTGGAGGAGCGCGGCGCGCGCATCCTGATCGACCTCGACACGCTGTCGCTGGCCAATAGCTTTGAGCAAAGCGTTGGGATCGGTGAGCATGAGCTCTCCGGCGACGTGACAATCCGAGTGCCCGGGATCGCCAACAACGAGAATTACACGCTCACCGTCTCCGCCGAGCAGGCGACGGCGTTCTTCCCCGAGGACATGACCTTCGACACGGTCGCAGTGGATAGCGACCTGTTCTACCGCGCGATGGTCGACGCCTTCGCCGAAAACGTGGTCGGAAAGGTTCAATAACCCTCGCCCTCCCTTTGAATGCCCCGCAATTCGTGGGGCTTTCGCTTGTGGGCCTCTCGCCTTCGGCGCAGCCAAGCCTACCTCGCGGTCATGAGATGGCTCTTCCTCACCCTGTTGCTTGCCGCCCCCGCCCACGCCTGGGAGTTCTCCCCCACTCCTATCTGCACCCTGTCGTACAATGAGGCGGAGGCGGATGTTGTGGTCACCTACGATCCCGCCACGCGCCTCTACGCCATCGCCATCACCACTCCGCAGGGTTGGCCGGATGCGCCGGCGTTTTCGATCCGGTTCAGCCGGGCCAGCACCATCTCCAGCGCGCGGCACAGCGTGACCGGCAACACCATCCGGGTGGAGGATGTCGGCTTCGGCAACGTGCTCAGCGGGATCGAGGCGGGCGGGACGGCAACAGCGTTCACGCAGACCGCCGCGGCCACCTTCTCTCTGAAGGGCGCGGCGGAGCCGGTGCAGCGCTTCCGCGACTGCATCCGCGCCCCTTCGGTATGAGCGCGGACCCGTTCCAAAGCGTCACGCCAGAGGCACGCGCGCAGGCGCTCGGCCTGCTGCGGGACGCGACCTTCGCTGCACTCGCCGTCACTCAGGACGGGGCGCCCAGCGTCACCCGCATCGGCATGGCCACGACGGCGGAGGGTGCGCCGCTTTCTCTGATCTCGAAACTCTCGCCCCACACCGCCGCGCTGGAGGCTGACCCCCGCTGCGCCCTGCTGGTGGGGGAGCCGGGGCCCAAGGGCGATCCCCTGACCCACCCGAGGCTGACGCTGCACTGCACCGCGCGCCTCGTCGAGCGGGACGCGCCGGATCACGCGCCCCTTCGCGCGCGGTACCTGGATCTGCGGTCCAAGGCCGGCCTCTACGCCGATTTCGGTGACTTCCGCTTCGTTCTGTTCGACGTGCACTCCGCCCTGCTGAACGGCGGCTTCGGCAAGGCTTTCAAATTCGACGCGGCGCCCTAGGCGCGCTGGCACATCTCGCGCCTCACCAATGCCGTGTGGCCGCGTCCCCTTTCACGATGCCGCGCAGGTTCGGCGTGACCCAGCCGCCGTAAAAATCGCCCGGCTGCGGGGTGGCCGTCACGCCGCCCACAGTGCAACTGTCCATCAGGCTACAATAGAACGCCACATACCCGTCCAGATCGGCAAACCGGCGCACCGGCCCATGATAGCTCCAGGCCGCTCGGGCCGCCGTCCGGCCCCCGGCGATCACGTCCCAGTAGCGGGCCTGCCCCTTCCATTCACACAGCGACCGGCCCGGCGCCGGACGCAACTCCGCCTGCACGTCGCCGGGCGGGATGTAGTAGGTCGGCGCGTGATGCGTCTCCAGCACCCGCAGCGCGGCGTTCGTCTCGGCCACGATTGCGCCGCCCAGAGTGATGCGAATGGGTGGCGGCACCGGCTCTAGTGCAGGCGGGCGGGGGTAGTCCTGAACGGTCTCGATCGGTAGCTCCATGCGCCACCACATAGGCCCGCCGACGCTTGAGGCTAACCCTTTGTTAACCACGCCTCCGCCATGCTGCAGGCGGAGGTGCGGTGATGCGGTCCATATTGTTGCTTGTGCTGCTGTGGGCCGGCGAGGCCCAGGCCGGCGCTTGGATGCGCGAGGCTGGGACCGGCTTCTTTGCGCTCAGCGGTACGGTGAGCGAGCGCCTGGATCAAAGCTTCTCCGCCTATCTCGAATACGGCCTGCGCCCGACCCTGACGCTCGGCGCGGACCTGGACCTGTCGATGCCCTACGGCAGCGCGATCTCCGGCAGCGGGCGCATCTTCCTGCAAAAGCCGCTGCGCGAGGGCACCTGGAACGCGGCCTACCGCGTCGGCCTCGGCGCGGCGGAGGTGCGCGGCTCGCTGGAGCCCTTTGCGAGTCTCGGCCTCAGCTTCGGGCGCGGCCTCTCTTGGCACAAGGGGGGCTGGGCGGCGTTCGACGCGCGCCTCGACCTTGGCAGCGCGGAGGTCAGCCGGCTGAAACTCGACAGCACGCTGGGCCTGACGCTCGGGGCGCGCAGCAAGGCGATGCTGCAACTCTTCGTGGAGGCCGACAGCACCGGCAGCACCATGGCCACCCTGTCGCCCGCCTTCGTCTACACCCCGAAACGGGGCGGCGCCGCCTGGCTCATCGCAGTCGAGGCCAAAAGCAAAGAGGCCGCGCTTGGGGTCAAGCTCGGCCTCTGGCGTCATTTCTAGGGCGGGATCAGTCGTCCATGCGGATGACCATCTGCACCCGGCCGCGCACGGCCTCTTGCCAGACCAGATTGACCTGATCCTGATCCGCGCCCTGTCGCGTCTGCGCGTAGGGCAGATAGGACCGCGTCTGGTTGGCGCTGTTGCGGATCCGGTCGGACGGCACGACGCTTTCGACCGACACTGCGTAGGATTCGAAGGGCAGGCGGCGGTCGGTATCGACGGTCCAGGTCGCCGTCGGCGAATTCTCCGAATGCTCGACCCGCAGCGGGTTACTGACCTGATAGGTCACCGAGTGGAAGGAATTGCCGTGGAATTCCACATCCTTCATCCGGGCGTAGTTCAGATCGGCAAAGGAGGTGTCGACCCGCTCCACCCGGTCGATCCCCCCGTTGATGGACCGGAACTTGTTGCCCGCTACCGACAGGCCGGCGATGAAGTGGCCGGTCCCGTGCGGTTTGACCACCAGGTAGCTGAACCAGGGCGCCACGTCCCCGGACAGGAATACGTTGTCCGTCAGCGACAGGGCAGAGAACGAAAACCCGCTGGTGAAGTTCGGCGTCGGGTCCTGTTCGTTCGTCCACTCGATGAAGCAATTGTCGATATAATTGCCCGAGATGACGGAGGCCGTGTTCCCCTTCGCGATGATCAGGCCGGCGGTGCGAACCCCATTGGCCACGGCGTCCCCTTGGAAGAAGTGGTTGCCGATGATCAAATTGTTGCTGCCCGCCAGCAGCCCGAAATGCCGAAAGCGCGTGGCGCGGCAATTGCGGATCTTGGCGTCGTTGGCGTTCACGTTGAACCCGACCGACACGCGGTCCGCGACCGGCAGCGCATCTTCGGAGGACAGGAACTGGCAGCGGTCGATGATCATCCCCTGACAGCCGCCCCCATGGCTGGAGACCGCGCGGTCCTTCGGCCGGCTCAGCCAGCAATCGCGCAAGGTGAAGGTCAGGCCCGTCTCCGCCAGCAGGATACAGGACGCGCGGTTGTTCGCCTGGAACTCGATCGAGTCGAGCTCGAACTTCGTCAGGCTGGAGAAGCCTGAGAAGTCGAGGATGTACTTGAACCGCCGGAAGGTGAAATTCTGCGTGCCCGCCGCGTCATAAAGCGGCCCGTTAAGCCGGATCGTCTGCTGGCTGACATTCTTGGATCGCACGTAGATCTCGCGCCCCACGCCGCTGCCCTGAATGACGGAGCCGACCTTGATGTTCGCGACATTCGTCACGTTCGTCAGCTGCGTCGGGTTGGACGTGTCGTAGGTGCCCAGGCTCGTCGTCACCTCGGTGGTCCAGCCTGTCGTTCCCTGCGCCTCGATCTGACCGTTGCGGATCACCCGGCGCGTCGCGTAGCTGGTGCGATTGTTCACCGCCGCCTGCATGTCCACCGGCTCGGTCAGCGCGATACGCCGCCCGCACATGTCCAGGCTCTCGTGGTCGGAGTTGTTCAGAAGCGCCTGGAATGCCTTTTTGAACGCCGTCGTCTCGTCCTCGAACGCCTCGATATAGGTGGGCAGATCGAAGTTGCGGCGGATCAGCAGGATGGCGCTGTCCGGCATGCTGACCGTGCCTTCGAACCGCACCGGGTGGTCCAGCGTAACGTCCGAGTTGAGGCGGAAGGTCCCTTCCGGGATCAGGATCGTCCGCCCCGCAGCGGCGGCATTGGCCCGGTCGAAGGCGGGGCTGTCATCGGTCACCCCGTTGCCCAGCGCGCCGTAGTCGCGCACGTCTACGACCGACACGATGTCCCGCAGGAAGGCGGAGGTGATATCTTCGATCTCGAAATCGTCGATCCGCACGATACCGCCATTCGGCCCCGTCAGGTCGATTCCGAAATGGCCGTAAAGCGCGCTTGCGCCCCAGACCATATCCACACCGCCCCGGTTGCCCGCGCCGACGATGGCCGACACCTCGACCACATCGCCATAGGCGGTCAGGGTCGTGGAGAGGCCCGTCGTCGCCACACCGCCCACCGGATTGCCCCCCGGGCCGCCTGCATAGGCCGCGATGCGCACGTTCGGCAAATTGCCGGAGATCGCTTTGACGCGCGCCGTCACCCGCAGGTAGCACCCCGGCAGCAGGGGCGTCTCCCCCATATGCCGCACGCGGGTGATGCCGCTGGTCTTCTGCAGCTCCAGACAGTCGCCGAAATCCTGGTCGGCAAAGGCAATCTGCGCGTTCGCGGCCCCCGCATAGGTGTCGCTGCCCGGCGTGCCGTCGCCGCTGGAATAGACGTTCAGCCCCGATGCGAAGGGCGGCGGCGTCAGCACGACGCCGTCGGTGATTGCCTTGTTCATGGTGGTAGGACCCTTTTCCCGCCGCGCTGGGCGCGTGTTGAACCAAACGCGCCGGGCCCAGTGCGGGGCCGCGGCGCTGCGGGTCAGGGAAATATCTACAAAGGGTTAACGGTCCCTGTCGGCACCGTACGCTGCGCGTCTCTGGTCAGGCAGAGACGGGCGCATCCAGAAGGCTGACGCCATTGATCTTCCAGCCGTCGCCGGTTTCGATCATGCGGTATTCCAGCACGTGCAACGCCCCCTCCTGATCGGTGATCAGCACCTTCTGGATCAGCGCGCCGGCCTCTTCGCGCAATTCCAGGTACTTCACATCAGCCGGGCGCCACACCATCGGGTAGCCCTGGCTGACCATGCGTCCGAAATTCTCGGGCGTGCGGAAGATGCGCTTGATCGACGGGCTGGCGAAGGTGAACGCCTCCCCGAAATCATCGACCAGGAAAGCGTCGATCTGGCTGGAGATAGTCGCCTGGATCTTCGCCTCGTCCGCCGCAGCGGGCCAGGCCAGGGTCAAGATCAGTCCAATCGTGGCAAACAGTCGTGTCATCGGCGGCATCTCCTGCGTTGGCTCCTAAGAAGCCTAGCGCGCGTGCCGCCAAAACCAACTCAGTGCCCGAACGCGGCGTTCGGCATCCAGTCTGGCGCGCCCATGCCCGCACGCATGTGCAGGCAGGCCGTGCCCTTGCGCTGGAAATACAGCCCCTCCAGCTTGTACCAGCCCGCTTGCGGCACGTCGGCCTGCACTGCTTTGCTTTCGGTGCAGCCATGCACCCCGTCGTGCAGGGCCACCTGTTGGCCGCCAATCGTCATGCGCAGCCCATCATTGGACAGAAAGTCGATGTTGTAGACGCCCGGCGCGTCGAACCGCACGTATCCCTCGATCACCGCGACAACCGCCATCGCGCGGCCCGCCGTCAAGGTCTCTTCCCCCTCTTTGGTGTCCCAATAATCGAGGCCGGCCAAGGGCTTGCCCGGCTTGGCCGAGCCGACGACACGCGCCGCGTCGCTCAGCTTGCGCACGCTGGCTTCGGCGTATTTCACCGCCAGCCCCGGCGACAGGGACGACGGCTGCGGACTCGCCGGCTGAAGCTTCAAGGGGGCCGCAAAGGCCGGCGCGGCCAACAACACGGCCGCAAGAACAGTCAGGGTTTTGCGCATTGGTTTCGCCTTTTGGTGCAGACAATCCCCGTCAGCCTACCCCGAGACGCCTGCCGCTCAAATCACAATCATGCACACGCGCGGTAGAAGTTGTAACGCGCCTCCGGCACGCTGTCCGGGCCGCGCACTCGGGTCAGCCCGGCCAGCGGCTCCTGGCTGACCGCCACACCGCCCGGCGCCAGCAGCGCCGCAATCAGGGGCGACAGATCAAGGTG
>JBCDFL010000167.1:0-7405 GCA_039178165.1 Pseudomonadota bacterium | reverse complement strand
CCGCGGCCCCATCGGGGTCGTATTCGACCGGGGGCATCTCCGCGTATTCGGGATGGATGGGCGAGACGTGGTGGTTTTCCGCGACCGAGCCATTGTCGTTAAAGCCCAGCTCCAGCAGGACCGCGTTGTCGATGGCCATGGCCAGCGCTTTGCGCACGCGCACGTCGGCATAGGGCGTGGCGCCGTCCACCTCGGCGGCCTGATTGGCCCGGATGCAGACGGTGTTTGCGGTCACAGCCTCGGATTTGGACCAACCGATATCGTCCATCAGCAAGATGAAGTCGCCGATGGATTCGTAGACCATGTCGACCTCGCCGCTGTCCACGGCGGCAAAGATCGCCGCCTGGTCGGTGCCGAAATCCATATAGGTGATCTTGTCGAGGGCCGCGCCCTCACCCCACCAGGCATGGCCCTCGTTCTTGACCAGCTCCGCCATGACGCCGACCTCGAAGGCGCCGGGCAGGTAGGGGCCGGTGCCGATCGGGTTGTCGAGCGGATCGCCATTGAAGCTCGAATGCACGATCGCGGCGGGGTAATCGGCAAAGCCCGCGATCAGCGTGATGTCGGGCTGGGCGGGGCGCAGGACGACGGTCATGTCGCCCGTGACCTCGATGGCGCCGGCCCGCGCGAGGCCCGTTGCCTCATCGACCAGACTGGCCATGCGGGAAGCCATGGAATTGCCCTCCACGCCCTTCTCGCACCAGCGCGCGATGTTGAAGGCGACGTCTTCGGCGGTGAACGCATCGCCATTGGACCAGGTCACGCCGGGGCGGACCATCAGCGTGTATTCGGTAGCGTCGTCGTTGATCTCCCACCCTTCCAGCAGCATCGGAGTGAAGGAGCCGTCGATCTCGTACTGGACGAGGTATTCCAGGTAGCCCCGGGTGTAGTTGGACATTTGCGGCCAGTCATAGGTCCGCGGGTCCTTCAGCGCCTTGACGGAGCTTTCGATGCGCAGCTCGCCGCCTTGCTGCATGTGGCCGTCCGCCTTGGCGGGCTGGGCGACGCCGATCAGGCCGTAGGCCGCAGCGGCGCTGACGCCGAGCGAGGTGGCGCGGGTCAAGAATTCGCGCCGGGACAAGGTGCCCGCGGCAACTTCATCGGCATAGGCCCGCGCGGCGGGGTGGATCATGTCATGTGTCATTGGGTGTCCCTGTTGGGGGAGAATGCGCTAGGCGGGTGTGGCCTACGGCGCACGCGCTGCGCCGGCTCGTGAGGGAAAGAATAGTCAAGCGAAACTGACAGTCAAATGACCCTCTGTCAGGTTGTGGATGGGCGCCCGCCGCCGCTGAAATAAACGCCTGCGCACAGGCTGATCAGCGCGGCCATGGCCCCAAAGGCCGCGCCAAAGCTGGCGTTGGTGCTCCAGGCAGATGTGATGTCCAAGACAGCGCCAAAGCCGAGTTGCAGGAGCGGGATGGCCGACACGGCGACCAGCGCCAGAAGCGCGGAGGCACGGCCCAGCACCTCCGCCGGCACGGTCGCGCGCATGTCGGCGCCCAGCGGGATATAGAATTGCTGGCAAAAGACCGATCCCAGCAGGAGCGCACAGGCCAGCCAGACGGGTGGGGCGGGCAGGGCTGCCAGCAGCGCCAGGCACAGGACCGACCCGCATACCCCGGCCGCGATCAGCCGCGTCCGGGCGCGCACCCGGCGGTCGAGCAGACCAAAGACAAATCCCGCGGCGATAGTGGCGCCGAATAGAACGAAGAGCACGGCGCCTGCCCCCTGCGGCGTGAGGCCCAGCGCGTCCTGCAGATAAGGCCCGCCCCACAGACCGGTGATCGTCGTGATCGGCGCATAGGTCACGAACCCCAGCACCAGGATGCGGCGGTAGTGCGGGATCGCCAGCAGCGCTGCGAACCCGCCCGGCGTCGCGGCCGCCCGCGCGCCCGGCGCGATCACAAGGGGCAGACAGGCCGCGCCCAGCGCGGTCAGCGCCGCCAGGGCCAGAAAGGTTGTCGTCCAGGGCAGCGCGCTCAGGGTCACGGCCAGCGGCCATGTGCCGAGCAGCCCGCCGATCCCGCCAAGTGTCGCGACAAGGCCGGTGGCGTAGCCGAAATCGCGCGCCGGGAAGGCCTGCGCGATGATCACGTGGCTCGCCGCGCCCATCGCCGCCATCCCGGCCCCCATGACGATCCGCGCCGCCAGCAGACCCGTCATCCCGCCCGCCAGCGCAAAGAGCGCTGTGCCGACCGCGATCAGCGCCAAGCACATTGGCAAGACGCGGCGCGCTCCGAACCGGTCCAGCGCCGCGCCGAAGGGCAATTGCACGGCGATATTGGCGAAGAACATGGCGGAGACGAGCAGGCCAATGGCGCTTGCCGGCACGGCCAGCCGGTCCATCAAGATCGGCGCGAAGACCGATCCGGACGCCCGGTGAAACTGGCCCAGCGCAAAGATGCCCGCGCAGATGGCGAGCGTGCCGATCTGGGTGCGGGTCAAACGGTCAGATACCTGGTGGCGGGGGCGGGGGCAGGACGGTGAAGAGCTGCGCAAGCTCGGTCACGTCCTCGGCGCGCATCCAGCCGTCCTGGCCTTGGGTCCAGACATAGGTCTCGCGCGTCAGCGCCCCTTCGGAGGCCATGCGGCCGAGCTTGGCCTTGCTGAAGGGGCCCTTGGTCGCGCCGTTCTCCGCGATGTGCCAGACGTGTTCGACCGGGGGCGGTGGGGGCGCGGCGGCGGCGCGCTGGGGCTGCGCGCCCCAGGGGCCGGATTGCGCCGCCATCTGCGCGCCCATCTGCATGCCAAGACCCGCGCCAAGGCCCCCTTCCATCGCCGCGGCGCCGGTGCCGCCCTTGCCCAGGGCTTCGGCGGCCTGGAACTGCATGTATTCGTTCAGGTTCCCGATCACGCCCATGGAAGAGCGTTTGTCCATCACCTCCTCGACCGCGGGGGGAAGGGAGATGTTTTCGATGTAAAGTTCCGGGATTGTCAGCCCGTATTCGCCGATTTGATCGGCGATGTCGCGTGCCACCAGTTGGCCCAGCTCCCGCGTGTTGGCTGCCATGTCGAGGACGGGAATGCCGGATTTTGCGAGCGTGCGGCTGAACTCCTGCACGATGATGTTGCGGATCTGGTAGCTGATCTCGTCCATCGTGAACTCGCCGTCCGTCCCGACGATCTCCACCAAAAAGCGCGCGGGGTCCGCGACGCGCACGCTGTAGGTGCCGAAGGCGCGCAGACGCACGGGGCCGAATTCGGGATCGCGGCAGATGATTGGGTTTTTCGTGCCCCACTTCAGGTCGTTGAAACGGGTGGTGTTGACGAAATAGACCTCCGACTTGAACGGGCTTTTGAAGCCGTGGTCCCAGTGCTGCAGCGAGGTCATGATCGGCATGTTGTTCGTCTCGAGCATGTAGAGCCCGGGCGTGAACACGTCCGCCAGTTGGCCTTCGTGGACGAAGACGGCCGCCTGGCCCTCGCGCACGGTCAGCTTGGCGCCGTATTTGATCTCGTGGCCCTGCCGCTCGAACCGCCAGACCATGGTGTCGCGTGTGTCGTCGGTCCAGTGGATGACGTCGATGAACTGGCCTGAGAGGAAGTCGAAGATGCTCATGGGGCCTCCGTTTGGTCTGCGTGAGCGATGATGAATGTGGCCGCCGCGGGGCCGGGCGTCCAGCTTTCGGTGATGGTAAAGCCACCCTTGGCGATCATGTCGTGCAAGGCGGCATCGTCAAAAAAGGTTAGGCCCACCGGGATCAGCCAGCGCACGCGGCGCAGCCAGGCGGCGCGGTCCGACAGGGGCATGGTGCTGGTCACGAACAGGCCGCCTGGTTTCAACAGGCGGCGGCACGCGGCGATGACCCGGGCCGGATCCTCGACCAAGTGCAGCAGGTTCAGCGCCAGAGCTGCGTCAAAGCTGGCCGGTGCGAAATCCGGCGCCTCCGCTGTGCCGACGCTGAAGCGTACGTTGCCGATCCCGGCGGCGGCGCGTTTTTCCTTGGCGATGTCGATCATCGCGGCGGCGTAATCCGTCGCCTCGATCTGCGCGACGTGCGGGGCGTGGGCCAGCGCGGTCGATCCGGTGCCGCAGCCAAGCTCCAACAGGCGCATGTCCGGGCGCAGATGGGCCTGCGTCCGCTCCAGCTTGCGCTTATAGGCGGCCTCATCCGCGATGGCCTGGCGCGCGTAGCGGCGGGCCATGAGGTTCCACAGACCTTTGCTCCGCATGCCCTAAAGCTCCCCCTGCAGGGCTTCGCGGGCGAGGATGCGGATCACCGGCGTGGCCTCCGGCAGGGTCATGCCGGTGCGCAAACGCGCGTCGTAAAGCAGGCCCAGCAAGATCTCGTCGTGCCCCGTCAGCAGCGCAAATTCGTCGTCGTCGTTGAAGATCGACGGCCGCGCGCTGGGGCTGTCATTGGCCAGGCCCAAACCCTGGGCCAGCTCCTCGTGAATGCAGCTCAGACGCAGCAAGTCGGGGTTTTCGGCGCGGATCACCGCAACCGCGGCTACGTAATCGGAGCGCCCCGGTCCCCGCGCAAAGCTCAGCACGGCGCAGTAAATATCGTCGCCCAGCGACAGGATCGGGCGCAGCGCGCTCTCGCTCAGCCCAAGCGCCGCGGGCGCGGTGCGGCTGATAGTGTCCGCGCGGTCGTCTTCGGACACGAAATAGACCAGGAAATTCGGCCGCTCGGACAGGGTGATCGGGTGGCCGGTCGCGCGCGACAGCCGCGCGGCATAGCTGCGCACATCGGCGGCGTCGCGGCTGCGCTGGGAGGGCGGGACGGACGGGCCGAACAGCACCTTCATGCGCACCGGGTCTTCCCACCGGCGCAGACGCCCCGACACGCCGATCCCGGCGCCCCCATATTCGTTGAAGAACGCGATCCGTCGGAAGTTGCGCGCCAGCATGTCCGGGGTGAACGGCGTGTCCGGCCCGCCGCCATCTTGGCGCAGCAATCCCTGCGACAGCTGCGCGCGCTGCACGGAGGCGAAATAGGCGCGCAGTTCCGCCGATTTGGCGGAGGTCGGCTCTGTCTGCACGGGCACGGACGGGTCCGGGGCGCGGACGGGCCGCGCGACCGGGGTCAGGACCGGCTCCACCGGCATGTCGCAAGCCAAAAGCGCGCCGGCCAGCGCCAGCGCCCCTAGGCTGCGTCTATGCCGCCGGGCGCGGATCACGCGGGTACGGCGGTCCCGGCTGTGTCGCCCGTCCCATCGCGGCGGGCCTTGGCGGCGGCCAGCGTGTCCCGCAATTCGGCCTCCATCTTCTTGAGGTCCTCTTCGGCAGCGGCGCGCTTGGCCTTGCCCTCGTCGGCGATCTGAAGGCTTTCCTGGATCGTGCCGATCAGGTCGGCATTGGCCTGTTTGACCGCTTCGATGTCGAAGACGCCGCGCTCCATCTCTTCGCGGATCATCTTGTTGCTGTCGCGCAGGTTCTTGGCGTTGGAGGTCAAGAGCTCGTTCGTCAGATCATTGGCGTCACGCACGGCGGCGGCGGCTTCGGCGCTGCGCTGGATGGTGACGGCCTGTGCCAGCTGCGTTTCCCACAGGGGCACGGTGTTGACGAGGGTCGAGTTGATCTTGGTCACCAGGGACTTGTCGTTTTCCTGCACCAACCGGATCGAGGGCAGGGACTGCATCGTGACCTGGCGCGTCAGCTTGAGGTCATGGACCCGGCGTTCGAGGTCATCGCGCGCGGCGCGCAGGTCGCGCAGCTCTTGCGCTTTCATCACCTGATCGTCCTCGGGCGCGGCCTTCACCTCCGCCTCTTTGGCGGGGATATCCTTTTCGTCCAGCTCTTTGATCTTCTCCTCGCCCGCGGCGATGTAGAGCGCCAATTCGTCGTAGAATTGCAGGGTCTTCTCATACAGCAGGTCGAGCGATTTGATGTCCTTCAGCAGCGTGTGCTCGTGCTGCAAAAGGTTGTCGGTGATCCGGTCGATCTGGCTTTGCACGGTTTCGAACTTGGCGGTGAACTTGGCGAAGGGCGCGGCGCGGCCCAGCAGTTTTTCCCACCAGGACCGCTCGCGCCGGACGTCCAGTTCGGACACCGAAAAGCCGCGGATCGTGGTGACGATATCGCGCAAGCTGTCCCCGGCGGGGCCGACATCCTTGTTGCGCACATCCGTAAGCATCGCCTGGGAAATCTCTTGCAGCTCGGCCTGGGCGGCGCTGCCGAAGGCGACGATGCTTTGGGTGTCGGTCATGTCGATCTCGTCCATGCGGGACCGGATTTCGCCGGAGGTCGCAGGCTCAGCCTCGGCCAGGGGGACGATCGCGGTTGCCTCGGTGGGCTCGGGCAGCAGGACGGCGGTGACTTCTTCGACTTCGGCCAGGGCGGCTTCGGCCTTTTGGCGAACGGTTTCGGACATGGATGGCCTCCTTTAACGGTCCGTTTCGGGGTCTAGGCGGACCCCCTCGCGCTGCAGGCGGCCCCTGAGCACGTCGATTTCGATGTTCAGATCGGTGTTGTCGCCTTCGAGCAGCTTGGCGGTACGGGCGGCGAAGTTCTGGTCCAGATCGTCCAGCAGTGCGGCGTAGCGCGTGCGGGCGCCTGCGTCGCGGGTGCGGGCGTAGACGTCGGCAAAGCGCACCGTCGCGTCCCGCGCGCCCAGAAGGTAGACGCCAAGGTATTTGCGCGCGGCTGTAAGGTCGCGGGGGTCTTCTTCGACCGTGCGGATGAGGTCGCGGACGGTGGTTTGGAAGTATTCGACCCGGCGTTCCAGCGCCCTGTCGCCCGAGCGTTTGATCGCATCGCTCATGGCGTCCAGATGCGCTTGCGCCTCGTCCACGACGCGGGCGACGCGGTCTTGCTGAAAGGTGTCGATGCCTTCCATGCCCTTGTCGCGGAAGGGGTCGATCCCGAAGGCGGCGAAGTGCAGGCCCGCGGTCGCGAGGCCGAAGAGGATGGGCGCGATCAGGCCCGGCTCCACCCGCCAAGCGGCGGCAGCGATGCCGAGGCCGGCGAGGGCGGCGGCCAGCAGCTTGCGGGGGATCGCGGGGCGGCGGGCAACGCGGCGGCTGTCATAGGCCATCTGAGCCTGTAGGCCGCCGCGCAGCAGCCAGGCGCCGAGGGTCAGGATACCCGCGCCGACGAGGCCTGCGGTGAGGCCCAGCGCGCCGTCGTTGATCGACAGCGCGGCGAGGACGATGGGCGGCAGGAACATGGCGTTGGCGCGAAAGCCGACGGGGTCCACCTTGGCGCCGTCATAGGCGCCGCGCGGGGCGGGGGCGTCTTGGGCGCCGCCCGGGCTATACTTGCCGCCGAACTTCCTCGCCATCGCGTCACAGCCCCCCGATCAGGCCGGACGTCACCCCAAGCATCAGGGCGAGCATCAGCGCAAAGGCGATGTTCGAGAAGGATTTGGGCATCACGCACCCCCCTTTGGACGTCAGACATATAGCCGGTCTGCGGCCCGCGCACTAGTGGCGCGCTGCGCCGCGGCGCCTCCCTTGTGGG
>JBCDFL010000166.1:0-7410 GCA_039178165.1 Pseudomonadota bacterium | reverse complement strand
TCGGGCGTTATATAGACGACTTCAAAGCAGACAATTCCGATGCACAGCCGCAATGGGGCGCCCGATGCGATCCAAAATCACCATGATGGCCGAAGACCAGGACGGCGACACCGACGTCGTCACTAAGGTCAAGCCGAAGACGAAGCGCCCGCCGCTCTACAAGGTTTTGCTGCTGAACGACGATTACACGCCGATGGAATTCGTCGTGCACGTGCTGGAGCGTTTCTTTGGCCTCAACCACGCCCAGGCGTTCGAGATCATGTTGACCGTGCACAAGAAAGGCGTGGCGGTCGTCGGCGTCTTCAGCCACGAGATTGCGGAGACGAAGGTGGCCCAGGTGATGGACTTCGCCCGCCGCCACCAGCACCCGCTGCAATGCACCATGGAAAAAGAAGACTGACGCATCGCCCATGATCGGCGCCCGTCTTCCGCTTGCCTCGGCCGCTGGCTTTGCGCCCGATGGCCCCGTCGCCGTGTTTCACCCTGCCGCAGATGCGGATCTGAGCGCGGTCGAAGCGCAAGTCATCTCCCCCCTGGTGCCCGTCCATGCGGCGTTTTCGAATGCCATCGTCGCCCCCGAAGGCCGCTACGCTGCGAGCGTCGTCTGCGTCCCCCGCGCTAAAGCCGAAGCACGCGCGCTGATCGCCAAAGCGATGGCGATCACGGATGGACCCGTCCTAATCGACGGGCAGAAGACCGACGGGATCGACAGCTTGCTCAAAGAGGTCCGCAAACGCGCCGCCCCCTCCGCCCCCGTCGCCAAGGCCCATGGCAAGGCGTTTTGGCTGCCCGCCTCGGACGCCTTCGATGATTGGGCGGCTGGTCCCGCGCTGACGGAAGGCGGCTTCTGGACGGCGCCGGGTGTGTTTTCGGCGGATGGCATCGACGACGGCTCCGCCCTGTTGGCCGCGGCTTTGCCGGACGATCTGGGCTCCGACGTGGCCGACCTGGGCGCCGGCTGGGGGATGCTGTCGGCGCATGTTTTGGTGCGCCCCAGCGTTCAGACCTGTCATCTGGTCGAAGCGCATCACCTCGCCCTCGAATGCGCCAAGCGCAACGTGACCGACCCGCGCGCGCGGTATCACTGGGCGGACGTGACCACCTGGACGCCGCCGCAGGCGTTCGGCGATATCGTCATGAACCCGCCCTTTCACACCGGGCGCGCGCCCGACCCATCGCTGGGTCAAGCGTTCATCGGTGCCGCGGCGCGCGCGCTGTCGCCCCGCGGACGGTTATGGATGGTCGCAAACCGCCATTTGCCGTATGAAGAGGCTCTGAACGCGGCCTTTGGCCAGGTGCAGGAGATCGGCGGCGACGCCCGTTTCAAACTCACCCTCGCGGCCCGGCCGCGCCGGAGGTAACCGCATGTCTTTCTCCATCAACGGCAAGACGGCCATCGTCACGGGGGCGGCGAACGGCATCGGCCTCGCCATCGCGCGGCACTTCGCGGATCAGGGCGCCAACGTGATGTGCGCCGATATGGATGAAAAGCGTCTGACGGACCAACTGGGCGACGGGGCGGAGGACGGCACGATGCGCGTCTTCGCCGGTGATCTACGCCAGCGGCTGACGGTCGCGAACCTGGTGTCGGCGACCATAGATGCGTTCGATTCGGTCGACATTCTAATCAACGCCTCCCGCCAGGTGATGGAGACGGATGCGCTGGACGTGGAGGACAATTCGGTCGAGACGCTGATCGAGCAGAACCTGATGACTTCCCTGCGCCTCAGCCAGGCGGTCGCGCGGCGGATGATCCGCCAGGCAGAGGTCGGAGGGTCGGGCCAGGTGGGCGCGATCGTGAACCTCAGCTCCATCGCCGCGCGGCAGACGCGGCCAGAGCTGATGGCCTATTCCGTCGCCGCCGCCGCGCTGGAGCAGATGACCCGGTCCATGGCGCTGGCGCTGGCGCCGCACCGGATCCGGGTCAACGCGATTGCGTTCGGGTCGGTCATGTCCGCCTCCCTCAAATCCTCGATCCTGGAGCACGAGGATTGGCGCAAGGACATCGAAACGCACACGCCGCTCGAGCGGATCGCCAGCCCGGGTGAGCTGTGCGAGGCGGTGCAGTTCCTCGCCTCCGAAGGGGCGGGTTTCATCACCGGGGAGATCGTGACCGTCGACGGTGGCCGCACGCTGCTCGATGCGGTGGCTGCGCCCGCACATTGATACATGTCAATTGCGCCGGGGAGCGCATCGGCTAGGATGTGTCAACTTCAGAGGACATGTGCCATGACCGAACAATTCGACACTCACAAAGCCCGCGCCGCAGCCTGGTTCCGCGATCTGCGCGATCAGATCGTCACCGCGTTCGAGGGGCTGGAGGCCAGCCACGACGCCGGCCCGCTCTCGGACGACGCGCCCGGTGCCTTCGAGGTGACGGAGACGAAGAGGACGTCTGACGATGGCTCGGATGCGGGCGGCGGCTTGATGAGCGTGATGCGCGGGGGCCGTGTGTTCGAGAAAGTGGGGGTCAATATCTCCACCGTCTACGGCACGCTGGGCGAGCGGGCGCAACGGGCGATGGCGGCGCGGGGCATTCCGGGCATGGCGGACGATCCGCGGTTCTGGGCCTCGGGCATCAGCCTGGTGGCGCACATGCAAAACCCCCATTGCCCCGCGGTGCACATGAACACGCGGATGTTCTGGACGCCCCATGCCTGGTGGTTCGGTGGCGGGTCCGACCTGAATCCGTGCCTGGAATATGACGAGGACACCGCACACTTCCACGCCACGCAAAAGGCCCATTTGGACCCGCATGGGGCGGATCATTATCCGAAGCTGAAAGCGTGGGCGGACGAGTATTTCTACATCCCGCACCGGCACCGCGCGCGGGGGGTCGGGGGCATCTTCATGGATGACCTCAACACCGGCGATTGGGAGGCGGATTTCGCGCTGACCCAGGATATCGGCCGCGCCTTCCTGCCGGCCTTCGTTCCGCTGGTGGAGGCGCGGCGCACGCAGGATTGGACCGAGGCGGACAAGGACGCGCAGCTGGTGCACCGTGGGCTCTATGCCGAATACAACCTCGTCTACGACCGGGGCACCAAGTTCGGGCTGGAGACGGGGCATGACGCGAATGCCGTCCTGATGAGCCTGCCGCCCTTGGCCAAGTGGGTGTGATCGGCGGAGGGTGCGCCTAGCCCAAGCCGTTTGCATGTGGCGTGGAACACGCCGCCCGGCGTGTAGACTTCCTGCTGAAGTCAAGGGGCGAAGCGTGAAGACACTGTTCCAGGGCGGAGGCGGTCGCTCACACGCTGCGCCAGCCTGCCTCTCGCATTGCACCCATATATCCAGGCGCGATCCGCATTTGCTCCCCAAGTCCACGCTTCAAGAGCAGTTTATGCATCTGCGGTAGGCGCCAGCAGGGGACGTGCATCACCATGTGATGTTCGAGGTGGTAGTTGACCCAATAGGGCGCGACCAGCGCGCGGGCGAGGGGGCCGGCATAAGTGGTGCGGACGTTTTGTAGCGGGTTGTCCGAGCGCTCTACCGCGCCGTGTTCGGCGATGTTGCGGACCCGCAGGACGAATTGGAACCAGGTGAGGTATGGCAGCACCCAGAAGGCGAAGCCCCACCACCATTCCCCGATTAGAGAGATGATCAGCGCGATGCCGAAGAAGACGGGGAAGGCGTAGCCAATCGTGTTGGACTTGAAGGCTTGGGCCGCGTCGCCCTTCGCCGCCTCGATTGCGTCATCGTCGCCGGCGAGGCGCACGAACATCAGGATCTGGCCGATCAGCTGTTTGAGGCCCGTCTGCCCCGTGAGATCGCGGACGAACTTGCGGCGCATGGAAGCATGGGTCGTCGGGAACTTCTCACTCAGCTTGAGGTCCGGGTCCCGGTCGGTCTGCGTGTGGCGGTGATGGCTGAGGTGGTAGTGCCGGTAAGCGGCGAGGTCCGCCATGATCGGCCAACCGCAAAGCCACGTGCCGACGAAGTCGTTCATCCGCCGATTGGCAAAAAGGGCGTTGTGCGCCGCCTCGTGCATCAGGATGGCCAGGCCCAATTGCCGCGAGCCGATCAGGACGACGGCCAGCAGCGCTGTCGCGGGGTTCGGCCACAGGGCGAAAAGGCCGATGGCCAGGGCGATCACCCCCCAGCAATGCGCGACCAGCCAAAGGCCCATCAGGTCGGACCGGCGGGCGAGCGGACGGATCTCTTCCGAGGTCAGAAACTGTTTTGCGTGCTGCATGGGCTGAGCGTTGGCACCGGACACGCATCCGTCAAGCGCGGCGTAACGTCAGTGCCAGTCGAAAAAGCCCGGCGCGGCCTTGGACAGAAGCTCTCGCGCCAGGTCTTCGCCCATCCGTTCGCCGTCCGCGGCATCGCCCGAGCGCGTGCCTTGCAGCGCTTCGGAGCCATCGGGGCGAAGCACTTCGCCGCGCAGGACAAGCGTGCCCCCTTCGAGCGTGGCGAGGCCCGCGATGGGGGTTTCGCAGGATCCGTCGAGTGTCCGCAGGAACGTCCGTTCGGCCAGCAGGCGGTCGCCGGTTGGTATGTCGTGGATCGGCTCCAGCAGGGCGGCGGTGGCGTTGTCGTCCGCGCGCCGCTCGATCCCGATGGCGCCCTGTGCGATGGCCGGCAGCATGTTGAGGACATCGACCGGCGTGGCGGGCACGTCGCTCATCCCGAGGCGGTTCAGCCCCGCGCAGGCGAGGAAGGTGCAATCGGCGACGCCATCGCCCAGTTTCTTCAGGCGGGTCTGCACGTTGCCGCGAAACTCGACCACGTTCAGGTCCGTGCGGCGGTGCATCAGCTGCGCCCGGCGGCGCAGGGACGAGGTGCCCACGGTCGCGCCCTGGGGCAGCTCTGTGATGGCCCTGTAGGTGGGGGAGACGAAGGCGTCGCGCACATCCTCGCGCGGCAGGTAGGTGTCGAGCAGCAAGCCCTCGGGCTGATCGGTCGGCATGTCCTTCATGGAATGGACGGCGATGTCGATCTTGCCGGCGGCCAAGTCCTCTTCGATCTCGCGGGTGAAGAGGCCCTTGTTGCCGATTTCCTTCAGGGGGACGTCCTTGGCCACCATGAAGCGGTCGTCGCCCGAGACCTTGATGACCACAATTTCGAACGCCGCTTCGGGGCGGTCCCAGGCCGCCATCAGTCGCGCGCGGGTCTCGTGCGCCTGGGCCAGCGCCAGCGGGGAGCCGCGCGTGCCGATCTTGAGCGGGGCATCGGGGGAGGGAAGCTTCATCTGGGGGTCTTCGTGGGTTGCGCCTGTCAACCCAACCTGACACTCTGCTGCCGTGATGGCAAGCCTTGGAGATGTGCGCGTGACCAAGACCATTTTGCGAGCCTTGGCCGGGGAGGCGCTGCCGACCCCGCCGATCTGGATGATGCGGCAGGCGGGGCGCTATCTGCCCGAATACCGCGCGACGCGGGCGCAGGCGGGGGACTTTCTGTCGCTGTGCTACAACCCGGAACTGGCCGCCGAGGTGACGTTGCAGCCGATCCGGCGCTATGGCTTCGATGCGGCGATCCTGTTTGCCGATATCCTGCTTTTGCCGCAGGCGCTGGGCGCGGATCTGTGGTTTGTGACGGGCGAGGGGCCGCGGCTGTCGACGATCACGGATCAGGCCGGGGTCGATGCGCTGAAGCCGGTGGACGCTATTCATGAGACGCTGAACCCTATCTACGAGACAGTGCGGATCCTGCGGCGCGAGTTGCCCGAAGAGACCACGCTGATCGGCTTTGCCGGCGCGCCTTGGACAGTGGCGACTTACATGGTCGCAGGGCGTGGTACGCCCGATCAGGGGCCGGCCCATGCGCTGAAGGACGGCAACCGGCCGGCTTTCGAGGCGCTGATGGAGCGGCTGACGGACGGCACCATCGACTACCTGTCCCAGCAGATCGAGGCCGGGGCGGAGGTGGTGAAGATCTTCGATTCCTGGGCGGGCTCGCTCAAGGGGCAAGATTTCCAGGACTTTGCCGTGGCGCCTTGTGCGCGGATCACGGCGGCGCTGAAGGCGAAATATCCGCATGTGCCGGTGATCGGCTTCCCGCGCGAGGCAGGCGGCGGCTATGTCGGCTTTGCCAAGGCGACGGGCGTGGATTGCGTGGCGCTGGACAATTCGGTCAGCGCGGACTGGGCCGCCGTGCATGTGCAGGTCGATGGCTGCGTGCAGGGCAACCTCGCCTCATCCCATATGGTGACGGGCGGGCAGGCGCTTGTGGACGAGACGCAGGCCATTGTACGGGCGTTTTCCAAGGGGCCGCATATCTTCAATTTGGGTCACGGGATCACCCCGGATGCCGACCCGGAGAACGTCGCACTGATGATCGAAACGGTCCGCGCGATGGCACCGGAATCGGCTTGACGGCCCCGGCACGCTGGCATAGGTCAGCGGCCCATGGCGCGGTAGCTCAGTTGGTTAGAGCGAACGACTCATAATCGTTAGGTCGGGAGTTCGAGTCTCCCCCACGCCACCATATCTCTCCTAAACAATCTGAAATTTCCGGCTGTTCTAGCGGCCTGTTCCAACGGACGCGCAGGGCTTCGCTGCGCACGGCAGCGAGCGCTGCGCCCCCAACGCGAACGGTGTCGCGATCACTAGCAGCCACGAAAAAGGCCCGATCGTTGCCGGGCCTTCGACATCCTCGTTGTCCCGTGGAAAGACTAAATCGCTAGGACTTCGCGGATTTTCGCTTCTAGCACAGCCATCGACACGGGTTTCGGGATCACGTTGGTGAAGCCTGCATCCGCGCACCGCTCCGGGTCCTGCCAATGCTGATCAGCGGTCACCGCGATGATGGGGATGTCACGGGGCGGATTGCCAGCGGCGGACCGAATGTCGCGCGTTGCCTCGAGCCCCGTCTTTTTCGGCATGTGGACGTCCATAAGGATCATCGCATAGGCTTTGGGATCGGCCTGGATTAGATCGGTGCATTCTGCACCGTTTTTGGCCATCGCGTATTCGACCTCCAACTCTTCCAGCATTTCGGACATCATGAAACGCGACAGCGCGTCGTCTTCTGCAAGTAGGATCTTCGGCAACATCTGGCGGCTTCCCGTTTGGCTAAATGAGGCGCGCACGTGCGCCCTGACTCTGCGAGAGCTAGTCACGTTCACGAGAATAACAACGGGAAATGCCAGAACTAGCGGGTGTTCGCCAAGCGCAAGGGCGCGTCAATTGCAGCCTTGGGTTGAGTGGCGGCCGGCAAAGGTGCAGCGCGCCGGGCCGGGCCATTGGCGACGTAGCGCTTGAGAAGTTCGAGGTAGAAGCACAGCTCGGCCCGTGTACGGGCCAACTGATCGAACCGCGCATTCATCTGCGTATGCGCCTCCGGCGGCAGCGACGGGTGATCCAGCGCATAAATTGCGTCGAGCACCGGTTGCGCAACATCCGTCAACAGCGCGGCTTCGATCGCGTCGCGGTGGCTTTGGGTCGAGGCTTCGAACCCAAATCCGGGCTG
>JBCDFL010000165.1:0-7415 GCA_039178165.1 Pseudomonadota bacterium | reverse complement strand
GACCGACGATGGCGGCGTGGACCAGAAGTGCCCGACGGAGATCGCGATTTCCGACCGGCGCGAGGCGGAACTGGCTAAGAACGGCATGATGCCCCTGATCCACAAGAAGAACACCGACATCGCGGCGTTCATGGGCGCGCAATCGCTGCACAGCCCGGCGGAATACGACGATGCGGATGCGTCGGCCAACGCCCAACTGGCCGCGCGGCTGCCCTACCTCTTCGCGACGTGTCGGTTCGCGCACTACCTCAAGTGCATCGTGCGCGACAAAGTCGGCAGCTATAAAAGCCGCGAAGACATGCAGGTTTGGCTGCAAGATTGGATCAACCAATACGTTGATCGGAATTCGGACACGTCCCCGGAAGAGGTCAAGGCGCGCCAGCCCTTGTCCAACGCGGAAGTCGTGGTCGAAGAGGTCGAAGGAAACCCGGGCTACTACACGTCCAAGTTCTTCCTGCGGCCCCATTACCAGCTGGAAGGGCTCTCGGTATCGTTGCGCCTGGTGTCCAAGCTGCCCAGCGAGAAAGGGGCCTGATCGGCCCACCCCATTCCACGAAGGTCATATCAGAGGAAAGGACCTAAATCATGTTTGACGCATTTTGCTATTTCCCGAAAACCAACGTCAAAGGCGAGACCCAGGACAAAGATTACGGGCCGAACGGAAAGAAAGCGTTCGAGATCATCAGCTTCGAGATCGGCGCCGAGAACAACATCAACATCGGCTCGATCTCTGCCGGTGGCGGCGCCGGCAAGGCGACGTTCAAGGAACTGACGATCGCCAAGAAGACGGACACGTCGTCGACCGAGCTGTTCCGCAAATTGGTGAGCGGCGAGCACTTCCAAGACATGGTGATCGAGCTGCGCCGCTCGGGCGGGACCGCCAAGGGCTCCGGCCTAGTCTTCCTGAAGTTCGAGTTCAAGCTGGTCATGCTGCAGGACATCTCGTGGTCCGGCTCGGACGGCGACGACATCTGCGAGGAAACCCTCGTGATCCAATACGGCGCGATGAAGGTGTCCTACACCCAGCAGACCAAGACCGGTGGCGCGGGCGACAAGACCGACGCCGAATGGAGCCGTGTGTTGAACCAGGCGAACTTCGCCGTCGAATAAGCCCGGTTCGGGTGATGTGAATTGGCCGGGCCCCGCCCTTTTCTGGGTGGGGCCCGCGCTGCGGGGGTCAAGGACCGCTTGGTGCGGCCCGACCTTGGGGACAGGAGTGACGACGTGACAGCCGAAGAGCTGCTGAAGGCCGGTGACCTCGACGGGGCGCTGGCGGCCTTGCAGGACAAGGTGCGCGGTGCGGCCGCCGACGTGCGGCTGCGGGTATTCTTGTTCCAATTGCTGGCCGTGCGGGGCGAGTGGAAGCGTGCGGTCGCGCAGCTTAAGGTCGCCGCCGAGCTGGACGAAGGCGCCACATCCATGGCGCAAACCTATCGCGAGGGGATCATCTGCGAGGTCTACCGGGAGGGCGTCTTTGCCGGCACCAAGGACCCGCTGATCTTCGGGGAGCCGGAGCCCTGGATCGCCCTGATGCTGGAGGCCGTGAAGGCCGACGCTGCGGGCAAGCCGGAGGAGGCGGCGGCGACACGTGCGCGCGCCTTCGAGGATGCGCCGGCGGTGACGGGCCAAATCGATGGCGCGGATTTCGCCTGGATCGCGGATGCAGACATGCGGCTTGGCCCGCTGCTCGAGATCGTGATCAACGGCAAATATTACTGGGCGCCCTTCAGCGCCTTTTCCAAACTGGAATTCGAGGACCCCGCCGATCTGCGCGACGCGGTCTGGACGCCTTGCACGGTCACCACTGCCAATGGCGGGGAGATGGTCGGGCTAATCCCGACGCGGTATGCCGGCACGCTGGAGCGCGGCGGCGCGCCCGAAAAGCTGGCCCGCGCCACCGCCTGGGAAGAGATGGCGCCCGACACCTTTTCCGGCCTCGGCCAGCGGGTGCTGGCGACGGACCTCGGCGATCATGCGTTGATGGACATTCGGAAGATCGTCCTGAACGGCGCGGGCTAACGGCGGGGGGCGCGATGGCGGACAAGACAATTGCCGAGCGCCTTCAGCCCTCATTGCTGGACCGTCTGACCGACGACGCCCCCAGTGATCTGAAAGAGACGCGCGATGCGCGGGTGATCGACCTGCGCCAGCTGCGCGAGATTTTGCAGCGAGACCTGGCGTGGCTTTTGAACACCGCCAATGCGCAGGCGCTGATTGACCCCGACACCTATCCGCAGGCGGCCAATTCGGTGCTGAATTACGGGATTTCGGACGTGTCGGGCACCTATTCCACCGAGCAGCGGGCGGAGCTGATCCGCAAGTCGATCCGCAACGCGGTCGAGACGTTCGAGCCTCGCATCCACGCCGGCAGCCTGGACGTCGGCCTGCGCGTGGGGGGCAACCTGAACGCCTCCGTCATCGATTTCGACATCCGCGCGGATATGTGGGCGCAGCCGCTGCCGATCGAGCTTTACCTGCGGAGCCAGGTCGATGTGACCACCGGCGAGGTCGAGTTGGAGCGGGTCGCCTGATGGACACGCGCCTGCTGCGCCACTACGAGGAAGAGCTGACGTTCATGCGGGAGATGGGCGCGGAATTCGCGGCCTCCTACCCCAAGATCGCCTCGCGCCTCGGCATGGACGGGATGGAGGTGGTCGACCCCTATGTCGAGCGCCTGCTGGAGGGCGTCGCCTTCCTATCGGCGCGGGTGCATCTGGAGCTGGACCTGCAATTCCCGGCGCTTACCTCGCACCTGCTGGAAATCGTCTATCCCCATTACCTGGCGCCGACGCCGTCCATGATGATCGCGCAGTTCGAGCCGGACATGAACAATGCGGCCCTCAAGGAAGGCTATACCGTGCCGCGCCACGCGGAGCTGCGCAGCGTGCTGGGGGAGGGGGACCAGACCCCGTGCACGTTCCGCACCGCCGCGGATGTCACGATGTGGCCGCTGACGATCACGGAGGCCGAATATATCGACGGGCGCGGCGCGCTGGTCGCCGCCGGCGTGGCGAAAGACACGCCCGCGCGCGCCGGTATCCGCCTCCGGCTGGCCCGGCACGGCGGCCAGCCCATCGGCGATCTGCCGCTGGACAGCCTGACGCTGTTTCTGGGCGGCCTCGACGGCAAGAACTGGGACCTGCACGAGCTGTTGTCGACCCAGGTGACGGGCATCGCGGGCCGGTCCACGGACCGCCGCGCCGATTGGGTCGCCGAGCTGCCCGGCGCCACCGCGATCCCGCGCGGCTACGGCCCGGACGAGGCGCTGCTGCCCACGCCGCTGCAAAGCTTCGACGGCTACCGGCTGTTGCAGGAATATTTCGCGATGCCGCAGCGCTTCCACTTCGTGGAGTTGACGAAGCTGTCGATGGCGCTGGCGCGGGCTGCGGGCTCGGACGTCGACATCTACATTCTGCTGGCCGAGGGCAAAGCCGATATCGCGGGCGCGGTCACGCCGGAGGCGTTCATGCTGAACGCGGTGCCGGCGGTGAACCTTTTTCCCAAACGGTGCGACCGGGTGCTGATCACCCCGGCCAAGGTCGCGCACCATGTGGTGGCCGACCGCACGGCGCCGATGGACTACGAAATCTACGCGCTGGAGAACATCGCGGGCATCATGGCCGACGGAGAGGCGGACGTGGCCTTCCGTCCGTTCTACAGCGCCGACGATCTGACGGCGGCGGGCGATATCCATCCGGCCTATTACACGCTGACCCGCAAGATGCGCCAACGCTCCGAACGGGAGCGGCTGAAGGGGGTGCGGACGACCTATCTGGGCTCCGAAAGCTTCGTGACGCTGGTCGATGCGCGCCAGGCGCCCTACCCACAAGCGCTGGAGCAATTGGCGGTCAGCGCGCTGGTGACCAACCGCGATCTGCCGCTGCTGCTGCCTACCGGCGGGCGGGACGTGTTCAGCCTGCCGATGGGCGGGCCGGTGGCGTCTGTCTCCACCCCAGTGCCGCCGACGCGCCCGCGGGAGACGCTGGCGCAGGGCGACACCGCCTGGCGGCTGATCTCGCACCTGTCGCTGAACTACCTCAGCATCGCGGGCGAGAATGATCGCGGATCGTCCGCCGCCCTGCGCGAGCTGATCGGGATATACGCGCCGACGGGCGACAAGGTGCTGGAAAAGCAGCTGGAGGGCCTGACCAGCGTCAGCACCCGTCCCATCGTGCGGAGGATGGCCGACGAGGTGCTGTCCACAGCCGTCCGCGGCCTGGAGATTTCCCTGAAATTTGACGAGTCGTTTTTCGAAGGCACCAGCGCCTACGCGCTTGGCGCGGTGCTCGAGCGGTTCTTTCGCAAGTACGTCACCCTCAATTCATTCACAGAAACGGTGCTGGTCACCGAACAACGCGGAGAGATTACGCGATGGCGCCCGCAGACGGGCCTGGGGCGGATCCTCTGACCGCGCTGGAGCGGTTGGCGGCAGAGCCCGAGGCACACCACATCTTCCACGCGCTGCGGATCATCGAGGCGGCGCATCCCGATCAGCCCCGCATCGGCGAGGCCAAGCGCCCGCGCGAGGACCGCGTGCGTCACACCCAAGAGGTGGAGCTGCAATTCCCGCCGTCCACCCTGCGCGCGTTCGAGGCGCCGAAGGAGGGCGCGCCCGGCAAGCTGACCAACCGGTTCTTTGGCCTCTTTGGCCCCAACGGGCCGTTGCCGCTGCACCTGACGGAATACGCGCGCGAGCGGCTGCGCCAGCACCGCGACCCGACGCTCGTGGCCTTTGCCAACATGCTGACCCACCGGCTGACGACGCTGCTTTACCGCGCGTGGCGGTCGGGTCAGCCGGCGGCCAGTTTCGACCGCGCCAGCCGCGACACGATCGACGCGCAGGTGGCGGCGCTTGCGGGCTTTCACGGGCGCGATCTGCGCGGGCAGGACGATCTACCGGACCTCGCCAAGCGGCACTTTGCGGGCCTCCTGTCTCAGGGGCCGAAAAACGCCGAAGGGCTGCGCGCGATCCTGCAAGCCTTCTTTGGCGCGCGGGTCGAGGTGCAGGAATTCGTCGGCTGCTGGCTGGAGCTGGAGCCGAGCGATCGCTGGCAGATGGGCGGGCCAGCGCAGCTGGGGCGCACGGCCTCCATCGGGGACAGGGTCTGGACCCGGTCGGCCAAGTTCCGGCTGCGGATCGGGCCGCTGTCCTACGCCGATTACCAGCGGCTGCTGCCCGGCGGCACGTCGCTGGGTCGGCTGCGCAGCATCGTACGCAACTATGCGGGCGATGCGCTGGATTGGGATGTGAACTTGGTCTTGCGCGACGATCAGCGCCCGGCGGCCAAGTTGGGGGAAACGGTGCGCCTGGGCCAGACCGGGTGGATCGGTGAGACGGATAACACAAAAGACGCGGATGATTTGTACCTGGAGCCGATGCTCCAAGGCGCGCAGTAACGGAAGGGACGGGACATGGCAGATATCAGCAGGGTGGCGCTGTTCGGCAAGCTGAACAGCTTGGGCTACAAGGCGGTCGAGGGGGCCACGGTCTTCTGCAAGATGCGGGGCAACCCGTATGTGGAGGTCGTGCACTGGGTGCACCAGATCCTGAACAACCAGGACAGTGACATCCACCGGATCATCCAGCATTTCGATCTGGATGCGGGCAAGATCGCGACGGAGATGACGGCGGCCCTCGATGCCCTGCCGCGCGGCGCGGCGTCGGTAAGCGATCTGTCCTCGCACCTCGAAGACGCGATGGAGCGGGCTTGGGTTTGGGGGTCCTTGCTGTACTCCTCGAACCAGGTGCGCACGGGGCATATCGTGCTGGGGATGCTGGAGACGCCGAACCTCAAGAACATCCTGACCAGCATCTCGCCGACCCTGGCCAGCATCAAGCCGGATGATCTGGCGGATGACTTTCACAAGATCACCGATGGCTCGCCCGAAGACGCGATGCGGCCCCAGGACGGCAGTGTCACCGGCGGCGGGGCGGAGCCGGGCGAGGCGTCAGGCGCGCTGCAACCCCGCGCGGGCGAGGGCGAAGCGCTGGCGCAGTTCTGCACCGACCTGACCGAGCAAGCGCGCAATGGCGAGATTGACCCGATTGTGGGCCGGGACGAGGAAATCCGTCAGATCGTCGACGTCCTGATGCGCCGGCGCCAAAACAACCCGATCCTGACCGGGGAAGCGGGCGTTGGGAAAACGGCGGTGGTCGAAGGCTTCGCCCTGCGCATCGCGCGCGGGGACGTGCCGCCGGCGCTTCAGGACGTGCGGCTGCTGGTCCTCGACGTGGGTCTGCTGCAGGCCGGCGCGTCGATGAAGGGCGAGTTCGAGAACCGGCTGCGGCAGGTGATCGACGAGGTTCAGTCGAGCCCCACACCCATCGTGATGTTCGTGGACGAGACGCACACGCTGGTCGGGGCAGGGGGGGCTGCGGGCACTGGCGATGCGGCCAACCTGCTGAAACCGGCGCTGGCGCGCGGCACCTTGCGGACCATCGGCGCCACGACCTGGGCCGAATACAAGAAGCATATCGAAAAGGACCCGGCGCTGACCCGGCGCTTCCAGGTCGTGCATGTGGAAGAGCCAGACATTCCCAAGGCCGTGCTGATGATGCGCGGCATCGCGGCGATGCTGGAAAAGCACCACCAGGTGCAGGTGCTGGACGAGGGGATCGAGGCGTCGGTCACACTGTCCGCCCGCTACATCCCCGCGCGGCAGTTGCCGGATAAATCGGTCAGCCTGCTGGATACGGCCTGCGCGCGCGTCGCCGTGTCTCAGCACGCTGTGCCCGCGCAGGTCGATGACAGCCAGCGGCGGATTGAGGCGCTGACCACCGAGCTGGAGATCATCGGCAGGGACGAGAGCGCTGGCTACGACGTGACCGAACGGCGCGAGGCCGTCAGCGCGGCCAAGGCCGAGGAAGAGGAGCGGCTGACCAGCCTCAAGGACGCGTGGGAGAAGGAAAAGGCGCTGGTGGCCGAGATCATCGCCCTGCGCGCGCAACTGCGCGAAGGCGGCGCGCCAGTGGAGAACACGCATACTCCAGAAGGCATCGCCGCGGACGAGGCGGCCGCCGAAGACACGGACCTGCCCCAAATCGACCGGGACGCGATCATGGCTGAGCTGCGCGCCAAGAACGCCGAGCTTGAGGCGGCGCAGGGTGACAGCCCGCTGATCCTGCCCATCGTGGACCACCAGGCGGTGGCGAGCGTCGTCGGCGATTGGACCGGCATCCCCGTGGGCCGCATGGTCAAGGACGAGATCGAGACGGTCCTGAACCTCGAAGAGCACCTTGCCAAGCGGGTGATCGGCCAAGACCACGCGATGAAGATGATCGCCAAACGCATCCAAACCTCCCGCGCAGGGCTCGACAACCCCAACAAGCCCATCGGGGTCTTCCTGCTGGCGGGGACGTCCGGCGTGGGGAAGACGGAGACGGCACTGGCGCTGGCAGAGGTGCTCTATGGCGG
>JBCDFL010000164.1:0-7483 GCA_039178165.1 Pseudomonadota bacterium | reverse complement strand
TCGAAGATGTCGCGGATCGCGCCGCGCACCTCGTCCATGATCGGATCGGCGCCGTAGGGCATGGCAAAGCCCGCGTTGCCTGTCGCAAGCCGCGCCATGATCTGCGGGTGGACGGGGCCTGCATTGTCGGAGGCGAAGAACATCAGGTGGGCTCCTCTATGATGTGGTCTTCCCATTCGTCGTCGGGAATGTCGAATTCGCTCAGCGTCCGGTGCTGCACGCTGATGCCGGCGCGGTGCACGCTGGCCGGATCGCCGGTGATCAGCGGGTGCCAATCCTGCAGGGCCTTGCCCTCCCACAGCAGCCGGTAGGCGCAGGTCTGCGGCATCCAATAGGCGTGGCTGTCGATGTTGGAGGGCTTGAGGACGATGCAATCGGGCACAAAGGCGTGCCGCCCCTCGTAATGGGTGCAGCGACAGGTCGCGTCGTCCAGAAGCCGGCAGGCGATCCGGGTCAGCGCGACCGCGCCTGTCTCCTCATCTTCCAACTTGTTGAGGCAGCACTTGCCGCAGCCGTCGCACAAAGCCTCCCACTCGGTCCGCGACATGTCCGTCAGGCGCTTGCGCTCCCAATATTTGGGGGCGAGACCCTGCGGCGCGATGGGCGCGCTCACAGCGCGGCCAGGATGGCGCGGGATTGCGCGCTGTCGGCATCCATCTGGGTGATCAGCGCCTCGAGGCTGTCGAAATTCTCCTCCCCCCGCAGGTGATCGACCAGCGCGACCGATAGGGGCGTGCCGTAAAGATCGCCGGAGAAATCGAAGAGGAACGTCTCGATATTCGGCATGTTCTCCCCGAACATCGGCCGCACGCCCAGGCTGGCGACGCCGTGGTAGCTGCCCTGATGCGGCCCCTCCAGCACGTCGACCAGCACCGCGTAGACCCCAAAGGCCGGCAGGTGCAGCCCCTCCAGGGACATGTTCGCGGTGGGGTAGCCCAGGGTGCGCCCGCGCTGTTCCCCGCCGATGACGGGCCCTTCGATCCGGTGCCAATGGCCCAGCATGGACTTGGCCCGGCGCGGATCGCCCGCACTCAGCGCCGCGCGGATCGCTGTGGAGGAGACCGTGGCGCCTGTATCTTCGAGCAGCGGCGCGATGGTCACGTCGAAGCCCATTTCGGCCCCGAAGGCGTGCAAATCTGCTGCCGTGCCTTTACGCCCTTTGCCAAAGCAGAAATCGGCGCCCACGACGACGTGGCGCAGGCCCAATCCCTCGAAGAGCACCTTGCCCGCAAAGTCCTCGGGGCTGAGGCTGGCCATCGCGGCGTTGAACGGCAGCTCGAACAGAGTCTCCACCCCCAGCTTGGCGAGGCGTGAGGCCCGCGCGTCAGCGCTCATCAGCCGAAAGGGGGGCGCGTCGGGGGCAAAGTACATCCGTGGATGCGGCTCGAACGTGACGATGCCGAGGGGAGCATCTGGCTCCGCACCGCGGGCCAGATCAATGACCGAGCGGTGGCCCAGATGCACGCCGTCGAAATTGCCGATCGCCGCGGTGGCGCCGCGGGCAGCGGGCTCGATGAAGGAATAGTCGCGGAAGATGCGCATGGGCTTTGCCTAGCCGGGCGCACAGGCGCTCGCAAGGGGCCAGACTGCGTCTTGCAATCGCGCGACCCTTCGATGGGCAGCGCGGGTTCGCCCTGCTTCACTTGGCGAAAAACACTTTCCTCTCGCGCACCGCTACGCGGCACGCTGCCGGAACGACGCGCGCAGAGCGCGCTGGCGCAGGGGGGTCCGGGGGGCTGGCCCCCCGGTGGGCGCCGATCAGTCGAACTTGCGCGAGGGCGCGAGGACCGTCGCCTCGCCAATCAGGACCTTCTTGCCCTCGACCGAACAATGGCAGTCCAGCTTCACGCGGCGCTTGGCGAAATCGATGTCGATCACCTTCACCTCGGCATAGACCATGTCGCCGGGGCGCACCGGCGCGAGGAACTTCAGCGATTGGCCCATATAGACCGTGCCGTGGCCCGGCAGCTGCTCGCCAATCACGGCAGAGATCAGGCCGGCGGTCAGCATCCCGTGGGCAATGCGGCCCTGGAAGATCGTGTCCTGCGCGTAGTCATCGTCGAGGTGCACGGGGTTCCGGTCGGTCGAGATGGTCGCGAACATCTCGATATCCTCCTCGGTGACCTGCTTTTGCAGATAGCGGGACATCCCCATTTCGATGTCTTCGATGCAGATGGTGCCGCGGGGCAGGTTATCGAGCATGGCGAGGCTCCCGGTAACTTATGAACAAGCGTCTTCCGTATTGCGCAAGTTAATTACTTTGCGCGCGCAGAAAGGCAAGCGAAACTTTAGTCGGGGGCAGGCTATCGCAGAGGTGTTGCGGCGCAGTTACCGCAAGAACCCGATGGCGAAGGTGGGACTGGCGGGCGCGGCCGCCAAAAAGCCGTCCAAAGCCTGCGGATCGGGCTGGCGGGCCGTCTTGGTCTCCGCCGCGGCGAGGCCGCCCGTGATCAGCAGCGAATCGGTATCCTCGCCCTGGGCGCCGAGAATATCCGTCGCGATGCCGTCGCCGATGGCGAGGATGCGATTGGGGGCGGGCACGGGGCCAAGCTCGCTCAGGCGCCGGCGGGCGAGGTCATAGATTGGCGGGTGCGGCTTGCCGAAATAGAGGCTGGTCCCGCCCATCTCGGTATACATCTCCGCCAGCGCTCCGGCGCAATATTCGCGCACCTCGCCCCGGTCCACGACGATGTCTGGGTTGGCGCAAAGCAGCTTCAGCCCGTGCTGTTTCGCCCAAAGCAGCTGCGGGCGCAGGCTTGCCAGGTCGGCCAGCGGATCGAACGGGCCCGTGCAGACGATCCCTTCGGCCTCTTCCAGAGGCACCTTCACGATCTCCACCGGGTCGGAGACGACGCCGATGGGGTCGAAGAACCGCGCGTCGCGGTCGTCTTCGCCAATGAAATAGACTTTCGAGCCCACGGCGCCGGAGAACATCGCACTGCGCGCGCTGTCGCCTGAGGTGGTGATGGTGTCCCAAGCGTCGTCCGGCACGCCCATCGCCGCGATCTGGGTGCGCACGTCGGCGCGGGGGCGCGGGGCGTTGGTCAGAAGGACGACCTTGCCACCGCCCGCGCGGTAGCTTTGCAGGGCACCGACAGCTTCGGGGAACGCTTGCACGCCGTTGTGCACGCAGCCCCAAAGGTCCACGAGAAGCGCGTCGTAGCGGTCCGAGATCTCGGACAGGTGTTCGATGATCTCGGCCATGGGATCAGACCTTGAGGTTCGGGATGATCTGCTTCTTCCGGCTCATCACGCCTGGCAGAACGACGGTGTCGCCGGTGACTGTGGCGTCAAAGCTTTTCTCGGCCACGCTCTTCACCCGGTCGTTGGGGATCAGCATGGTGGCTTCTTCGTTGAGGATGTCGACGACGAAGAGCAGGACCTCATCCGCGCCGTCCTCTTTGGCGACGTCGGCCATGGAGGCCATCAGGCTGTCCTTGCGGTCGAGGATCATCTTGGGCGCCGTCGTCTCCAGCACGGAGACGCGGAAGCCGGTGCCGTCCACCTCGTATTCCTTGGAATCCATCCGCAGCAGCTCCGCGTCGGAGAAGGCGGAGACGTCGGATTTCGCCTCGAACATCTCTGCCGCGTATGCGGAGATATCGACGCCGCATTGCTCCGCCAGGTCCCAAGCGATGGCCTTGTCTTCCTGCGTGGTGGTGGGCGAGCGGAATTCCAGCGTGTCGCTGAGGATGCAGGACAGCATCGCGCCTTTCACTTCCGTCGGCATCTGGGCCATGTCCTTGCCGATCATCTTCCACATGATGGTCGCGGTGCACGCGACAGGCTCGATGCGGATGTCGATGGGGCCGGCCGTCTCAAGCCCGCCGACCAGCTTGTGGTGGTCGATGATGGCGGTGATGTTGGCGTCGTTGATGGCGTCCGGCAGCTCCGCCGGGTTGTTGGTGTCGACGATCACGACGTCCTGGCCGGCCTCCACGCCGTCGATGATGCGGGGCTTGTCGAGGCTCCAGCGGTCGAGCACGAAGGCGGCTTCGGTGTTGGGCTCGCCCAGCAGGACGGCTTCGGCCTCGATGCCTTTGATCTGGTTCAGGTACCAGGCCCAAACGATGGGCGATCCGGTGCTGTCCGTGTCGGGGGATTTGTGGCCGAAAACGAGGGTGGTCATGGGAAAGCCTTCTTGGTCAAGCGTCGGT
Source organism: Pseudomonadota bacterium (assembly GCA_039178165.1). GTDB lineage: Bacteria > Pseudomonadota > Alphaproteobacteria > Rhodobacterales > Rhodobacteraceae > JBCBCP01. The sequence goes on along the minus strand of JBCDFL010000164.1, from coordinate 3,326 downwards.
TGCGCGCCTTATAGGTATGGGCCCCCAGGATGTCACCTGCGGCGTTTTTGGCGAGGCCGGGAGCGAGGGGTGATCTCCCCTCGCGCTCCCCCAGACCAGCGCGCAAAGCGCGCGTCGTCCCGGCAGCGTTCCGCGCAGCGGTGCGCGAGAGGGAGTGTTTTCAGCCAAGTGAAGGAGGATCACAGCGCGAGGGCGGCGCGGGTTTTCTTGGGCAGCTTGGCGACGATCATGTCGTAGCTGGCCTGGATGTGGGCCTTGAGCTCGGTGTCGGGCAGGCCGGGGGCGGCGTAGTTCTGGATCCACTTAAGGCCGCGCGAGGCCATGTAGGGGGCCGGGCGCAGGCCGGGCATGTCGCCGAGGATCTCGAACGCCATGTCGGAGACCTTGAACGTGAAGGCGTCCTGGCCGTCGTTCCAGCCGCAGAGCGCGTAGACCTTGCCGCCGACCTTCCATACGTCCGAGCCACCCCATTGGACGACATGGGTGCTGGCGGGCAGGGCGGCGCAGAAGGCGTTGAACTGATCGCGGGTCATGGACCAAGGCTAGCGCGGTCTGCTAGCCAAAGACCATGGCCGAGACCGATCTTTATCCGCCCGTGAAAGCCTTCCTGGAAGGTCAGGGATACGTCGTGAAGTCGGAGATCGGGGCCGCCGATGTGGTCGCCGTGCGCGGGGCAGAGCCGCCCGTCATCGTGGAGCTGAAGGTCGGCTTTTCGCTGGCGCTGGTGCACCAATGCGTGGCGCGGCTGCGGGTCAGTGATGACGTCTATATGGCCGTGGCGCAGGGCAAGGGGCGGCGGTTTTTGAAGGCGGTGAAGGAGATGACGGTTCTGTGCCGCCGTCTGGGGCTGGGGCTGCTGACGGTGCGGGTGTCGGACGGGCTGGTGCAGGTGCATTGCGATCCCGGCCCCTACGCGCCGCGCAAGTCCAAAGCGCGCGCCGGGGCGCTGCTGGCGGAATTCGCTCGGCGGCAGGGGGACCCCAATGCCGGCGGGCAGGTGCGGTCAGGGCTGATCACCGCCTATCGGCAGGATGCGCTTAAGCTGGCGATGTACCTTTTTGAGGTCGGCGCTTCAAAGGGGGCCGATGTGGCGCGGGAGACGGGGGTTGCCCGGGCCACGCAGGTGATGCGCGACAACCACTACGGCTGGTTCGAGAAGGTGGAGACCGGCATCTACGGCCTCAGCCCAAAGGGCGCGACTGCGGTCCAGGCGGCGGGCGACGCGCTGGGCGGCTAGAACGCCGCGCGCTCCAGCGTGAAGCCTTCGGCCTCCAGCATCTCCAACAGCCCGCCCGTGCCGCCCAGATGTGCCGCACCCACGGCCACGACGCTGGTGCCGCGCGCCTCCAGCAGACGGGGCATCCAATTGTCGTTCCGGGTGTAGAGCAGCTTGTCCAGCATCTCCGCGAACATCGCGTCGAAGGCGGCGGGGTCCATGTCCAGCCAACCCTTCGCAAGGATCGCGTTCAGCGGGAAGGTGGAGGCATGCGCTTCGTCGAAATATTGCTCGATCACGGTGACCATCGCGTCGGTCGCCTGCGCAGCGGGTAGAATGCCAAGCTCTATCGCCGCGATCTGTTCGTCCAGGGGCTGGGCGGCGAACAGCTCGAAAATAGTCGTGTAGGGCTCGAGCGCTTGGATCGGAACGCCTTCCGCCAGCGCGATGTCCATCAGCCGGTGGTCCAGCCCGCGTTTGCCCTGCACCAAATCGACGGTGACGCAGGGCGGCACAGCGAGCGAGAGGGACAGATACCAAGGCTGCAATTGCGCGGCCATGGCGGGCGGAATGCCCCGCGCGCGTGCCGCATCCGCCAGCGCGGCCCACGTGTCCGCATCCAGCCGATCGATCAGGGATGGGGCGGGAATGCGGATGAGGGACGGGTTCTGGGCCAGATGGGCCTGTAATTTCGCCTCCCCGTCGGGCTCCGCCTCCGCCAGCAGGCGATCGGCGCTGCGAATGATGGGCGCCAGGCGGGCGGCGATGGGGTCCAGGCGCGGGTCGTGGATGTGGATCGTGCCGACCAGGTGCAGCGTGTCGCCCCCGCGCCGGGCGATCCAATGATTGCCCTCGGGGTAGGGCGTGCCCGCCATCTGCGCGGCAAAGGCGCTGTCCTGCTCCGGGGTCAGATGTTCGCGCATGTCGCGGCCCGAGCACGCCGCGTGGACCAGCCCCGGCAGACACAAAAGACAGACAATAAGCGCGCGCATCGCGACCCTTTCCTTGAAGTTCTTGCATAGTGTTGGTGTCCGTGCGGCCCGCTTCAAGCGGTTTGGGCCACAATCTTCGGGGGAATCCGCCCCAGGTCCGCGTCAAGCGGAAAAATGTCGGGCCTGGCGCGGGTGGCCGTGTTGACACCGGCCTGCGCCTTGCCTAACTCCGCGGCGTTAGCACTCGAGCAACCTGAGTGACAACGGAGCGCCGCGGCCCCGCCGCCGCGCTTCAGGGAGAAGTAACTTTGAGCTGCAAGGAGCTGCAAAGATGGCATTGAAACCGCTTCATGACCGAGTGCTGGTACGCCGCACGGAAAGCGAAGAGAAAACCGCCGGCGGGCTGATCATCCCCGACAGCGCAAAAGAAAAGCCCTCCGAGGGCGAGATCGTGGCCGCAGGCCCCGGCGCGCGCAAAGACAGCGGCGAGCTGATCGAGATGGGCGTGAAAGCCGGCGACAAGGTGCTGTTCGGCAAGTGGTCCGGCACCGAGGTCACCATCGACGGCGAAGAGCTGCTGATGATGAAAGAGTCCGACATCATGGGGATCATCGAGTAAGCGCACCCGCTTCTCTGACCCCCTAACCTCAAGACAATTGGAGAGAGAATATGGCTGCTAAGGACGTCAAATTCGACACATCCGCCCGTGACAAGATGCTCAAGGGCGTCAACATCCTGGCCGACGCCGTGCGCGTCACCCTGGGCCCCAAAGGCCGCAACGTGGTCCTGGACAAATCGTTCGGCGCCCCGCGCATTACCAAGGACGGCGTGAGCGTTGCCAAAGAGATCGAGCTGGAAGACAAGTTCGAGAACATGGGCGCGCAGATGGTGAAGGAAGTCGCTTCCCGCACCAACGATGAGGCCGGCGACGGCACCACCACCGCGACCGTTCTGGCCCAGGCCATCGTCAAAGAAGGCATGAAGTCGGTCGCCGCTGGCATGAACCCGATGGACCTCAAGCGCGGCATCGACATGGCGACCGCTAAAGTGGTCGAGGCGATTAAAGCCGCCGCCCGTGACGTCAACGACAGCGACGAAGTCGCCCAGGTCGGCACCATCTCCGCCAACGGCGAAGTCGAAATCGGCCGTCAGATCGCCGACGCGATGCAAAAAGTCGG
>JBCDFL010000163.1:0-7526 GCA_039178165.1 Pseudomonadota bacterium | reverse complement strand
GCGCGCATCCGTCATAGCGGCCCCCCAGGCCCGGTCTTAGAGCGTGCGGCCGATGCCCTGCCGCTCCAACCGTTTAAGCGCGTCTTGGGCCTCTTCAAAGTGCGGATGCAAGTCCAAAGCGCGGCGGAAGGCGTCCTCTGCACGCAGGGGCTCGCCGATCTCGGTGAACATCACGCCCAGACCGTAAAGCGCCTGGAAATGGTCCGGGTTCAGCTGCAGCGCCTGGCCCAAATCCTCGATCGCGGGGCCGTAAAGCTCGAGCGCGAAATAGGCGCGCGCTCGGCTGTGCCAGCCTTCGGCAAACATCGGGGCGTGATCGGTGAGCGCCGTGAGGTGGCCCACGGCGGTCACGTATTCTTCGTCCTCCAGCGCGTCGCGCCCCCGCTCCAGCAGCATGTTGAGCGCCGTGGAGCCAGACCGCGACCATTCCAGCTCAATCTCGCGCGCCAGCCGGGTGGCTGCCGCGGGTTCCGCCGCACGCAGCTGCGCCATCAGATCGTCCAAACGCTCCTCCGCAGCGGCAGGTAAGGAATACCCGACCACGACGAGGAGTGCCGCAACGACAGACTGGCCTAGAGAGTGGAACGTGCGCATATGGGATATGTAACAGCGCCGCCCCCGAGATCAAACACGCGGTGGCGCACATATCGTCAAGGGGATGAGAGATGAGCGACGTTGTAACCCAAGCGGTGACCATGCTGAACGAAAAGGACGTGTCCGGCTTTGACGGCACCGCCAAGTTCGAGATCGAGGGCGAAGGCGCCGTCATGATCGATTCCGCCGGCGCCCGCGCCGCGGACGAGGCCGCCGACGTGACTATGACCGCCGATGCCGACACTTTCCAGTCGATCCTCGCCGGTGACACCAACCCCACCGCCGCCTTCATGACCGGCAAGCTCAAAGTCGACGGCGACATGGGTATGGCCATGAAGCTCGGCGCCGTTCTGGGATAAGCGACATGCGCCTGACCTCTGCCCCCCTGTACACGGACGTGCGCCCGGGACCGGATGGCGGTCAGGCCCATTGGCTGAACACCTCCGATGGCCTGCGCATCCGCATGGGCCATTGGACCCCCAAGGACGCCGGCGGCACCGTTCTGATGTTCCCGGGCCGCACCGAATACGTGGAAAAATACGCCGTTGTGGCGCAGGGCTTTCACGACCGCGGCTATGCAACGGTGGCCATCGACTGGCGCGGCCAGGGTCTGGCGGACCGGATGCTGGACGACGGGCGGATCGGCCATGTCGATCACTTCATGGACTACCAGGACGATGTGCAAACGGTCCTGGACGCCGTGCGGGCGCTGGGCTTGCCGGAGCCTTACTATCTCATGGCCCATTCGATGGGCGGCTGCATTGGCCTGCGCGCCCTGCACGAGGGGTTGCCGGTTGTCGCTGCGGCCTTTACCGGGCCGATGTGGGGCATCCGCATCAAGGCGCACATGCAGCCCCTCGCCTGGGTCCTGCCCCGCCTGATGCCCGCGATTGGCCAAGGCCACGCCCTGCCCCCCAGCACGAAGATCGACCCCTACGTCCTGACCGACCCGTTCGAGGACAACCTTCTGACCACCGACGAGCAGATGTGGGACATGATGGCTGACCAGCTGCGCGCCCACGATGAGCTGCGCCTCGGGGGGCCGTCCTTCGTCTGGCTGCGCAGTGCGCTGGACGAATGCAACGCCCTCGCCCGCCTGCCCGCGCCGCCCGTGCCCGCGATCTGTTTTCAGGGCTCCAACGAGCGGATCGTGCACCAGGGCCGCATCGCCGCGCAGATGGCCAAATGGCCGGAGGGGGACCTGCGCATCATCGACGGCGGAGAGCACGAGGTCCTGATGGAGAACGACGCCGTTCGCGGCCGTATCCTGAGCGCCGCCGTGGCGAAGTTCGAGGCGCGGCCCTTTATCGCGGCTGCCTAGCGCGCCTTGGGGCTGAGATGGGCGCAGTCGGTCGGCCCACCTCCCTAGGCACTGCCGCGCCCCGCCCTACACTCCCCTCATGCCCCTGCTGACCTTCACGGAGCGCGGTATCTACTGCGCCGCTGCCGACCTCTATATCGATCCCTGGCGCCCGGTGCCGCGCGCGGCCATCACGCACGGGCACGCCGACCATGCCCGGCCCGGCATGGGGTCCTATCTGTGCACCGACATGGCCCTGCCCGTGATGCGCCATCGCCTCGGCGACATCGGCGCGCAGACCGTCCGCTACGGTGAAGTCCTAGACGTCAACGGCGTCTCCATCTCCTTCCACCCAGCCGGCCACGTCCCCGGCTCCGCCCAAATCCGCGTCGAAAAGGGCGGTGAGGTCTGGGTCGTGTCGGGCGACTACAAAGTCGTCGATGACGGCGTCTCCACACCGTTCGAGCCGGTCCTCTGCCACCACTTCGTGACCGAAAGCACCTTCGGCCTTCCCGTCTTCCGCTGGGCCGATCAAGCCGACGTCGCGGCGGAGATCAACGCCTGGTGGCACGCCTGTGCCGCGGCGGGCCAAACGGCGGTCCTGGGTGCCTACGCGCTCGGCAAGGCCCAACGCCTGCTGTCGATGCTCGACCCAGAGATCGGCCCGATCATGACCCACGGTGCGGTTGAGAATACCAACGCCATACTCCGCGGCCAGGGCGTGACGTTGCCCGACACGACGCTGTGCACGCTGGAGACGGAGGTGAAGGCACATCCCAGCGCGATCCTGATCGCGCCCCCGTCGGCTACGGACGCGAAATGGGCGGCGCGCTGGGGCGCGCGTCAAACGGCCTTCGCCTCGGGCTGGATGGCACTGCGCGGCATCCGGCGGCGGCGGGCGGGCGACCGCGGATTCGTCATCTCGGACCACGCCGATTGGACCAGCCTACTTTGGGCAATCGAACAGACGGGCGCGGAAAATATCTACGTCACACATGGTTATACGGATATCTTCAGCCGCTACCTGAATGAAAATGGCTGGCGGGCGGAGGTGGTCCCCACCGAATTCGGCGGTGAGGCCGAGGACGAGGAAGCCGCATGAAACGCTTCACCGCCCTCTTCGCCGCGCTGGACCAAAGCACCAAGACGACTGTCAAGACAGCTGCCCTCGCGCGGTATTTCGAAGACGCGCCCGAAGACGACCGCCTATGGTGCATCGCCATGTTCTCCGGCCGCCGGCCCAAACGGGCCGTCACAACGACGCGCCTGCGCGAATGGGCGGCAGAGCGGGCGGGCATTCCCCTTTGGCTCTTCGAGGAATGCTACCCCATCGTGGGTGATTTAAGCGAGACGATCAGCCTTGTCCTTCCCGAACCCAGCCGCAACTCGGATCAGTCCCTGACATTCTGGATCAATGCGTTACGCGATCTAGCTCATGTGGATGAACCCGCGCGCAAGGCCTTCGTCCTCGACGCCTGGGACCAGCTTGCCGGTGCGGAACGGTTCCTTTTCAACAAGCTCATCACCGGCGGCTTTCGCGTCGGGGTCAGCCAGAAGCTGATGACCCGCGCGCTGGCTCGCGCCACGGGCCGGGACGAGGCGGACCTCGCCCACCGGCTCATGGGCGCGTGGACGCCGGACGATGTCACCTGGCACAGCCTGATCGAAGCAGAGGATGCCGCCGCCGACGCCGCGCGGCCCTACCCTTTCTATCTGGCCTACGCGCTCGAGGACGGGCCGGAGGCGTTGGGCGATCCGGCCGAGTGGCGCGCGGAGTGGAAGTGGGACGGCATCCGCGGGCAATTGATCCTGCGCGCCGGCGATCACTTCGTCTGGTCCCGCGGGGAAGAGCTGATGACCGACCGGTTCCCCGAACTGGCCCGCGCGAAGGATTACCTGCCGATGGGCACCGTGCTCGACGGTGAAATCCTCGCCTGGGACCGGGCCGCGGGCCAGCCGCTCAGCTTCAACGCGCTGCAAAAGCGGATCGGGCGCAAGACGGTGCCGAAGAAACTGCTGGCTGAGGCGCCGGTGATCCTGCACGCCTACGACCTCCTGGAAGACGGCGGAGAGGACCTGCGCCAGGTGCCTTTCGCGGACCGGCGCGCGCGGCTTGAGGCGTTGGCGGGCGCTCTGCCGCCCGAAGCCCCCGTGATCCTGAGCCCGCAAGTGCCGATCCCTTCGTGGGAGGCATTGGCCGAGACCCGCGCCGGCGCCCGCGAGGCGCAGGCCGAAGGGCTGATGCTGAAACGCGCGGACAGCCCCTACCTGGTCGGGCGCAAGAAGGGCGATTGGTGGAAGTGGAAGCTGGACCCGCTGACCATCGACGCGGTGATGATCTATGCCCGATCGGGCTCGGGCCGGCGCGCCAACCTCTTTACCGATTTCACTTTCGCGGTGTGGAAAGGGAACGAATTGGTGCCCTTCACCAAGGCCTATTCCGGCCTGACGGACGCCGAGTTTCGGAAGATCACCGCCTGGGTGCGCAAGAACACACTGCAACGCTTCGGCCCCGTGCGGCAGGTGACACCGACCCATGTCTTTGAGATCGCGTTCGAAGGGATTCAGGCCAGCCCGCGGCATAAATCCGGCGTTGCGCTGCGCTTTCCCCGCATGTCACGCTGGCGCCACGACAAACCGGTGCAAGAAGCGAACACCTTCGCCGATCTGAAGGATATGCTGGCGACCTATGGATAAACCCTTCGCCCCGCTGCCGCCCGCGCCGCGAACCCCCTCCGTGCGCTTGCTGGACGGCGCCTGCGACGCCCACGTGCACCTGATGGGCGGGCCAGATGACTTTCCGCTCTGGGACGGCCGGGTGGAGAACCCGGCCCAGGATATCGACTTCGCGCAGTGGCTGAGGATGTACCGTGAACACCTTGATACTATAGGATGTTCGCGTAGTATCATCGTCCACTCGATCTTCTACGGCACAAACAATGCCGTCACCCTCGCGGCGCTCGAGGCGATGGGGCCAGGATTTGCCGGCGTCGGCCTGTTGCCCGACGGCGCGGGCCGGGCGGAGGTCGCAGCGCTGGCGGGCAAGGGCGTCAAGGCCGTACGGCTCAACTACGTGCACGGCGGGGTCCTGTCCTGGGACGGAGCCAAGGCGATGGCGCCGCTGCTGGCCGATCACGGGATGCACATCCAGATGTTGCTGCACGCCGACCGCCACTTGGACGCGCTCGCTGCGGATATCGAAGCGCTGCCGGTACCGCTCGTGATCGATCATCTGGGCTGGCCGTCAACTGACCTATCGCCTAGCAGGCCGGGCATCGCCACCGCCTGCGCGCTGATGGGCGCGGGGCACATCCATATGAAGCTCAGCGCCCCCTACCGGATGGCCCACGCGCCGTATACCGAGGCCGCGCCGCTCATGCGCGTCTACCTCGACGCCGCGGCGGAGCGGTGCCTTTGGGGCTCCGACTGGCCGCACGTCATGCTGAACGGCGCCGGCATGCCCCACGTCGCCGAGTTGCTGGACCAAGCCGCGGGCCTGATGAGCGCGGCGGAGCGCCAAGCGGTGTTCGTCGACACGCCAAACGCGCTCTTCTTCGATAGCCCGTGACGCCCCGCAATGTTGCCCATCCGGCCCCGAACACATAGCTACAAGCTCAACGAATGATCCCTAAGAGGCCCCATATGCTGCACCTGCCCTTCCCCGTCCGCGACGCCGCCACCGCAGGGGGCGAGCCTTTGGGCGATCTGCCGGAATGGAACCTCGACGATCTATACACCGGCGAGGACGCGGCGGAGCTGAAGCGCGACCTCGATTGGTTGGAGGGCGCCTGCACCGCCTTCGCCGCAGACTATGAAGGCAAGCTTGCGACGCTCGACGCCGCCGCGCTGCTGGACTGCGTGCAGCGGCAGGAGCGGATCAACCAGATCGCGGGGCGCCTGATGTCCTTTGCCGGCCTGCGCTACTACCAACTGACGACCGATGCGGGCCGCGCGAAATTCCTGTCCGACCTGCAGGAGAAGATCACTAACTTCACCACGCCGCTCGTCTTCTTCACGCTAGAGCTGAACCGGCTTGAAGACGACCACCTGGCCGGCCGCATGGCGGAAAACGCCGATCTGGCGCGCTACAAGCCCGTCTTCGACCGCATCCGCGCGATGAAGCCCTACCAGCTCAGCGACGAGATGGAGAAATTCCTGCACGATCTCGGTGTCGTCGGTGACGCGTGGGAACGTCTGTTCGACGAGACGATCGCCGGGCTGGAATTCAACGTGCAGGGCGAGGTCCGCGGGATCGAGGGCACGCTGAACCTGCTGACCGATCCCGACCGTGCCGCGCGCCAGGCCGCGTCCGAAGAGCTTGCGGCGGTCTTCCAAAGCAACATCAAGACCTTCGCCCGCGTCCACAACACCCAAGCACAGGAAAAGGAAATCCTAGACCGGTGGCGCGGGATGCCGACCGCGCAAACGGGCCGGCATCTGAGCAACGATGTGGAGCCGGAAGTGGTCGAGGCGCTGCGCAAGGCGGTCGTGGACGCCTATCCCCGCCTCAGCCACCGCTACTATGCGCTCAAGGCCAAGTGGATGGGCCTCGACAAGATGCAGGTCTGGGACCGCAACGCGCCCCTGCCGATGGAGGATCCGACCCTGGTGCCGTGGGATCAGGCGCAGCGCACGGTGATGGAGGCCTACGGCGCGTTCGACCCGCGTATGGCGGACCTTGCGCAGCCGTTCTTCACCAAGGGCTGGATCGACGCGGGCGTGAAGCCAGGCAAGGCGCCCGGCGCCTTCGCCCACCCCACGGTGACGGACGTGCACCCCTACGTGATGCTCAACTACTTGGGCAAACCGCGCGACGTGATGACCCTGGCGCACGAACTGGGCCACGGCGTGCACCAGGTCCTCGCCGCCGGCCAGGGCGAGATGCTGTCCTCCACCCCGCTGACGCTGGCGGAGACAGCCAGCGTCTTCGGCGAGATGCTGACCTTCCGCAAGATGCTGGACGCCGCGACCGACCCCGCGCAGCGCAAGGTGCTGCTGGCCGGCAAGGTGGAGGACATGATCAACACGGTCGTGCGCCAGATCGCCTTCTACGATTTCGAGTGCAAGCTCCACGCGGCGCGCCGCCAGGGCGAGCTGACGCCCGAAGATATCGGCGCGCTCTGGATGTCGGTGCAGGGCGAGTCGCTCGGCCCCGCTTTCGAGTTCATGGAAGGGTACGAGACGTTCTGGGCCTACATCCCGCACTTCGTGCACTCGCCCTTCTGCGTTTACGCTTACGCGTTCGGCGATTGCCTCGTGAACTCGCTCTACGCCGTCTATCAAAACGCCGAAGACGGGTTTCAGGAGAAATATTTCGAGATGTTGAAGGCCGGTGGCACGAAACATCACAGCGAATTGTTGGCACCTTTTGGGCTAAATGCGAGCGATCCGGCGTTTTGGGGCAAGGGTTTGGCCGTAATTGAAGGTTTGATCGACGAATTGGAGGCTCTCGACGCCGCTTAACCTTTGCGGGTTGCAAACGGCTTCGCTAAAGTAAGAGCGGTTCGGGCCGCCTCTTGTGTATGAGAGCGGCACCAAAAGAGGGAAAACCATCATGATCGCCCAGAACGCCCTTCAGGCAGATCGCCTCAAACTCGTTGCACTCGTCGTGGCCGTGCCACTGGCCCTGGTG
>JBCDFL010000162.1:0-7574 GCA_039178165.1 Pseudomonadota bacterium | reverse complement strand
TTCTGTGGTCGGCCGCGCATTGGTTCAAACGCCTGGCGCCAGAGGCGCGCGCGCGGCTGGGCGATCCGGGCAAGGGGCTTGTGGCGCTGCTCATCGTGGCGTCGGTTGTGATGATGATCTTCGGCTACCGCTGGGCCCCCATGGTGCAGGTCTGGTATCCGCCCAGCTTTGCGGTGCACATCAACAACCTTTTGATGTTGCTGGCCTTCTTCGTCTACGGAATTTCCGCCACGACGGGCCGGCTGCGCGGCGCGCTGCGCCACGCGCAACTGACTGCCGTGAAGATATGGGCCACCGCGCATTTGCTGGTGAACGGCGATTTGGCGTCGATCATCCTCTTCGGCGGTCTGCTGGCCTGGGCCGTCGTCAGCGTCATTCTGATCAACCGGGCGGAGCCCGACTGGCAGCGTCCCGACCCCGGTCCTGCCCGCAAGGACGTGCTGCTGGTGGCGATTACCGCCGTCAGTTTCTCGGCCGTGGCGGGTATCCACGTCTGGCTGGGCGTCTGGCCCTTCCCGGCCTGAAGGCAGCGCCATGATCCTCTACCGCTTCCTCAGCGCTGACGATGACAGCGCGTTTTGCCACAAGGTCACGAAGGCCCTGAACGCCGGCTGGGTGCTGCACGGCAGTCCCACCTATGCCTTCGATGCCGCGAATGGCGTGATGCGCTGCGGCCAGGCCGTGACCAAAGAGGTGCCCGGCACCTACACCCCAGACCTCAAGCTCGGAGAGCAATGATGAAGACCAATCCCGGGCGTTTTTTCGAGGATTACCGCATCGGCATGGTGCTGGACCACGCCGTCCCGCGCACCGTGGGGCAGGGGGAGCGGGCGCTGTATCACGCGCTCTACCCCGCGCGGCATGCCCTCTATTCCTCGGACGTGTTCGCGCAGGGCTGCGGGCTGGCGGCCTCTCCGCTCGATGACATGATCGCCTTCCACACCGTCTTTGGCAAAACCGTGCCGGACGTGTCGCTGAACGCTGTGGCGAATTTGGGCTACGCGGAGGGACGCTGGCACCGTCCCGTCTGGGCGGGCGACACGCTGCGGTCCTCGTCCGAAGTCATTGGTCTGAAACAGAATTCAAACGGCAAGACCGGCGTCGTCTATGTCCGCACGACCGGCACCAATCAGCACGGGGAGACGGTGCTGGACTACGTGCGTTGGGTCATGGTCCGCAAGGGCGATCCCGATGCGCCCGCGCCGGAGGCAGTCGTGCCGGACCTGGCAACGGTCGTGGACCCGAGCACCTTGATGGTGCCAGAGGGCCTCGACTTCTCCGCCTACGACTTCGCCCAAGCCGGGGAGCCCCACCGGCTGAGCGACTACAGCGTCGGCGAGACGATTGACCACGTCGATGGCGTCACGGTCGAAGAGGCTGAGCATATGATGGCCACCCGCCTGTGGCAGAACACGGCCAAGGTGCATTTCGACACCTCCGCCCGGCCCGATGGCAGCCGCCTGATCTACGGCGGGCACGTGATCAGCCTGGCGCGGGCGCTGTCCTTCAACGGCCTGGCCAATGCGCAGATGGTCGTCGGGCTGAACGCTGGCGCGCACGCTAATCCGTGCCTGGCCGGCGACACGGTGCGCGCCTGGACGGAGGTTTTGGACACAGCGACGCTCGCTCCCGGCATCGGCGCGCTGCGTCTGCGGCTCGTGGCGACCAAAGGCGGCGCCCCGTTCGAGCTACGCGGGGAGAACGGCAAGTATCTGCCTTCCGTCCTTCTGGACCTCGACTATTGGGCGCTGATCCCGGCCTAGGCCCGGCCCTTGCAATCGGGGCGCATCTGCGCCCTGATCGCGGGATGAGATTTGCCCCGATCGCCCTCGCCCTTTGCCTGCCCGCCGCGTTTGCGGCAGAGCCCATTTGCGACATGGGCGGGGCCGAGGTCGTGCCGGTCATGGAGCCCGCGAAGGCCGCGTTCCTCGCCGGAGAGTTCGACCGCTTTGCGGAACTGACGACCACGATCATGCGCGACGGCCCGGCCCTGTTCGGGGACGCGACCGAACGGTTGAAGACGCTGTTCCCAAGCGGTTTTGAAAGCTGCCAGACCATCGCGCAGCGCCGCGACATGGGCGGCATGGTGCAAGAGGTCACGACCTTCAACATCCGCGGAAACACCGCCCCGATGTCGATCTACCTGCTGGCCGCGCCGCTGCGGGGCGAGATGCAGATCAGCTACGTCAACTTCAACACCACGATGAACGACGTGCTGGACAGCCTGCGGTGATCCGCGCCGCCCTGGCCCTGTGCGCGATGCTCGCGGCCCCGGCGCGGGCCTGCGATCTGGCGCTTCTGCTGGCGGTGGACGTGTCGGGAAGTGTCGACCGGGAAGAATACCGCATCCAGATGGACGGCCTCGCCGCAGCGTTGCGCGACGGCATCGTCGCTGAGGCGCTACTGCGCCAACAGGCCCGTCTTGCCCTGCTGCAGTGGACGGGCGCAAGCCGGCAAAAGCTGACGATCCCCTGGACGCCGGTGACCCGGTACGAAGACCTCGATGCGCTGGCCCGCCGGATCGAGGGTGATCCCCGCATATGGCGCAACTACTCGACCGCGATTGGCGAGGCGCTGATCGCTTCCCGTTCTGCCTTTGCGGACGCGGGCGATTGCCGGCGCAAGGTGATCGACGTGTCCGGGGATGGATTGTCCAACGAAGGGGTCGCGCCTGCTGGCCAGCACGCCGCGCTGCGCCGCGCCGGAATTGTTGTCAATGCGCTCGCGATCGAGACGGACGAGACCGATCTGACCGCCTACTTCTTCGAGAATGTCATCGTCGGCACCGGGGCCTTCGTGATGACCGCCGACGGGTTCGAGGATTATCCCGAACAGATTCGGCGCAAGCTGATCCGCGAGGTCACGAAGCAGGTGAGCCGGCGATCCGGCCCCGAAACACGGCGGCCTTGAGCCGCCGCGTCGCCTGAAAACCGGCCTGCAATACCAGTAATTTGTGCAGTCTCGGCCATATGTGATCACACTCAAGCGCGCCGTGATCACAAGTCGCGGATATTTTACGCGCCGCGCCAAAACATCGCGCCCAGCGCGCTAGGCGGCCTCGTGGGTGCGACTTATAACGTAAGGCAGCCACGCTGTTAACAGGAGCCAGCATGCCGGACGTCAATCGCGGCAATAGACCGCTTTCCCCGCACCTGCAGATCTATCGCCCGCAATGGACGTCAATCTCCTCCATCTTGGTGCGCATCACCGGTATCGCAACCCTGGGCGCCGCGGTGTTGATCGTTGGCTGGCTGTTTGCGGCCGCCACGTCCCCCGGTGTCTTTGCCGGGATCGACGGCGTGCTGCGCAGCGTGCCGGGCCAGATCAGTCTTTTGGGCGCGACCTGGGCGATTTTCTACCACATGCTGGGCCGCCTGCGGCACGTCATCTGGGACTTCGGGTACGCCGTCACGGTCGAAGCAGGCGAGCGCATGGCGATGGGCATGGTTGGCCTCGCCACGCTGCTGACCCTCATCGTATTCATGGTGTTCTGATGGAGGCGAAGATGCGTTACCTCACCGACCGCAAGCAGGCCACCGGCATGGGCTCTGGCCGCGACGGCACAGCCCATTTCTGGAACATGATCGTCAGCTCTATCCTGATGGTCTTTGCCGTGCCGGCCCTGGTCCTGATCGTGGCCGCAGCCATGGGCGGCAGCCATGCGGAAGTCACCGCGTACCTCGCCCAGCCTGGCATTGCGCTGATCACGATCCTGTCCGCAGGCGTCATCATCAACCATGTGATGCACGAAGCGCTCGAAGCGATCGAGGATTACGTCCACGGCACCGCGGGCAAGCTATCGATCGTTGCGTGCCGCGCCTTCGCCTATGTCCTGATCGCCGCCACGGTATTTGCCGTGGCCCGGATCGCGCTTTAATTCCTATGGGCGCGCCCCAGCTGGGCACGCTACCCCTTTGCCGCGCCGCGTTGCGCACAACCTCGGAGGCCTGAACAATGGCTGCATATGATTACGAGACGCATGAATATGACGTCGTGGTCGTCGGTGCCGGTGGCGCCGGACTGCGCGCCACACTGGGCATGGCGGAACAGGGTTTGCGCACCGCGTGCGTGACCAAGGTATTCCCCACCCGCTCCCACACTGTGGCCGCCCAGGGCGGCATCGCCGCGTCGCTGGGCAATATGGGCCCGGACAGCTGGCAGTGGCATATGTACGACACTGTAAAAGGGTCCGACTGGCTCGGCGACACCGACGCGATGGAATATCTGTCGCGTGAGGCGCCGAAAGCGGTCTACGAGCTGGAACATTACGGCGTGCCGTTCAGCCGGACCGAAGAAGGCAAAATCTACCAGCGCCCCTTCGGCGGCCACACGACTGAGTTCGGTGAAGGCCCTCCGGTGCAGCGCACCTGCGCCGCCGCGGACCGGACCGGGCACGCGATCCTGCACACGCTCTATGGCCAGTCGCTGAAGAACAACGCCGAGTTCTACATTGAGTATTTCGCCATCGACCTGATCATGTCCGACGACGGTGTGTGCCAGGGCGTTCTGTGCTGGAAGCTGGACGATGGAAGCATGCACCTGTTCGCGGCCAAGATGGTCGTGCTGGCAACGGGCGGCTATGGCCGCGCCTACTTCTCCGCCACCTCGGCGCATACTTGCACTGGCGATGGTGGCGGCATGACTGCGCGCGCAGGGCTGCCGCTGCAAGACATGGAGTTCGTGCAGTTCCACCCGACCGGCATCTACGGTGCCGGCTGCCTGATCACCGAAGGTGCGCGGGGTGAGGGCGGTTACCTCACCAATTCCGAGGGCGAGCGCTTCATGGAGCGCTACGCGCCGACCTACAAGGACCTCGCGTCGCGCGACGTCGTCTCGCGCTGCATGACGATGGAGATCCGCGATGGCCGCGGTGTGGGCGCCGAAGGCGATCACATCCACCTGCACCTCAACCACCTGCCGCCCGACACGCTGGCCGAGCGTTTGCCGGGCATTTCCGAGAGCGCACGCATCTTCGCCGGCGTGGACGTCACGAAAGAGCCGATCCCGGTTCTGCCGACCGTGCACTACAATATGGGCGGTATCCCGACGAACTACTGGGGCGAGGTGCTTGCCCCGACGAAGAACGATCCGAACGCCGTCGCGCCTGGCCTGATGGCCGTGGGCGAGGCGGGCTGCGCGTCGGTGCACGGGGCGAACCGTCTGGGCTCGAACTCGCTGATCGACCTTGTGGTCTTCGGCCGTGCCGCTGCGATCCGGGCCAAGGACGTGGTCGACGCCGCTGCGCCCGTGCCGACACCGAACCAGCGCAGTGTGGACGCCGCCTTCAGCCGCTTCGACGGCCTGCGCTACGCTAAGGGTCACGTGCCGACCGCCGAGCTGCGGCTGGAGATGCAGAAGACCATGCAGCGTGATGCGGCGGTCTTCCGCACCGACAAGACCCTGGCTGAGGGCGAAGAGGCGATGAACGGCGTCGCATCCAAGATCGGCGATATCAAGGTCACCGACACGTCGATGGTCTGGAATTCCGACCTGATGGAGACGCTTGAGCTGACCAACCTGATCCCCAACGCAGTGGCGACGGTCACGGCGGCGGCGGCGCGCAAGGAAAGCCGCGGCGCGCACGCCCACGAGGATTATCCCGACCGCGACGACGAGAACTGGCGCAAGCACAGCCTCGTTTGGTTCAAGGGCAATGCGGCGTCTTTGGGGTATCGCGGTGTGATCACGCAGCCGCTGACCAGCCACAACGACGGCGGGATCGACCTGAAGAAAATCGCGCCGAAAGCGCGGGTTTACTAAGGCCAAAGGCGCAATGGGAATGGCGATGGCACAAGGGCAGCCCACGACCCGGCGGGGTTGGAGCAAAGCCACCGCCCCGTGGGGGGCGGCCCTCTCGCGCATTGCAAGCAATGCGCTGCTGGGCATTGGACTGGGGCTGCCCGGCGTTGCCGGCGGGCCGGTCTCCCGATTCAAATGTGTGCTACCGTGCTAGCCGACCTCCGCCGTTCCCTGCGCAGCGAGGGGCTGACCGTACAGCCCATCAAGACGCGCGCGATCTACCTCAAACGGTACGATTTTTCCCCTGACGTCGTGTTCGACATCGGGGTCCACGCGGGTACGCCGTGGCTCTACAAGACCTTCCCGAACGCGGCCTGGGTGCTCGTCGACCCGCAGCCCGAATACGAAGCCGCTGTGCGGGGCGCGGGCCTGCTGGACGATTTCGACTATCATGCCGTCGCCCTCGGTGCCGCCGCGGGCCAGGCCACGTTGAACGTGCCCGAAACCGCGCCTGGCAAGGGCGGGGCGATGGCCTCCCTCTTGGAGCGGACGGACAACCTCGCCAAGACGTTCACGGCGAGCGAGGCGCGCTCCGTGCCGGTCCGCACTTTGGACGACATCGCCAGCGACTACGACGGCCGCCTGGGCCTGAAGATCGACACCGAAGGCTACGAGACGGAGATCCTGCGCGGCGCGGCCGAGACGCTGCAGCGCGCCGATTTCGTGATCCTGGAGTTGAGCCTCGACCCCGCCCGCTTCGCCGCCACGCCCACCCCGTCCAGCGCGATGTCGCTTCTCGCGGCAGCGGGGCTTGAGCTGCGGGATATCCTCGCCGTCTCGGACGGGCCCGGCAAACGCAGCCGCCCGCGCCACATGGACGCCCTCTTTACCCGGTGGGCCGCATAGCCCGCCCCAGTGCCAAGGAGACCCTGACATGGTCCAACTGACGCTTCCGAAGAACAGCCGGATGACGACCGGCAAAACCTGGCCCAAGCCCGAGGGGGCCACCAACCTGCGCAAGGTGCAGATTTATCGTTGGAACCCGGACGATGGGCAAAACCCGCGCGTCGACACCTACTGGGTCGACATGGACACGTGCGGGCCGATGGTTCTGGACGCACTGATCAAAATCAAGAACGAGATTGACCCGACCCTGACCTTCCGCCGCTCCTGCCGCGAGGGGATTTGCGGGTCCTGCGCGATGAATATCGACGGGATCAACACGCTCGCCTGTATCTATGGCCTGGACGAGATCAAGGGCGACGTGAAGATCTACCCCTTGCCGCACATGCCGGTGGTCAAGGACCTGATCCCGGACCTCACGCATTTCTACGCCCAGCACGCCTCCATCATGCCGTGGCTGGAGACGAAGACCAACCGCCCTGCGAAAGAATGGAAGCAGAGCATCGAGGACCGCAAGAAGCTCGACGGCCTTTATGAATGCGTGATGTGCGCATCCTGCTCCACCTCCTGCCCCAGCTATTGGTGGAACGGCGATCGGTATCTTGGCCCCGCGGCGCTGCTGCATGCCTATCGCTGGATCATCGACAGCCGGGACGAGGCGACGGGCGAACGGCTGGATGAGCTGGAAGACCCCTTCAAGCTCTACCGCTGCCACACGATCATGAACTGCACAAAGACCTGTCCCAAAGGCCTGAACCCGGCCGAGGCTATCGCCAACATCAAGGCGATGATGGTCGAGCGGACGGTGTAAGGGTTTCGCCCCGAAGCAGGCGCGTCGGGGCGACCGGGGGGGGGGGGGGGGGGGGGCCCGGCGCGGCAGGGGCGCGCCGGGCCAAAGGATGAAGGAGTGGGTGTGAGAGGCGGGGGGGGGG
>JBCDFL010000161.1:0-7580 GCA_039178165.1 Pseudomonadota bacterium | reverse complement strand
GTGCGGCCTCAGCCGCGTTTTGGCGGCCGCTCGGGGGCGGCGGGGTCGTGCGTGCCCGGCTTATTCCGCCGCGCGCGGTTGGCTCATGGAGGCAAGCATCTTCTCGCCCCATTTGAGCTGGCTTTTCAGGTCGTCGATCGCCTCGTTCAGCTCATCGCGCTGGGCGACCATGTCAGCTAGACGCGCGCGCGCGATATCATAGGTGCGCGCAAGCTGCGTCTGCTGCTGGTCGCCCATGTGATACAGGTCCAGAAGCTGGCGAATTTCCTCGAGGCTAAAGCCGAAGCGCTTGCCGCGCAAAATCAGCTTCAGTCGCGCGCGGTCACGTTTGGTAAACAGCCGCTTCTGCCCCTCGCGGATCGGGAACAGCAATTCTTTGGCCTCATAGAAACGCAGGGTCCGTGGGGTGACGTCGTAGGCGTTACACATCTCGCGGATGGTCAGGGTCGGTTCAATCGTCAGGTCGGTCATCGCGGCGTCTCCGCTCATCGTTGCGTGCCCAACATGGGTGCGCCTGATAGCGGTACAACATCGGGTGACGTTGACGTAACCGGGACGTCACGTCACTTTGGGCGCCGGGCCGTAGCGCGCCACGGCCCGCGCAATCTCATTCGACTTTGGGCACTTCCAGCGTCACATTCATACCCACTGCCCCGCGCGCCACGTGCAGGCTTGCGCCAAGCCCCTCGACCAGGCCCGCCACGATTCGCCCGCCCATACCGGACGGGTTGGGCCAGGTGATGCCGTCGGGCAGACCCACGCCGTCATCGGTGATGATCGCCCGCATACCGCCCTGATCGGTGCGCGACACGCGCAATTCCACCAGCCCGCTGGCCTGCCCGTCGAAGGCGTGCTGCATCGCGTTGGTCAAGATTTCGGAGACCACCAGGCCGATATGCACGGCCTTCTCCGTCTCCACGATCAGGGGCTCGACCTGGATGTTCATCCGCACACCGGGCCGCCCGTCGAGATGCGCAATCGCATTGGCCACCCGCCCCAGATAGGAGCCGAGCTGGATCTTGTCCTCGTTCTGGTTGGCGATTGCGGCGGACACCTCCTCGTACAGCAGCTGCAGGCTCTCCACCCGCCGCGACAGATCGCGCAGATCCACGATCTTGGACGGCGCCGCGGATTTGAGGCGGATCAGGCCCAGGATCATCGACAAGTGGTTCTTCACCCGGTGCTGGATTTCGGCGATCAGGCTCTGAAACCGCTCCAGCCGGCGGGCTTGCTCATCCTCCCCGATCTCCGATTGCAGGCCGACGAAGTAGAGCGGTGTGCCGTCCTCCCCCAGCACCGGAGAGATCAGGAGCGCGTAGTGGAACGCCTCCCCATTGGCGCGGTAATTGCGCACCACGACGGAACAGTCTTGCCCGGCGCTCAGGTTGCGGCGCATCACGTCGACGTCCCGCGGGTCGGTCGCCACCCCCTGCAAGAAGCGGCAATTGCGGCCCAGCGCCATCGGGGCGGTGTAGCCCGTCAACGTCTCGAACGCGCGGTTGACGTAGACGATCGGGTTGTCCGGCAGGCGCGGATTGGTCACGACCATCGCAATGCCGGCGGCCGAAAACAGCGCCGCGGCGTCGTCCTGCATCACCTCGCCTGGTGCCATGTTGTGCGGTATTTTCACGTCTCTTCCCCTCGGCGGTGCCAGCGGGCGCCATCGCCCGAGCGCCGCATCTGGGGCGATGCCGCGCTGCGGCAATGCGCATCACGGAAGCATGAGGGGACGTATCGGCAATATCGTGCCGAAAAAACCGCCTAAGTTTCGGGCAAAAGGGCGCGCAGCAGCCGGCGCGTGCAAAATACCGCTTAGGCGGGTGCGCTCAGTCCCAACTCGCCTGCTACCTGGTCGCGCAGATCCTGCAGTTCGGACCGCGCCTCTTCGAGTTGGGCGCGCTGGTCGTCGAGCTCTTTGAGCTGGCCGTCCGCCATGTCGATCCAGGCGCGCATCTGCGCTTCGGTGCCTTCCTTTTCGTAGATCAGAAGCCACTGGCGGATGTCTTCGAGTTGGAAGCCGAACTTTCGTCCCCGTAGGATTAGCTTCATCCGGGCGACCTCTCGCGGGCCGTAAAAGCGCGCGCGGCCTTCGCGGTCGGGGTTCAGCAGTTCGATGTACTCGTAATACCGCAGCGTGCGCGGCGTCACGTCGAACTTGGCGCACATCTCTTTGAAGCTCAGTGTGTCGGCCATCATCTTCTCTCCCCACGTCAAACCTAGGCCGGTGCGACGATACGCGCAACCGCGTGCCGGCCCCGGCGCGCGCCGTCTTGCCAAGGGGCGCGGGGGCTGGTTCAACCGGGGCAAAGGAGCGCCCATGGACAAAGTCAAATTCGCCCGCCAGTTCATCGAGGCGATCCCCCACGCCCGCGATCTGTCGATGGAACTGACCCGGCTGGAGGATGGCGAGGCGGAGATGACGATGCCCTACGACGCGCGGCTGGTGGGCGATCCAGCCACGGGCGTCATCGCGGGCGGCGCGGTGTCGGCGGTGCTGGACACCTGTTGCGGCGCCGCCGTGATGAGCCATCCGGCCAACCCGCTGGGCACCGCCACCATCGACCTGCGCATCAGCTATATGCGCGCGGCGGAGCCGGGACAGACGATCCGCTGCGTCGCGACCTGTTATCACGTGACCCGGTCGGTCGCGTTCGTGCGGGCGGTGGCCCACGACGCGGATGCGGATAACCCCGTCGCGACTGCTTCCGGCAGTTTCACGGTGGAGCGCAAGCGATGAGCGGCGATCCGATGCAGGCCGTGAAAAGCCGCCGGGATGCGGCGCTGGCCGCGCTGGTGGGCCGGGTGCCCTACGCCGCCTATCTGGGCATCACCTTCGACCGGCGCGGGGACGAGCTGACGGGCGTTCTGCACTACGATCCCAAGCTGATCGGCAACCCGC
Source organism: Pseudomonadota bacterium (assembly GCA_039178165.1). Classification (GTDB taxonomy): domain Bacteria; phylum Pseudomonadota; class Alphaproteobacteria; order Rhodobacterales; family Rhodobacteraceae; genus JBCBCP01. Next base: position 4,681 of record JBCDFL010000161.1, on the reverse strand, counting down.
TTCTGCCGGCCCTGCACGGCGGGGTGACGGCCGCTTTTCTGGAGATCACGGCGGTTGTGACGCTGAACTGGGCGCGGCTGTGGGACCGGATCGAGGCGGGCACGCTGGCGCCCGAAGCCATCGCGGAAGGCGCGCTGCGCACGCCCAAGACCATCGATTTCACCACCGACTACCTGCGCTCCGGCCTGCCGCGGGATGCCTATGCCAGGGCGCGGGTGAACCGGTCCGGCCGGCGCTATGCCTCCGTTCATGTGGAAGCGTGGCAGGACAATCGCAGCCGCCTTTACGCACAGGCGACGGGCCACTTCGTAATGCCGCGCAGTCTCGAAGACCCGAGCGCAGCACCCGCCGATGACGCCGGGCGGTAATCCCCTGACCCACCGGCGGGTGCTGGCGCTGGCGCTGCCCGTGGTGGCCAGCAACGCGACCGTGCCGCTGGTCGGGATCGTCGACACCGCGGTGGTCGGCCAGCTGGGCGCGGCGGCGCCTATCGGTGCGGTCGGGATGGGGGCGATCATCCTCAGCACGCTCTTTTGGGTGTTCGGTGCGCTGCGGCTCAGCACCGTGGGGCTTGTGGGTCAGGCGCTGGGCGCGGGCGACCGGGACGAAGTCGCGGCGGGTCTGTCGCGCGCGCTGCTGGTGGCGGGCGTTGCGGGCGGCGCGCTGATCGCGCTGCAATGGCCGATCTTCGCCTTCGCCTTCTGGCTGTCGCCCGCCAGCGCGGAGGTGGAGGGGCTGACGCGCACCTACCTCGCCATCCGCATCTGGACCGCGCCGGCGGCCATCGGAATCTACGCGATCACTGGCTGGCTGGTCGCGATGGGCCGCACGGGGCGGCTCTTCTGGATGCAGCTCGTTACCAATGGCAGCAATGTGGGCCTGAGCGTCGCGCTGGGCCTGTGGCTCGATATGGGTGTGGCGGGCGTGGCGCTGGCCACTGTTATTGCTGAATTGGCGGGCGCGGCGCTGGGTCTGTGGTATTGCCGCTCCGCCTTCGCAAACCCGGCCTGGCGTGACCGCGGGCGGGTTCTGGCGCGCGCGCAATTGGTGAAGATGGGGCTGCTGAACAGCGATCTGATGATCCGCTCCGCGCTGCAGATGATCATCTTTTCCAGCTTCGTGTTCCTGGGCGCACGGTTTGGGGACGTGACCCTGGCGGCCAATGAGGTGCTGATCCAGTTGGTTTACTTTTCGGCCTACGCGATGGACGGCTTCGCCGTGGCGGCCGAAACGCTGGTCTCCCACGCCTATGGCCGCCGCGCGCGGGCCGAGGTGCGCAGCGCGGCCCTGCGCACCAGCGCCTGGGGTCTGGGCTTCTGCGTGGCCATCGGGCTGCTCTACCTGGTGGCGGGGCCGGCGCTGATCGACCTGATGGCCCGCGATGCGGAGGTCCGCGCGGCCGCGCGTGACTTCCTGCCCTGGCTGGTCGTCGCGCCCGTCATCGGCTGCGCCAGCTGGATGCTGGACGGCATCTTCGTCGGGGCGGCGCGCGGCCGGGACATGCGCAATTCAATGATCGTGAACTTCGTGCTCTATTGGTTGGCGGTGCTCGCCCTATTGCCGGCCTTGGGCAATACCGGCCTGTGGATCGCGATCCTGCTGTCCTTCACGGTGCGCGGGATCACGCTGGGTTGGCGCTATCCCGCCCTCGAACGGGACGCGGCGCTGGCGTGACGGGCGGTGTTTGAGTTGTTTTTGGCCAAGTGAAGGGGGATCACAGCCAGTCCTGTGCCCCCGTGCCCCGCGCTTCTTCGACTGACGCAAAGCCATGGGCACGCAGCAGGTCCACCAGCCCTTCGGCGATCTGCGCCCCGAGGCTGAGCCCGCCGTAGACGAGCCCGGTATAAAGCTGCACCGCGGAGGCGCCCGCGCGGATCTTGGCAAAGGCGGCTTCTGCGCTGTCCACCCCGCCCACGCCGACCAGTGGCAGGTCCGTAAGCGTCGACAGCTTGGCCAGCACTCGCGTGGATTTGTCGAACAGCGGCGCGCCGCTCAGCCCGCCTTTTTCAGGGGCATGGGCACTGCGCAGGCCGGCGCGGTCCAGCGTCGTGTTGGTCGCGATGATCCCGGCCAGTCGCGCGTCTTGGGCCACCTTGGCGATGTCGGCCAGGTCCTGGTCCGTCAGGTCCGGCGCGATTTTGAGGAAGATCGGCAGCCCCTGCGCCCGCGCCATCACGCCGTCCAGAAGCGCGGCCAGCGCCATCGGCCCCTGCAGATCGCGCAGCTTTTCGGTGTTAGGGGAGGAGACGTTTACCGTCGCGAAGTCGAGGGCATGGCGGCACGTCTCCAGCACGCGGGCGAAGTCTTCGGCGCGGTTGGCGCTGTCCTTGTTGGCCCCGAGGTTGAGGCCGACGGGCACGCCCTTGGGCCGCCGCGCGAGGCGGGTCGCGATAGCCTCCGCCCCGTCATTGTTGAAGCCGAAGCGGTTGATCGCCGCGCGGTCCTCCGTCAGGCGGAAGAGGCGCGGGCGCGGGTTGCCGGGTTGGGGCAGGGGCGTTGCGGCGCCCACCTCCAGCCAGCCAAAGCCCGCCCGCATCAGCGGCGCGACGGCTTCGGCGTTTTTGTCGAACCCGGCGGCAAGGCCCACCGGGTTGGGCAGATCAAGCCCGCCGAGCGACACGGACAGGGACGGGTTCGTCACCGGCCCCGGCTTCGGCGTCAGACCGGCGCGCAGCGCGGCCAGCGCAAGGCCGTGCGCGCGTTCCGGCTCCACCCGGCGCAGGAGCGCCAGGCCCATCCCCTCCAGCGCGCCCATTTAGCCGACGGGGCTTTCGGCGGCGCGCACGCGGATAAGGCGGCTGTCCTCCACCGCGGCGGTGCGGTGCGGCTGCACGTCTTTGACGTAATGGGGGTCCACCGCCATCTCCAGAAACAGGCCCGCGGCGGGGTAGTGCATGATAAAGACCTCGTCCCACGCCTCGTCCGGGCCGATGAGCGTCGCCTCATACATCCCGAAGGTCTGCATCTTGGCGCCGATCTTTTGCAGCATCGGGGCGATCGCCTTGGCGTATTCGGCATAGGCCTGTGCGCCCGTCATGTCCTTGCCGTGGTTCGGGCTGCCGTCGGGGTAGTCTGCCTTGGCGCGGAACTTGAGCATGTTGAGCATCAGGATCGGCTCTTTGAGGCCGAGGTGATTGAAATGCTCGATCTGCTCTTTGGTCGGATTGATGTAGTTGGTCATCGAATGTCCTTAGGGGCGTTTTGGTGAAATGTCCCGTCAGCGTACACCGGCCAGCGCGTTTGACTAGCCAAAGGTTGCGCCCGTCTGGTCCGGCGCACAGCGGATGAGGCGCGAGGTCAGAACGGCCGCCTGTCGGTGCACGACCGCGCGCTGGTAGTCCGGGTCGGTGACCATGGCCAGGAACGCGCCGGCGGTGGGGTAGAAGGCGATGAAGGCGGCGTCCCAAGCCTCGTCCGCCGGGCCGATCAGCGTCGTCTCGAAGCGGCCGCGCCACAGGATCGATCCGCCGACGCGGGCCAGGACAGGCCCGCTGCACGCGCCGTATTTGGCGTAGGCCTGCGCGCCTGTGAGGCCCGTATCGGGGTGGCCGTCCGGGTAGGCGGCCACGCTGCGAAAGCGCACCAGGTTTAGCATGTTGAGCGGCGTGTCGCGCGGCAGCGCTTTGAAGGCGTCGAATTGCGCGCGGTCGGGGTCGATATAGCCGTCCGTCATATCATCTCGTCCGGGAAGACGTGCGCGCCGTCCTGCAGCGGTAGGGGTTTGGCCCAGCGCACGTCAGCGCGCGTCAGAGGGGCGTATAGGTGGGGGAAGAGTGCGCCGCCGCGCGACGGCTCCCACTTCAGCGCGTCGCCCAGGGCCTCTGTCTCCAGCGCAAGCAGCCACAGGCCCTCCACGCCGGCGAAATGCTTGGCTGCCGTTTCCGCCGCCTGTTCGGCGGTGGAGAAGTGGACGTAGCCGTCCGCCACGTCGATGGGCGCGCCGGCGGTGGAGCCGTCGGCTTGCAGAGCGTCCCATTCCTCGGTCCGTAGGATTTTGTAGATCAGCATAGTGCCCGCAATGCGCCGCGGGGCGAGGAGGGTCAAGGCCACATATTGACAAGTAAAATGTCATTGTGGCACGTGGCATGTCATGTCAGATGATCCCCTCTACGACTTGATCTGGATGTCCCGCCCGCTGATGCAGGCCGCCGAGGCGGCTGTGGAGCGGGGGCTGGTCGGCACTGGCCTTACCGTGCGCATGCGCGCGGTGTTGGAGATCCTCGCGGCGCAAGGCGATCTGCCCGTCCCGGACCTCGCCGCCCGGCTGGAGATCCAGCGCCAATACGTGCAGGTCATGGTGAACGAGACGCTGGCAGCTGGTCTGACCCGGCGCGTGCCCAACCCGCGTCACGCCCGCTCGCCCCTGATCGCGCTGACGCACGAGGGGCGGAGGTTGATTGAAAGCGTCATGGCCGCCGAGGCCCGGCTGATCGCGCAAATTGGCACGGGTATCGACGCGGGCGACGCGGCCCGCGCGCTGGAGGTCGTGCGGCTTTTGACGGAGCGGCTCAAGACGCTTGGAAAGGACACGGCATGATCAGGATCGCGATTGGGTTCGCGCTGGTGGGCGTCCTATTCTGGCTCGGCCTTGGCGTGCGCCGTATTGGGGCAGTCAGCCTGGGCAAGCCCATCGACGCCCGCGATGGGAAGGCGCTGGTGCTGATCGACCTGCAGACCGTGT
>JBCDFL010000160.1:0-7667 GCA_039178165.1 Pseudomonadota bacterium | reverse complement strand
TCAGCACCCGAGTTCAGAACCGGCGCGATGTAGGACGAGAAGTCTGTTTGCGCGAGCGGTGTTTTCACAGCTGCAACAGTTTCCCAACCCATGGCTTCGGTCGAGGTGCGCACGGCTTCTTCGGTCGTGTAGCCCCAGTTGTAGTCAGCGGTCAGGTGGTACGCGTTCCGGTCGGTGCCGTAGTTCGCCGCGAGGATCGGCGCCAGGGCAGCACCCGACATGTAGGAGTTGAAGAAGTGGCGGAAGCCATTGGCCTTCTTGTCCTTGCCGGTCGTGTCGTTGGAGTGCGTGAGGCCCGCCATGAAGATGACGCCCGCCTCTTGGCACAGCGCCTGCACGGCCACAGCCACACCGGAGGACGAGCCGCCCGTGATCATCACGGCGCCGTCTTTTTCGATCATGGAGCGGGCCGAGGCGCGCGCCGCGTCCGATTTGGTCTGCGTGTCGCCGGTGACGTATTCGACCTTCTTGCCCAGGATGCCGTTGCCTTGCAGGGCCTTGGACGAGAACGTGTTCAGCATGCCGCCGTCGCCGCCACCGTTCAGGTGCTCGACCGCCAGCTCGTAGGCGCGCAGCTCGTCCGCGCCCTCATCGGCGTAGGGGCCGGTCTGCGGCACGTTGAAGCCAAGCGTGACCGTGTCGCCCTGGGGCGCGTTGGTGAAGCCGGCGTGACCGTCGGCGCGCAGGTACTGGGGCAGGGCAAGGCCTGCGCCGGCAACCGCACCGGTCTGGATCAGACCACGACGGGTCAGGTTCGTTTTGGACATGGATATCCTCCCATATGGATTATTGCATGGGGCGGGCTCCTCTCCCGCCGCACGCGCGCACTCTGGTGCAAAGGAGTTATCGCGTGCTTTCGGAAAATTTCGCAATAAGCCCCTTGAAAGCCACATCTTTTCTGTAAACAAGTTCGCAATATCACGGTATACGGTGTAAAGTTTCTTACGTTGCGGCGCAGAAAGTCGTTGAAAACCTTAACGCTTCGCTCTGGGGGAGAGTCATGTCCGATAGCTTGACCGGCAGCCGCATCCGTGAGCGGCGCACAATGATGGGCCTGCGTCAGGCGGCGCTTGCACGTAGTGTTGGTATCTCCGCCTCCTATCTCAACCTGATCGAACACAACCGCCGCAGAATCGGCGGCAAACTACTTCTGGGCATCGCCGCGGAGTTGGGGGTGGAGCCGTCCGCCCTGACCGAAGGCGCCGAAGCGGCCCTGATCGCTGCCCTGCGCGAGGCGGGGAGCGAGGCGGGCCTGGCCAGTGCAGAGCTGGACCGGGCCGAGGAATTCGCGGGCCGGTTTCCCGGCTGGGCCGAGGTGCTGATGGGCGGGCACCGCCGGACTCGGTCCCTCGAGCGCACGGTCGAGGCGCTGAGCGACCGGCTGGCCCACGACCCGGCCCTCGCCGCGTCGCTGCACGAAGTGCTGTCGACCGCCGCCGCGATCCGCTCCACCGCGGCGATCCTGGCCGAAGATGAAAGTCTGGCCCCCGAATGGCAGGCGCGCTTTCACGGCAATCTCGACCAGGACAGCCGGCGCCTGAGCGACAGTGCCAAGGCGCTGGTGCAGTTTCTGGACACCGATGAGGGCAGCGGCGCCGCAGCCTCCCCGCAGGAAGAGCTAGATGATTTTCTGGAGGCCCGCGGCTTCGCTTTCCCGGAGCTTGAAGCTGGGGACGCCGACGTGCCCGCCCTGATCGAGGACGCGCCGCAACTCGGCACCCATGCCGCCCGCCACATGGCCCGCGGCGTGCTGGGCGCCCTGGCCGCCGACGCCGCCGCCCTGCCGCTGGACGCGCTGCGCGCCGCAGAGGCACAATTGGGCCGAGATCCCGTGGCGCTTGCGGCCCATCTTGGCGTGGGCGTCGCCCGTGTGCTGCGCCGGCTGGCCGCGCTGCACCATCAGGAGGCGGGGCTGGTGGTGTGCGATCGCTCCGGCGCGCTGCTTTTCCGCAAGTCGCTGGACGGTTTTGCGCTGCCCCGGTTCGGCGCGGCTTGTCCCCTTTGGCCGGTGTTCGAGGCGCTCAGCCGCCCGGGCCAGGTCCTGCGCGCGCAGCTGATGCAGTCGGGGCAGAGCGATAAGAGCTACCTGTCCTTCGCCGTCGCCGAGCCCACGGGCGTTGGCGATTATAACGCTGCGCCGATGCTCCAGGCGACGATGCTGATCTTCGCCGCGCCGGAGGCGGGGGCGCCCTCCGCCCCCTCCACCGAAGTCGGCGCCACCTGCCGCACCTGCGCCGCCCAGGCCTGCACCGCCCGGCGCGAGCCTTCCATCCTGGCCGAAGGGCTCTAGCAGCGTGCTGCACATCGCGGCACAGCAAATCGCTTCGGGCGGCATGCGACCACGGGGCTTTTGACTTGGTGGCTGCGCTGGCCGATAGTGGCTCTCACCGGGCCGCCGGGAATGGCAGGGGAGGGCCAGCACCATGGGCAAGCGGGTTCTATTGGTCGAAGACGAGGCGAATATTCGCGAGGCGATCAGCTTTCTGCTGTCGCGTGCGGGTTGGATCGTGGACACCCACGGGGACGGGGGCAGCGCGATGGACGTCATCCGCGCCGCACCGCCCGACCTTCTGATCCTCGACTACATGCTGCCGGGCAGGAGCGGCATGGATATCCTCACCGAGCTTCGGGCCCTGCCGGCCTTTGCCGATCTGCCGGTCTTGATGCTGACCGCGCGAGGGCAGGCGCGCGACCGGGAGCAGGCCGAACGCGCGGGCGTCAGCCGCTTCATGACCAAGCCCTTTTCCAACGCCGAGGTCCTCACTGCGGTGCGCGATCTCGTACACGTCTCGGCGCAAAGCCGGGCGGCCTCGTGACAGCGCCAAACCCGCCGGTCTTCCTGGAGCGGCGCAGTTACCGGCGCCGCCGTATGCTCGACGCGCTCCGCCTGATGCCGCTGTTGGGGCTGGGCCTCTTCATGTTGCCGCTCTTCTGGCCGGCCAGCGTGGATGAGGCGGGCAGCCCGGTGCCCATGTCGGTCGCCATCAGCTATGTCTTTGGCGCCTGGGCGGTGCTGATCGTGCTCAGCGCGCTTCTGTGGGCGCTGCTGCGCCGGGCGGAGCGGGCGGCGTGAACGGCGCGGCCCAGCTGCTGATCGGGGCCTGCCTGGCCGATGTGCTGCTCCTCTTCGCCGTGGCCTTTGCCGCGGAACGGGCGGCGGCGCGGGGGCAGGTGGCTTGGCTGCGGGCGCCGTTGATCTACACGCTGTCGCTGTCGATCTACTGCACGGCTTGGACCTTCTACGGCGCCGTGGGCTATGCGGCGCGCTCGGGGATGGAGTTTGTGACCATCTACCTCGGCCCCAGCCTGGTGATGATCGGCTGGTGGTGGGGTCTGCGCAAGCTGGTCCGCGTGGCCCGCGCGCAGCGGGTGACCTCCGTTGCGGACCTGCTCTCCGCCCGGTTCGGCAAATCCAACGCGCTCGCCCTGATGGTCACGGTGATGGCGGTGATCGGCGTGACCCCTTACATCGCGCTGCAGCTTCAATCGGTGTCGGAGAGTTTCGCGATCTTCACCGGCGCCACGAGCCAGCCGGGCTCCGGCTTTTGGGTGGCGCTGGGCCTCGCGATCTTCACGCTGCTGTTCGGCACGCGGAACCTCAACGCGAACGAGCGGCACGACGGCATCGTCATGGCCATCGCGGTGGAGGCGGTGGTGAAGCTGCTGGCGCTGCTAGCCGTCGGCGCCTTCGTCGTTTGGGGCCTGTCGGGCGGGATCGGCCCGATGCTGGAGCGGATCGACGCCAGCCCCATCGGCACCTGGTCCATGGACCGCTCGCGCTGGGCGGCGCTCACCCTCGTCTCCGCCGCCGCGTTCCTGTGCTTGCCGCGCATGTTCCAAGTCCTCGTGGTGGAGAACGAGGACGAGCGGCACATCCGCTTCGCCGCCTGGGCCTTCCCCATCTACCTCGCGCTGATGAGCCTGTTCGTCGTGCCCATCGCCGTCGTGGGCCTCGACCTGCTGCCCGCGGGCGCCAATCCGGACCTGTTCGTCCTGTCCGTGCCGCTGGCCGAGGGGCAGACGGGCCTGGCCGTCCTGAGCTTTCTGGGCGGGTTTTCGTCGGCGACGTCGATGGTGATCGTGGCGACGCTGGCCCTGTCGACGATGGTGTCGAACCATGTCGTGATGCCGATCTGGCTCAGCACCCAGACCGAAGGGGCGAGCCAGTCGGGCGACGTGCGCAACGTGGTGATCCTCGCCCGGCGGCTGTCGGTGCTGTGCATCATCGGGCTAGGTTATCTGTATTACCGCATCTCGGGCGGCTCCGCGGCGCTGGCGGCGATTGGGCTGATCTCCTTTGCCGGTGTGGCGCAGTTCTTGCCCGCGATGATGGGCGGGCTCTTCTGGCGCGGGGCGACGCGGCTCGGGGCGCTGGCGGGGCTGACCTGCGGGTTCGCGCTTTGGACCTATTGCTCGCTCCTGCCCAGCTTTGGGCCGGGCGGTGTGCTGCCGGTCGCGTGGTTTGCGGAGGGGCCCGCGGGCCTCGGGTGGCTGCGGCCCACGGCCCTCTTCGGGATCGAGGGGGTGGACCCCACCGTGCACGCCATCGTCTGGTCGCTCAGCTTCAACGTCCTGGCCTTTGTTGCGGTCTCCCTCGTGACGTTTCCGCGCCCGCTCGAACGGCTGGGCGGCGCGCAATTCGTCAATGTGGAGGAAGAGGCCCAGCGCGGTCCGGGCTGGCGCGCGCCGGCGGGCACGGCGGACGATCTGATGATCATGGCGCAGCGCATCCTGGGCGCCGCCGAGGCGCAGGCGCTGTTTCGCGACGCCGCGCGCGCCCAGGGTCTGCCCGGCCATCTGCCCGAACCGGACCCGCGCTTCCTGGCGCGGCTCGAGCGGGAGCTCGCCGCCTCCGTCGGCGCGGCCACGGCCCACGCGATGATGGGCCAGATGGCGGGCGGCGCCGCCGTGTCCGTCGAGGATCTGCTGGCCGTGGCGGACGAGAGCGCGCAACTGCTCGAGACGACGACGCAGCTGGAGGCCAAATCGGCCGAGCTGACCCGCACCGCCGCGCAGCTGCGGGATGCCAACGCCAAGCTGACCCAGCTCTCGGCTCAGAAGGACGCCTTTCTCAGCCAGGTCAGTCACGAACTGCGCACGCCGATGACGTCGATCCGCTCCTTCTCCGAAATCCTGCGGGACGAGGCGAGCCTGACGGCGGCGGAGAAGACGAAATACGCCTCCATCATCCATACGGAGGCGATCCGCCTGACCCGGCTGCTGGACGATCTGCTGGACCTGTCGGTGCTGGAGAACGGGCAGGTCAGTCTGAACATTGCCGACGGGCGCCTGGGCGATGTGCTCGACGCGGCGGTGACGACGGCGGAGGCGGGCACGCCAGGGCCGCTGACCATTCGCCGCCGGCGGGTGGAGGAGGGGGTGGACCTCTGCACCGATCTGGATCGTCTGGGTCAGGTGTTCCTGAACCTGATCACCAACGCGCAGAAATACTGTGACGCGCCAGCGCCGGCGTTGGAGATCCGGGTCGTGCATGGCCCGCACGGGGATGAGGTGCATTTTGCCGACAACGGCACGCCGATCCCGCCAGCGGCGCACGGCGCGATTTTCGAGAAATTCGCCCGGATCGAGCCATCGGGCGGGCAGGGCGCGGGTCTGGGCCTGGCGATCTGCCGGGAGATCATGGGCCGCCTGGGCGGCGATATCACCTATCTGCCCGGGCCCAGCGGGAACCGCTTTGTCGTGCGCCTGCCCCAAGCGCGGGCTTTGGCGGCGCAGTGAAGAGCGCAGAAAGAGTGGGTTCTATGGCGTGTCGACATCCTGCGGATTTCGGTGGGCTTAGCGCCTATGGTGTTTTGGCTCTAAGGCCCGAGTGTCGAGTTAAGAGAAAAACCTGATTGCATCCGGCTCGATGCCCGTGCAGCCGTTTCACTCGGCGTCCGCTGCTATTTCGCCGCTAAGCTTCAAGCCGGCCGCGGGGGGCGTGGGACACGCCGCCCATGGGGGCGGTCGGCGTGTCGACATCCTGCGGATGTCGGTGGGCTTAGCGCTGATAGCGTTGTCCGGTCTTAAGGCGTCTAAGGTGATCGGCTAAAGCGACAGACATGCAAAGATGCCGAAAGGCCTACCGGGTCCCCGGTTCTCCGGCCCGCAAGGGCTAGCGCGCGGCGACTGCGGCCTCGAGGGTCGGGCGGAGGTTGGCCAGGTCATAGCCGGCGTCCCGCGCGGCGCCGAGGACGGCGTCGACGCTCAGATCACCGGCGGAGCCCAGTGCCCAGGCCACTGTGGACCTTGTGCCGGACGCGCAATAGGCGAGGACCGGACCGCCGGCTACGTCCTGCACGGCGACTTGGGCGGCGGTATTCTCCGGCGTCATTGTCATGTGGGTCAGTGGCAATTCGGTAAAGCCGAGGCCCGCCGCCTCCGCCGCGGCGCGGATCGCGACGGCCTGATGGCTGGGCGGCACTTCGGCGTCGGGCCGATTACAGACGATGTGCACAACGCCGAGGGCTGCGATCGCGGGCACATCCTCCGCCGCGATCTGCGGGGAGACGTGGAAGGTGTCGGAAAGCTTGCGGATGTCCATGCCGCCTCTTAGGCCGCAGCCGCCCGCCTGTCCAGAAGCCCGCCCGCCGCAGGTGCGACCGCCATGCCCGCCAACATCGCCAAAACGAACAGCGCGCCGGACGTGCCGCCGTAGCTGAGCGCGGCGATCGCGGGGCCGGGGCAGAGGCCCACAAGGCCCCAGCCAATCCCAAAGAGGACCGAGCCGACCGCCAATCGCGCCGTGATCTGAGGATCGGGCCGCGCGGGATATGCGGCGCCGGACCAGGATACGGCGCCCGGCTGCGCCCACCGCCACGCGAGGGCCATGGGCAGCAGCGCGCCGCCCATGACGAAGGCCAGTGTCGGATCCCACGCGCCGAAGAGGTCCAGGAACCCGCGCACCCGGGCGGTGTCCGTCATGCCCGAAAGGTGCAGCCCCGCGCCGAACAGGCCGCCGGACACAGCCGCGATGATGAGGCGGCTCACAACAGCGCGCCCATCAGAGTGACCGTGCCGATCCCCGCCCCGATATAGATGCAGGTCGCCACGATGCCGCGCCGCGACAGGCGCGAGATGCCGCAGACCCCGTGCCCAGAGGTGCAGCCATTGGCGAGCCGTGTGCCCAGCCCCACGGCGAGCCCGCCCAGGATCAGCAGCGCCGGCGCCGGGGTGACCTGGGTGTCCACCGGCGACCAGAGGCTCAGCACCGCCGGCACGGCGACGAGGGCAGCCAGGAACACCGCGCCTTCGGCCCAACGGGAACCCGCGCTGCGGTCCACCAGCCCGCCGATCAGGCCGGAGGCGCCCATAACGCGGCCATTGCCCAGCAGGAACAGGGCGGCGGCGGCGCCGATCATCAGCCCACCGGCGAGGCCCCAAAGCCAGGCGGTCATAGCTTGTTCAGCGGCACTTTGAGCATCACGTCGCCCTGTTCATCCGGGGGCGGCAGGTGCCCCGCGCGCATGTTGATCTGCAGCGCCGGTAGGATCAGCTTGGGCATGCCCAGCGTGGCGTCGCGCGCCTCCCGCTGGGCGACGAAGGCGGCCTCCTCGGCGCCGCCGCCCACGTGGACATTGGCGGCGCGTTGCGCGCCCACAGTGGTCTCCCATGCGAAATCGTCCCGGCCGGGGGCCTTATAATCGTGACCAACGAAGATGCGCGTG
>JBCDFL010000159.1:0-7731 GCA_039178165.1 Pseudomonadota bacterium | reverse complement strand
GGGGGCCTGGGCGCGCAGGTAGAGCGTGCGGTGAAATTCGAGGTTCGTCTTGATGTAGCGGACAGCGTCGCGGTGGGCGACGGCCTCCCCCACGCTGGAATTGATCGTCTGCAGCCGCTCGATCAGGGCCATATGGGCGCGCGGCAGGGCGCGGGTGGCCAGCTCCACCTCGATAAGGGCGCGCAGGGCGGCGAGCTCTTCGATCCGTTCGGGGCTGAGCTCCGGCGTGCCCACGCGGCCAGAGGAGGACATGGTCAGCGCCCCTTCGGCGACCAGACGGCGCACCGCCTCGCGCACGGGGGTCATCGACACGCCGTATTCCCCGGCAATGCCGCGCAAGGTCAGGGCCTGGCCGGGCGCGATGTCACCCTGCATGATACGCGCGCGCAAGCGGCGGAACACCTGGTCATGGGCGGCGGTGGTGGTTTCGGTGGCGCGGGACGGCGTGGACATGGGCGGTTGTGATCACAAAGCGCCTGCCTTGTCAAAAAATGTAGCGATGGAGCGCACCACCCTCGTCCCGCAGCCAGCGGCGGGGCGCGTCGTAAGGGCCATAGAGGCGTTCGACGGTAGCCCAGAAGGCGCGGGAATGGTCCATATGCGCCAGATGCGCGACCTCGTGGGCGGCGACGTAGTCCAGCACGGGGCGCGGTGCCATGATCAGGCGCCACGAATACATCAGCCGACCCTGGCTGGAACAAGACCCCCAACGCGAGCGCGTGTCGCGCAGGGCGATCTGGGCGTAGGGCTTGCCCAAGGCGGCGGCGTAGCGGTCCGACGCCTCCGCCAGCACGTCGCGCGCCTGGGCCTTGAGAAAGGCCGCGATGCGGGGGCCTACCGGGCCGGGCGGGACGTATAGCACGCCACGCGCTAGGGTCACGCGGCGGCCCGGGCCAGTCTCGATCACGTGCGGCTGGCCCAGGATCGGCAGGGTAGCGCCGGGCTGCACGACAATGTCCGCGGGCCGCGCGGCTTGGTGCCCGGCGATCCAATCGGCCTTGGACCGGGCGAAGGCCAGCGCTTCGGCCTCCGGCACGCCGAGGGGCACGGTCAGGCTGACGCGGCCATCGCGGCGCGACACCCGCAAGCTGATCCGGCGCGCGCGCGCGGACCGGCGGATCACCAAATCCACCGGCAGCCCATCTTGCCATGCGCCCCCGTCCATCTTATCTGCCCGTCTCAAGCTTTGACTCCGTGTGCAGCATATGGCACCTGCCCGGAATCACTAGTGGATATGACCAACCCAAAGGACACGCGCATGGCCAAGGAAGAATGGGGCACAAAACGGCTGTGCCCGACCACCGGCAAGCGGTTTTACGACCTGAACCGGAACCCGATCGTCAGCCCCTATACCGGCGAAGTGGTGGAGGTCGACGCCTCCAAGACCCGCATGATCGCGGCGGATGCCGAAGATGCAGTCACCGCCAAGGCCAAGAAGGCCAAAGCGACCGATGACGATGACGCGGTGCTGGAAGAAGACGACGATTCGGACGTGGATGTCGAACTGGATGATGACATCCTGGACGATGACGACGACGAAGATAACGTGTCGCTGGACGAGATTGCGGACGTCGCCTCCGAAGAGGATGAGAGCTGATTTCCCAGGGTGATTTTGCGCTTGAACCCTCGGGCCAAAGCGCATACCCACCCGCCCACGAGATGGGGCATTAGCTCAGCTGGGAGAGCGCCTGCATGGCATGCAGGAGGTCAGCGGTTCGATCCCGCTATGCTCCACCATCTCGCCTCCAAACGATTGCTATACTCAGGTACGTACAGCGCATCGCCATATGCGCATGCGCTGTCACGGCGGGCGCATCCCGCTTTGCACCACGCGCCCAGATACATCCGAGCAACAAACCCAGCGCGGATACGCTGCTTTTTTCAGCAATTCTCGCACCGAATTCGCCAGACACCTGAGTACTGCCGCACGGCAAAATCCAGGCAAATCGCACCATAGCAGGGCGCAACGCTATCCCAGCGGCATCTTCGTGAAAAAACTGGCGCCATATAGATATTGGAACTGGCCCTACTGACCCAGGCCCGTTCGCCGTGATATAAATCGTCGGGCAGAATCTCTGCCCCGCGACCTAGTCACCTTGCGAACCCGGAGGGCGCACCCATGGACGGCACATTATCTTCGAACGATCTGTCGGCGGTTGTTGAAGCCGACCGCGCCCACGTCTGGCACCACCTGATCCAGCACGCACCGTTCATGACCGGCGCGGACCCACGGATCATCGTGGAGGGCAAGGGCATGAAGGTCTGGGACCAAAAGGGCAAAGAGCATATCGATGCCGTGTCGGGCGGCGTCTGGACCGTGAACGTCGGCTACGGCCGGGAAAGCATCGCCGACGCGGTGCGCGACCAACTGGTGAAGCTGAACTATTTCGCGGGCGCCGCAGGCTCGATCCCCGGCGCGCTCTTCGCCGAACGGCTGATCGAGAAGATGCCGGGCATGAGCCGCGTCTATTATACGAACTCGGGGTCCGAGGCGAACGAGAAGGCGTTCAAGATGGTCCGCCAGATCGCGCACAAGCGCTACGGCGGCAAGAAGCACAAAGTCCTCTACCGCGACCGCGACTATCACGGCACGACCATCGCCTGCCTCAGCGCGGGCGGCCAGGACGAGCGGAACGCACAATACGGCCCCTTCACGCCAGGCTTCGTGCGCGTGCCCCATTGCCTGGAATACCGGCGGCACGAACAGGACGGCGCGCCGGTCGAGAATTACGGCCTGTGGGCCGCCGACCAGATCGAAGAGGTCATCCTGCGCGAGGGTCCCGACACCGTCGGCGCGCTGTGCCTGGAGCCGGTGACGGCGGGCGGCGGCGTCATCACCCCGCCGGACGGGTATTGGCAGCGCGTGCAGGACATCTGCAAGACATACGATATCCTGCTGCACATCGACGAGGTTGTCTGCGGCGTGGGCCGGACGGGCACTTGGTTCGGCTACCAGCATTACGGGATTGAGCCGGACATGGTCACGATGGCGAAGGGTGTCGCGTCGGGCTATGCCGCGATTGCCTGCCTGGTGACGACCGAGGCCGTGTTTGACATGTTCCGCGACGATCACACCGATCCGATGAACTACTTCCGCGACATCTCCACCTTCGGGGGCTGCACGGCGGGCCCCGCCGCAGCGCTGGAGAATATGCGGATCATCGAGGATGAGGACCTGCTCTCCAACACCACGGCCATGGGCGATCACATGAAGGACCAATTGCACGCGCTCGCCGACCGTCACGCGGTCATCGGCGATGTACGCGGCAAGGGCCTGTTCTTGGGCGCGGAACTGGTCGCCGACCGCGACACGCGGGAGCCCGCGCAGGAAGCACGGGTGCAGGCTGTCGTCGCCAATTGCATGGCGCAAGGTGTGGTCATCGGCGCGACGAACCGCTCCGTGCCGGGCAAGAATAACACGCTCTGCTTCTCCCCCGCGCTGATCGCGTCCAAGGACGACATCGATCACATCATCGGCTCCGTCGACACCGCATTGCGCGACGTCTTCGCCTGACACATCGCGGCCTGCGCCGCATCGCGAGGCCCGTCGCCCGAAAGGGCGGCGGGCTTTTCCGTTTGGGGGGGGAGCAACAACCGTTTTGGGAAAAACTGAGACGCTTTGCGTCACTTTTTGCCGCGGCCCTTTCAATTCAAAACACGGTATCGCCAGATTGCTATGACCATAGGTCCAGCCTATGCTTATCCCATGGCGCTTCCGGTCGAGACCTTTTTCCTGCCCGAGGACGGCATCGGGACCAAGCAGGCGCGCATCCAGCAGATGATCGCGCAAGGCATCTTGTCCGGCCGCTTCCTGCCGGGCGAAAAGCTGCCCTCGACCCGCAGATTGGCCAGCCATCTCGGCATCAGCCGCATCACCGTGACGCTGGCCTATACGGAGCTGTTGGCGAACGATTACCTGACCTCCAAGGGCCGGTCGGGCTACTACGTGTCGGACACCGCCCCTGTCCCGCCATCCTATCCCGATATGCCGCCCTCCGGCGATGCAGTGGATTGGAGCCGCGCCATCGGGCAGCGGTTCTCGGGCGGCACGACGCCGGACAAGCCACAGGACTGGGCGCGGTTCAAATACCCCTTCATCTACGGGCAAGCGGACCCGGCGCTGTTCGATCACACCAATTGGCGCCTCTGCGCGATCCGGGCGCTGGGACAGCGGGATTTCGGCGCGCTGACCGCGGATTACTACGACCAAGACGACCCGCAACTGATCGAGTTCATCGTCCGTCATACCCTGCCCCGGCGCGGGATCACGGCGCGGCCCGAACAGGTGCTGATCACGCTGGGCGCACAGAACGCGCTGTGGCTAACGGCGCAGGTGCTGCTGACCCAGCGCCGCCGCGCCGCGCTGGAGGATCCTTGCTATCATGCCCTGCGGGACATCCTGGACCAGTCGCGCTGCCACCTCGCCCCGGTTCGGGTGGACGGCGACGGCCTGCCGCCCGAGGCGATCCCGCCCGGAACCGATGTGATCTTCACCACCCCGTCGCACCAATGCCCAACGAACACGACCATGCCTCTGGCCCGCCGCCGCGCATTGCTGGCCCGCGCGCGGGAGCTCGACGCGGTGGTGGTCGAGGACGATTATGAGTTCGAGATGTCGTTCCTGCGCGCCCCGATGCCCGCGCTCAAATCCCTCGATACAGAAGGGCGCGTGATCTACATCGGCAGCTTTTCAAAATCCCTCTTTCCCGGTCTGCGCCTCGGCTATCTGGTCGGCTCGGAGCCCTTCATCCGCGAGGCGCGCGCCCTGCGCGCCTCTGTCTTGCGGCACCCGCCCGGGCACGTGCAGCGCACCGCCGCCTACTTTCTGTCGCTGGGCCATTACGACGCGCAAATCCGGCGGATGGGCACTGTCCTGTCCGAACGGCGCGGGATCATGCAGGACGCGATCGAGGCACACGGCCTCAGCATCGCAGGACAGGGATATTTCGGCGGCTCGTCGTTCTGGATGCAGGCGCCAGGCGTCGACACGGGCGCTCTTGCGCAGCGGCTTGCGGGTCAAGGCGTGCTGATCGAACCGGGGCGGCCGTTCTTTTCCGGCCCGTCGCAACCGCGCCAATTCTACCGGCTCGCCTATTCCTCCATCCCGGCCAACCGCATCGCCGACGGTGTCGGTCGCATCGCCAATGCGCTGAAGCAACTGGACTGAACCGCGTGACAATCTGGCCCTAACGCCGGGCGGGCCATTTCGGTACTGTCACGCAAATTCCCAGGATCCCACAGCCGGAGTGCCGCGCCATGAAGATGACGACCGAAGAAGCCTTTGTGAAAACCCTGCAGCGTCACGGGATCCAGCACGCCTTCGGGATCATCGGCTCCGCCATGATGCCGATTTCCGATCTGTTCCCCGAGGCAGGCATCACCTTTTGGGACTGCGCGCACGAAGGCTCCGCCGGCTTCATGTCCGACGGCTACACCCGCGCGACCGGCAAGATGTCGATGATGATCGCGCAGAACGGCCCGGGCATCACCAACTTCGTCACCGCCGTGAAGACCGCCTATTGGAACCACACCCCGCTGCTGCTGGTCACCCCGCAGGCGGCGAACAAGACCATTGGTCAGGGCGGCTTTCAGGAGGTGGAGCAGATGGCCCTGTTCCAGGACATGGTCGCCTACCAAGAAGAGGTGCGTGACCCCACCCGCGTGGCGGAGGTCCTGACCCGCGTCATCAGCCAGGCCAAGCGCCTGAGCGGCCCGGCCCAGCTGAACATCCCGCGCGATTTCTGGACCCAAGTCGTCGACATCGACATCCCCGAGCCCATCGAGTTCGAGCGCTCCCCCGGCGGTGAAAACTCCGTCGCCAAGGCGGCCGCGATCCTGTCCAGCGCAAAGAACCCCGTCATCCTGAACGGCGCCGGCGTGGTGCTGTCCGACGGCGGCATCAAAGCCTCCATGGCGCTGGCGGAACGCCTCGATGCGCCGGTCTGCGTGGGCTACCAGCACAACGACGCCTTCCCCGGCAACCACCCGCTGTTCGCTGGCCCGCTGGGCTACAACGGCTCGAAGGCTGGGATGGAACTGATCAAAGAAGCGGACGTGGTCCTGTGCCTCGGCACTCGCCTCAACCCGTTCTCCACCCTGCCGGGCTACGGCATGGATTACTGGCCCAAGGACGCGACGATCATCCAGGTCGACATCAACCCCGACCGCATCGGCCTGACCAAGAAGGTCACCGTGGGCATCGTGGGTGATGCGGCCAAGGTCGCCTCGGGCATCCTTGCGAACCTCGCGGATGATGCGGGCGACGCGGGTCGGGCAGATCGCAAGGCCACCATCGCGCAGAAGAAATCGGCGTGGGCGCAGCAACTGACCGAGATGACGCACGAGGACGACGATCCGGGCACCTCCTGGAACCAGCGCGCCCGTGACGCCAAGCCCGAATGGATGAGCCCGCGTATGGCATGGCGTGCGATCACTGCCGCCCTGCCGCGTGAGGCGATCATCTCGTCCGATATCGGCAACAACTGCGCCATCGGCAACGCCTATCCCGACTTCGATCAGGGCCGGAAATACCTGGCGCCGGGCCTCTTTGGTCCCTGCGGCTACGGCCTGCCGGCCATCGTCGGGGCGAAGATCGGCCAGCCGGACGTGCCGGTCGTGGGCTTTGCCGGTGACGGCGCCTTCGGCATCGCAGTGAACGAGCTGACGGCCATTGGCCGGGGCGAGTGGCCGCCGATCACGCAGATCGTCTTCCGCAACTACCAGTGGGGCGCGGAAAAGCGGAACTCGACCCTGTGGTTCGACGACAACTTCATCGGCACGGAACTGGACGAGGAAGTCTCCTACGCCGGCATCGCCAAGGCCTGCGGGCTGGAGGGCGTGGTCGCCCGCACAATGGACGAGCTGACCGCAGCGCTGAACAAGGCGATCGACGACCAGATGAACCACGGCAAGACCACGCTGATCGAGGCGATGATCAACCAAGAGCTCGGCGAGCCCTTCCGCCGCGACGCGATGAAGAAGCCCGTCCGCGTGGCCGGCATCAGCGCCGCCGACATGGTGCCGCAGGCCTAAATGGCGGGGCATATCCTCGTCCTGAACGCGGGCTCGTCCTCGATCAAGTTCGCCGTCTTTGACGGCGACTTGGCCCCCCTTCTCAGCGGCCTCGCCGCCGGGATCGGGGGATCGTCGTTTCTGGAGGTCGGGGGCGTGCGCAAGCAAACGCCATTCATTGACCACCGGGCGGCACTGAAGGCGATCCTGAGCGCGCTGGACGAGGCGGGCTTTGGCCCCAAGACGCTGCACGCTGCCGCGCACCGGGTGGTGCACGGGGGGCGGAAACTGGGCGCGCCGGTGCGCATCAATGCCGACGTGCTGGCGGAGATCGCGTCCTGCACGCCACTGGCGCCTCTGCACAACCCGCACAACCTGTCCGCCATCGAAACCTTGGCCGAATTGGCGCCGGAGCTTCCGCAATTTGCAAGCTTCGACACCGCCTTTCACACCACGAACCCGGACGTCGCCACGCGCTACGCCATCCCTCGGATGATGGAGACGAAGGGCATCCGCCGCTACGGCTTCCACGGGCTGAGCTACGCATCGCTCGTCCGCTTCCTGCCGGAGATTTCGGGGGAAAAATTGCCCTCCCGCCTACTCGCACTGCATCTGGGCAACGGCGCGTCGCTCTGCGCGATCAAGAACGGCCAGTCGGTCGCCACGACGATGGGCTATTCGCCCCTGGACGGGCTGACCATGGGCACACGGTCCGGCGGG
>JBCDFL010000158.1:0-7791 GCA_039178165.1 Pseudomonadota bacterium | reverse complement strand
CTCCAGCACGTCGCGCATGCCCTGCGGCGCGATACCGGCGGCGCGCAGGTAGCGAATGGCGGATTGGTCGGCGCTGGCCTCTTCTGCCCGGGTGTGGCGCAGGAAGGCGCGTTGGGCTGCGCTTTGCGTGCCCGCCGCCAGCCCGAACGCTGCGTCCCCGCTGCCCGCCGCCGCCGCCGCTGCCGCAAGGGCCAGGCCGAGGGCCGCGATGTTGCGCGCTGCACCCAGGTTGGTCATCCGCCGCGTGATATGCCCGTTGGCGATATGCGCCGCCTCGTGCGCGATCACCGCCTGGAGGGAGGCGGCGCTGCTGAGCTTGGAGATCAGCCCGTGGTGCAGGAAAATCGCGTCGTTGCTGACTACAAAGGCGTTGAGCGAGCCGGAATTGACCACCAGGATCTTCACCCGGTTCGGGCTGAGGCCTGCGGCGCGCAACACAGGCGCCGCCAGCTGTTTCAGCCCGTGTTCAAGGTCCGCGTCGCGCAAGAGCTCGATGGCCCGCGCCGGCGTCGCGACAAGGCTGAGCGCCAGCATTGACGCCAGGATCAAAGCGCGGTGAATACGCATAGGGGCAATAGAGGGCCAAACGATGAAAAGCTCAAGGCGCGGCCAGGTCGATCCCTTCATTGTGATGGACGTGATGGAAGACGCCCGCCGATTGGAGGCGGATGGCCGCCACATCATCCACATGGAGGTCGGCCAACCCGGCACGCCCGCGCCCCGGGCCGCGCTGGACGCGGCCGCGGCGGCGATGGGGCAGGGGGCCTTGGGCTACACCGTCGCGCTGGGCCTGCCAGCGCTACGGGCCCGGATCGCGCGGCTCTACGGTGACTGGTACGGCGTAGACCTCAACCCCGCGCGCGTGGTGGTCACGTCGGGCTCGTCGGCGGGGTTCCTGCTGGCCTTCACGGCACTCTTCGAGGCGGGTGACCGGCTGGGCATCGGCGCGCCGGGCTATCCCAGCTACCGCCAGATCGCGCGAGCCCTGTCGCTGGAGCCTGTGGATATCCCCACATCGCCCGAGAATCGCTACCAGCCCGTGCCGGCGGAGCTGGCGGGGCTGGACCTTGCCGGCCTGATGGTCGCTTCCCCGGCCAACCCCACGGGTACGATGCTGGGGGCGGACGATTTGGGCGCGCTGATCGACGCTGCGCAGGCGCAGGGCGCCGCCTTTATCAGCGATGAGATCTACCACGGTCTGGGGTTCGAGCGGGAGTGCATCACCGCGCTGTCGCTGACGGACGAGGCTTATGTGATCAACTCCTTCTCCAAGTATTTCTCCATGACCGGCTGGCGGATCGGCTGGATGGTCGTGCCCGAGGGCCATGTGCGCGGGATCGAGCGTCTGGCCCAGAACATGTTCATCTGCCCGCCCCATATCAGCCAGGTTGCGGCGCTGGCCGCGCTGGATGCCGGGCCGGAGCTGGAGGCGAACCGCGCCGTCTACGCCGCCAACCGCGCGCTGCTGCTGGAGGGGCTGCCGAAGGCCGGCTTTGCCAAGATCGCACCGCCGGACGGGGCGTTCTACGTCTACGCGGACGTGTCGGACATCACCCAGGACAGCCGCGCGCTCGCCTCTGACATCCTGCGCGAGGCGGGCGTGGCCGTGACGCCCGGCCTCGATTTCGACCCGGCGCGCGGGCATACTACGCTGCGCTTTTCCTACGCGCGGAGCACGGCGGATATCGAGGAGGGGCTGGCGCGGCTTGGGACGTTTATGGCGAAACGCAAGTGATTTAGGAGCCAAGGGAAGCGGCGGTCCGCTGGGGGGGCGCCCTCTCGCGCATTGCTTCGCAATACGCTGCCGGGTGGGCGGCAAAGCCGCCCGAAACGGCGCTTCCCGTCGTGCCGACGGGCAGGTCGCTGAGCGGCAAGGAGTTCACGAACACTTCCGCGAAGACCGAATTGAGGCTAACCTCCCCAAAAACCAAAGGCCCGAGCAGATGCGCCTGATACTGACCCTCTTCCTCGCCCTCTGGGCGCCGCTGGCCTATGCCCAGGACCTCAGCGCGCTCGCCCGAGTCGACGCGCAGGGCTCCAGCATCGAGGACGGCTGGCTTGGGGGCACGACCGTGACGCTGGCCCTGTCGCAGGGCGTACCCTTCCGCGTGTTCACCCTGGACGACCCGCGCCGCCTCGTCGTCGATTTCCGGGAGGCCGACTTCTCCACCCTGACCGCCACCGACCTGTTGCCGGAGCCGGGGCGCGTCACCGCCGTACGCTTCGGCGCGTTTCAACCCGGTTGGTCCCGCCTGATCGCCGATCTGGAAGAGCCCATGCAGGCCGATAAGATCGGCATGGCCATCGACCCGTCCTCCGGCCAGGCGACGTTGACCATCGCCCTGACCGGCACGGATGCCGCCACCTTCAAAGCCGCCGCCGGCACGCCGCCGGGCGCCGAATGGGCCGTGCCCGCGCCCGCACCGCCCGCGCCGCAGGAGGGCGCGTTCACAGTGGTGATCGACCCCGGCCACGGCGGCGTGGACCCTGGCGCGGTGCGCGACGGGCTGTCGGAAAAGGACCTGATGCTGAACATGGGCCGCGCGCTGGCCGAGACGCTGACCCGTTCGGGCCAGGCGCGCGCGGTGCTGACGCGGGAGGCCGACATCTTCGTGTCCCTGCCCGGGCGGGTGTCGCTGGCGCACCAAGCGGGCGCGGACCTGTTCGTCAGCCTGCACGCCGACGCGCTCAGCCAGGGCGGCGCACGGGGGGCGACCATTTATACCCTGTCGGAGGAAGCGTCCGACGCCGCCTCCGCCCAATTGGCGATCCAGCACGATCGGGCCGACATCATCGCCGGCGTCGATCTGGGCGGCACGGACGACCAGGTGGCGGGCATCTTGATGGACCTCGCGCGGGCGGAGACGGCGCCGCGGGCCTCCGCCGCCTCGGCCGCGCTGATCGCCGCGATGGACGCAGCGGGCGGGCCGATGAACCGCCGCCCCGCGCGGCAGGCGGGTTTTTCAGTGCTGAAAAGCGCCGACATCCCCTCGGTGCTGATCGAGGTGGGCTTCCTCAGCTCCGAACGGGACCTCGCCAACCTGCGCGACCCGGTCTGGCGCGCGGTGATGGTCGAGGCGATGGCGCAAGGCATCCTGGACTGGCGCGCGGCGGACCTCGCGCAGCGGCCCCTGGTGCGGCAGTAACGCCGGCATTCCGCCGCCGATCGTGTTTTGACCGGCCCGCGCGGGCGGCATATATTGCCGCTCAAACAGCCAGAGGCGGCGCGCAGTGTTCCGATTTATCCTTTCCTTCTTCGGCGGTATCTTCACCACCGTGACGATGGGCCTTGCCATGATCGCGCTGGGCATCGGCGCGGTGTTCTGGATGTACGGCCAGGACCTGCCCAGCCACGAAAGCCTCTCGCAATACGCCCCCCCGACGATCAGCCGGATCTACAACGGCCAGGGCAAGATCATCGACGAATTCGCGGTCGAACGCCGCCTGTTTGCCCCGGCGGAGACGATCCCGGACCTGGTGAAACAGGCCTTCATCTCCGCCGAGGACAAGAACTTCTATACCCACGAAGGCTATGACCTGCGCGGCATCGCAGCGGCGGCCGTCGATGCTGTGCGCAGCCGGGGCCGGGATATCCGCGGCGCGTCGACCATCACGCAGCAGGTGATGAAGAACTTCCTTCTGTCCTCCGACCGCCAGGCGGAGCGCAAGATCAAGGAGATCATCCTCGCCGCGCGGATCGAGGACACGCTGAGCAAGGAAAAGATCCTCGAGCTTTACCTGAACGAGATTTTCCTGGGTCAGAACTCTTACGGCGTGGCCGCGGCCAGCCAGACCTATTTCAACAAGACGCTGAGCGAGCTCGCGCCCCACGAGGCGGCCTTCCTCGCCTCCCTGCCCAAGGCGCCGTCGCAATATCATCCGGTCCGGCGGGCCGAGCGGCTGAAGAACCGCCGCGATTTCGTCCTGCGCGAGATGTACGAGAACGGTTACCTGACCAAGGCTGCCTACGAGAGTGAGAAGGCGATGCCGCTGCGGTCGGTCCAGGCGGGGGATTTTGAGAGCTTCAAATCGGTCCTGCCGCCGCGCGACTATTTCACCGATGAGATCCGGCGCCAGCTGAGCCAGGATTTCGGTGAGGCGCAGTTCTTTGAACAAGGCTACACCGTCCGCGCAACCATAGACGAAGAGATGCAGCCCGTCGCCGCCCGCGCCCTGCGCACGCAGCTGGAAAATTACGACCGCGGCGCCGGCATCTGGCGCGGCACGGGCGAGGCGCTGGAGGCGGAGATCGCCACCGGCGACGCGTGGGAAGAGGCCCTACGCGAGGTCAAAGTGGCCCGCGACATCGACCTCAATGGCCGCTGGTTCCCCGCCGTCGTGCGAGGCATCGCAGATCAGAGCCTGAGCCTCGGCATCGAAGGCAACGGTGCGGGCGAGGTCGCGCGCAGCGACATCCGCTGGATGCGCGGCAATTTCTTCGATAATTTCGAGGTCGGCGACGTGGTCCACGTCCGCCAGCGCGAGGGCGCCTGGTCGCTCCGGCAGGTGCCGAAGGTGCAGGGCGGGTTCGTCGCGATGGACGTCGACACGGGCCGCGTGATCGCGATGCAGGGCGGATTTTCGTACCAGCATTCGGTCTATAACCGCGCCACGCAGGCCCGCCGCCAGCCGGGATCGTCCTTCAAACCGTTCGTCTACGCCGCGGCGCTCGACAGCGGCTACACCCCCGCCACCATCGTCGTGGACGCCCCGATCGAGATCAACACGCCCCAGGGCCTCTGGCGCCCGCAGAACGCCTCCAACAAGTTCTACGGGCCCACGCCCGTGCGCACGGGGATCGAGCAATCGCGCAACCTGATGACCATCCGCCTGGCCGACGAGGTGGGCATGGATATCGTCGCGGACTACGCGGAGAAGTTCGGCGTTTACGACAACATGAACCGCTTCCTCGCCAACTCGCTCGGCTCCGAAGAAACGACGCTTTACCAGATGGTTGCCGCCTACGCGATGTTCGCCAATGGCGGTGAGCGGGTGCGGCCGACGCTGGTGGACCGGGTGCAGGACCGCTACGGCAAGACGGTCTACCGCCATGACGAGCGGCGCTGCGAGGATTGCCAACTCGCCAGCCTCGATCCCGGCTACGGGCCGCGCATCGTGTCGGACCGCGAGCGGGTGATGGACCCGGTCACGGCCTACCAGCTGACCTCGATGATGCAGGGCGTGGTGGACCGCGGCACGGCGCGCAAGTCGATCAACCTGCCGGTGCCGATTGCGGGCAAGACCGGCACGACGAATGACGCCAAGGATGTCTGGTTCGTGGGCTTTTCATCCAACATCGTCGCAGGCTGCTATATCGGCTTTGACCAGCCGGCCTCCCTCGGCGGGGCGTCGGGAGGCGGGACCTGCGGGCCGGTCTTCCAAAGCTTCATGGCTGAGGCGATCCAGAAATACGGCGGCGGCCCGTTCCAGGCGCCCGAGCAATGCGAGTTCATCAAGATCGACCGCTTCACCGGCGCGCGCCTCAGCGACGCGGCCTCGGGTCCGAACGTGGTGTCCGAATGCTTCCGCTTCGGGGAAGAGCCGATCTTTGGCATCACCTTCGACGGCGGCTTTGCCATGGGCGCGGACCTGCCGCTGTTCCAGGAAGCGCAAAGCGCGACGCAGGTGACGACCTCCACCGGCTCGCAAGCCATCGTCGGGCCCAAGGCGGGCTTCGGCACGCTGTCCTCCGGGGGCCTCTACTGATCTTGCCGCTCTGCGGGCGCTGCTATATCTGCGGGGTCTGACCGCCGGAGGAAAGCCGCATGCGCGCCGAGACCCAGAACATCGTGGCCGACATCGAAAAGTCGCTGGAGCTGCTGGCCCAGCGGCTGGACGTGGAGACGGCGCAATTCCGGCTCGAAGAGTTCAACGCCCGGGTCGAGGACCCGAACCTGTGGGACGATCCCGAGGCCGCGCAAAAGCTGATGCGCGAGCGGCAGGGTCTGGTCGACGCGATGGAGACCTATGAGGGCATCAAACGCGATCTGGCCGACAACCAGGAGCTGATCGAGCTGGGCGAGATGGAAGACGACGCCTCCGTCGTCGCTGATGCCGAAGCGGCGCTGGCCGCCCTCAAGGACCACGCCGACTCCAAGGAGCTGGAGGCGCTGCTGGACGGGGAGGCGGACAGCAACGACACGTTCTTGGAGGTCAACGCTGGGGCAGGGGGTACGGAAAGCTGCGACTGGGCGTCGATGCTGGCCCGCATGTATGTCCGCTGGGCGGAGAAGAAGGGCTACAAGGTCGAGCTGCAGTCCGAATCCGCGGGCGACGAGGCCGGGATCAAGTCGGCCACCTACAAGATCAGCGGGCACAACGCCTATGGCTGGCTGAAATCGGAGTCGGGCGTGCACCGGCTGGTGCGGATCAGCCCCTACGATTCGGCGGCCAAGCGGCACACCTCGTTCAGCTCGGTCTGGGTTTATCCGGTCGTGGACGACAATATCGAGATTGAGGTGAACCCCGCCGACATCCGCATCGACACCTACCGGTCCTCCGGCGCGGGCGGGCAGCACGTGAACACGACCGATTCCGCGGTGCGGATCACCCATGCCCCGACCGGGATCGTGGTGACGTCGTCGGAAAAATCGCAGCACCAGAACCGGGACATCGCGATGAAGGCGTTGAAATCGCGCCTCTACCAGCTAGAGCTGGACCGGCGGAACGCGGACATCAACGCGGCGCACGAGGCCAAGGGCGATGCGGGCTGGGGCAACCAGATCCGGTCCTACGTGCTGCAGCCCTACCAGATGGTGAAGGACCTGCGGACCTCGCACGAGACGTCCGACACCAAGGGTGTGCTGGACGGGGACCTCGACGGGTTTATGGGCGCGACGCTGGCGATGAACGTCTCCGGCAAGAGCCGGGCGGAGGCGCAGGAGGCGTAATCGGTCCTTTGAAGGACCGATGGCGTCGATCCTTAAAGGATCGACTGGCTTTTGCCCCCGCGATCTCTCTGTCAGGGTAGGGGCATGACCGATATCCTCGCCCTCTCCGCCCTCGACCAATCCGATGCCCTGGCCCGCGGCACGATCTCTGCCGCAGAGCTGATGGAGGCGACGCTGGCCCGGGTCTCCGCGGTGAATGGCCGGGTGAACGCGGTCGTCTCACTGCGCGACGCGGATGATTTGATGGCGGAAGCGCGGGCGGCGGATGCCGCGCCGCGGAGTGGCTGGCTGCACGGGATGCCTTTGGCGGTGAAGGATTTGGCCAACGCCGCGGGTCTGCCGACCTCGATGGGCTCGCCTATCTTTGCGGGGCAGGTTGCGGCGCAGGACGATGTGCATATCGCCCGCCTGCGCGCGGCGGGGGCCATTGTCATCGGCAAGACGAACACGCCGGAATTTGGCCTTGGCTCCCATTCCTTCAACCCGGTGCATGGCCTAACGCGGAACCCCTATGACAGCGGGCTGAGTGCTGGGGGCTCGTCGGGCGGGGCCGGGGCGGCGCTGGCGACCGGGATGGTCGCGGTGGCGGATGGGTCGGACATGATGGGCAGTCTGCGCAACCCGGCGGCCTGGAACAATGTCTACGGGATGCGGCCCAGCTGGGGCCTCGTTCCGTCCGAGCCGGTGGCGGACAGCTTCCTGCACCAGCTGGCGACGAACGGGCCGATGGCGCGCAGCCCCCGGGATCTGGCGCGGCTTTTGGACACGATGGCGGGGCCCGATCCACGCCAGCCCCATGGCAGTTTGCAGGCCGCGTCCTGGCCGCAGATCACGCCGGGTCTGAGCGGCGCGCGGATTGGCTGGCTAGGCGATTGGGGCGCGGCCTATGCCTACGAAGACG
>JBCDFL010000157.1:0-7793 GCA_039178165.1 Pseudomonadota bacterium | reverse complement strand
GCCGCGGCGGCACTAACGATCTGGATCATCGCGGAGGTCTGGACCCGCCGCAATTGGACTGCGCTCATCGCTATTCCCGCGACGTTCTGCATCGGGGTGAGCTGCGGCCTGCCCCTCTACCTGTTTCTGCGCAGCGCGCCGGTGAAGTAGGGATTCGGAGAAGTTTTGCGTGGGGGTAGGTGGTGCCCTTTGCATGAGACTGCCAGCAACCATCTTTTTCCAACGCTCCGCGGGATCGGCCGAAGGTCGTGTAAGACACGCCGTGACACAAAGCCCAAGCGGCGAAAGCGCCACCTGCAACTGCGTTAACCCTAGTCCGCGTTAACCTTAATGCCGGTTAGGGTTAACGTGGTGAGGGCTCGTCATTAAGCTTCGACAACTTTGGGGAACGGCCGTCAGGATTGGCTACCGCTGGCGGCGCGGGCGGACGTGACTGCTCCTTTTTGGGGCGCTCGGGTTTCTGATGCCGCGCCCTCCCGAACAATTTTAAGCGCATTCTTCGCATCGCCCAATTGTCGCCAAATTCGGATGCAATCCCTCCGGCGAATTCGATTGTCCGCGAAGGAGAAACAGCAATGGACCAGGCCCTGCCCGCCAAGGCGCTGCTTGCCGCGCCCCGTGATCCTGCCCCCGCCAGCGCGCAGACCACTGTCCAAGTTGCCCGGAAGCACGGCGTCAGCCCCGTGCGCCAATTGCGCGAAATGTGGGCGCTGAAACGCGGGCCGGGCAAGCTCGACAGCCACGAATACCACAGCAGCGGCGTCTTCGATCCCGCAATGGATATGGGGGAGAAGCGGACTTTCGTGGGCGTGATCGGCAGCTACAATATCAACGTGCGCCTGTCCCCGCCGAAGCTGACCGAAACACGCGCCTTCGTGCGCGATAAGGTCATGTATACCGCGCTGCTCCAGCAGCTTGGTCTGCCGACGACGCATACCCAGGCCGTCGTGCACACACACCGCGCCTTCGGCAACCTAACGGTGCTGCGGGACGCGGATGCGGTCTCGCAGTTCCTCCGCTCGCAGGCGCGCTATCCGCTGTTCGCCAAGCCGTGCGAAGGGGCGGCCTCCGTCGGATCGGCGCTCATCACCGCGCGGGACGGGGAGATGCTGCACCTCGGCAACGGGCGGCAGGTGGACCTCGCAGGTTTCGCGGCAGAGATCGTGGAGGATTATCCGGAGGGGTTCATACTTCAGGACGCGCTTGACCAGCACCCGGCCCTGACGGAGATTGCGGGGCCGGCGGTGGGCACGATGCGTGTCGTCACAGTGCGGGACGCGGGCGGGGCGGATGTGCTTTATACCGTTTGGAAGGTGCCCTCACCCTCGGCCATGTCGGACAATTTCTGGCAATCGGGCTCCATGGTGGCTGAGGTGGACGCGGACGGCATCGTGGGCCGGTGCAAGACGGGAACGGGTCTGGGCGCCGCGTGGATCGAGGCGCATCCCGCCTCGCACCGCGCCTTCGCGGGGCTCAAGGTGCCGCATTGGGATGCCATCCGGGACATCGCGACGCGCGGGCACATGCTGTTCCCCGAATTCGGGATCGTCGGCTGGGATATCGCTGTGGGGGCGGACGGCCCTGTCATCATCGAGTGCAACGACAATCCCTACCATGTGCTCTACCAGCTGGCGACGGGGCGCGGAATGCTGAACGCGCAGATGGTGCCGCGCCTCGACGCGGCGGCGGCGGAATCGACGCGCATCCTCGACGGTAAGGTCGCGACCTTCCGGGCGCGCGAACGGGCGAAGGCCGCAAAGATCTGGTAGGCCATCCGCGCCGCATTGCACCCTGCGCCGGGCGGCGCTAGGCATCGCGGATGGACCATTTTCTGTACCGAAACGGCGCGCTTTACGCCGAGGATGTGCCCATCGCCGACATCGCCGCGGCGGTCGGCACGCCCTTTTACGTCTACTCCACCGCCACCCTGCTGCGGCACTTCCGGCTGTTCGATGAGGCGCTGAGCTTCACCGACCACCTCGTGTGCTATGCGATGAAGGCGGCCTCCAACCAAGCCATCCTGCGCACCCTCGCGCAGGCCGGCGCAGGCATGGATGTGGTGTCGGGGGGCGAGTACGCGCGGGCCAAGGCGGCGGGCGTGCCGGGCGACCGCATCGTCTTTTCCGGCGTCGGCAAGACGGCGGAGGAGATCCGCGCGGCTCTGACCGGCGGGATCCGCCAGTTCAACGTCGAATCCGAGCCGGAGATGCAGGTCCTCTCGGACGTGGCCAGCGCTATGGGCGCCACTGCCCCGATCACCATCCGCGTGAACCCGGACGTGGACGCCAAGACCCACGCCAAGATCGCGACCGGCAAGTCGGAAAACAAGTTCGGCATCCCCATCGCCCGCGCGCGCGAGGTCTATGCCCTCGCCGCTTCGCTTCCGGGGCTCAAGGTCATCGGCATCGACGTCCATATCGGCAGCCAGCTGACCGAGCTTGCCCCGTTCGAGCTCGCCTACCAAAAGGTTGCCGAGCTGACGGAAACGCTGCGCGCCGACGGGCACGAGATCACGCGCCTGGACCTGGGCGGGGGCCTCGGCATCCCATACGCGCGGGACAATCAGGCGCCGCCGCTGCCGACGGACTATGGCGCGCTGGTCCAGCGCACGGTCGGCCATCTGGGCTGCGAGATCGAGATCGAACCGGGTCGCCTGATCGCTGGCAATGCGGGCCTGATGGTGAGCAAGGTCATCTACGTCAAATCGGGGGAGGGCCGCGATTTTCTCATCCTCGACGGGGCCATGAACGACCTTATCCGCCCCGCGATGTACGAGGCCTACCACGACATCGTCCCTGTCATCGAGCCGCAGGCCGGCGCCGAGCAAGCCCCCTACGACATCGTCGGTCCTGTTTGCGAGTCGGGTGACACCTTCGCGAAACAGCGCATGATGCCTAAATTGGGGGCAGACGACCTCGTCGCCTTCCGCTCCGCCGGTGCCTATGGCGCGGTGATGAGCAGCGAATACAACACGCGGCCGCTTATTCCGGAGGTTTTGGTGCACGGGGATCAATACGCGGTGATCCGCCCGCGCCCGACCTTTGACGACATCATAAATCGAGATACCATCCCGGAATGGCTTTGACCGCGATGTAGACCCGGGCCGGGAGGCGATATGACCCAAGACCTGCGCGACGCACTATCGGGAACCCGCACGGCCCTGCGCTTGACCTGGGCCGGGATGCTGGCCGAACGTTTGACGCGGGCTTTATGGCCGCTGCTGGCCGTGGTGCTGGCGGTGCTGGGCGCGCTGATGCTGGGGCTGCAGGACCTCGTCGCGGTGGAGGCGGTCTGGATCGCCGCCGTGATCGCCGCGCTGGGGGCCGGGGCGGCGCTGGTCTACGGGCTGCGTATCTTCCGCCTGCCGTCGAAGACCGAGGCTATTGCCCGTCTGGACGAATCCTTGCCCGGCCGGCCGCTGACCGCGCTGATGGACAACCAGGCGATCGGGGGCGGCGATCCGGCCTCCGCTGCCGTGTGGCGGGCGCACAAGGACCGGATGCTCGCGCGCGCGGCGTCGGCCAAAGCGGTGCCCGGTGATTTGAGGACCTCCGCGCGCGATCCTTACGCGCTGCGCTACGCGGCCCTGCTGGTGTTCTTGGTGGCCCTCGCCTTCGGCTCGATCTGGCGCGTCGGCTCCGTCGCTACGATGACGCCGGGCGGCGGTGACGCGTTGGCCAGCGGGCCGACCTGGGAAGGCTGGGCGGAAAGCCCGCGGTACACGAACCGCCCGACGATCTACCTGGCCGACATCGCTGCAGGGGACCTGCGCGTGCCCGAAGGATCGCTGATCACCCTGCGCCTTTACGGCGAAGTGGGCGCGCTGACCGTGTCAGAAACCGTCTCCGCCCGGACGGGCGAGGTGCCGCCGGCCTCCGATCCGGCGCAGGATTTCGTAGTCGTGCAGGATGGCACGATCACCATCGACGGGCCGGGCGGGCGCACCTGGTCGGTCGTGATGATCCCCGACGATGCCCCGTCGGTCGAGGTGCTTGGCCCGCCCGCCGCCACGGCGTTGGGGGAGACGACGCTGCCCTTCGCCGCCGCCGACGATTACGGGGTCGAGGCGGGCGAGGCGGTTGTCAGCCTGGACCTCGTGCGCGTCGATCGCCGCCATGGCCTGACCGTCGATCCCGAAGCGCAGCCGACCCTCGCCGTGCCCTTGCCCATGCCCTTCACCGGCGGGCGTGACGCGTTCGAGGAGAACTTGGTCGACGACTTTTCCAAACACCCCTGGGCGAACCTGCCGGTGCAGGTGACGCTTAGCGTGCTGGATGCCTCTGAACAGCAGGGATTGTCCGAGCCGTTCGAGATGGTGCTGCCCGGGCGCCGTTTCTTCGACCCGTTGGCCGCCGCCATTGTCGAGCAGCGGCGCGATCTGCTGTGGTCCCGCACCAACGCACGCCGCGCTGCGCAGATCTTGCGCGCGGTCAGCTTCGACCCGGACGAGGTGTTCCGGTCGCAGACGCTGCGCCTGCAGCTTTTCCGCGAAATCCGCCGGATGGAGGCGCTGGCCAGCTACGGCATGACCGACGAGCAGCAGGCCGAGATTGCGGAGAACCTCTGGGGCCTGGCGTTGCGGATCGAGGAGGGCGATCTGGCCGACGCACTGGAGCGGATGCGCGAGGCGCAGGAGCGGCTGGAGCAAGCGATGCGCGAAGGCGCCTCCGACGAGGAGATCGCGAACCTTATGGACGAGTTGCGCCGCGCGACCGAAGACTACCTGCGCCAACTGAGCCGCCAAGCGGAGCTGGACCGCGAGAACCAGGACCCGTCCGAACGCGGCCCGCAAGGCGAGTCCATGCAGATGTCGCAGAACGACCTGCAAGAGATGATGGACCGCATTCAGGAGCTGATGGAGCAAGGTCGCATGGCCGAAGCCCAGCAGGCGCTGCAAGAGCTGCAGCAGATGATGGAAAACATGCGCGTCACTCAGCAGCAGCAAGGCCAAGGCGGTCAAAGCGCGGGCGAGCAGGCGATGGAAGGCCTGGCCGACACGCTGCGCGAGCAGCAGGGCCTGAGCGACGAGGCGTTCCGCGATCTGCAGGAACAGTTCAACCCCAACGCCCAGGCGGGTGAGAGCCAGCAGAACCAGGGCCGCGACGGTGGTCAGGGCCGGGGCGAGCAGCACTCGCAGCAGGGTCAAGGTCAGCAGGGCCAGCAAGGCCAGCAGCAGCAGGGCGGTGGTGGCCAGGATCAGGCCCAAGGCCAGGATCAGCAGGGCGGACAGGGCGGCAACCTTGCCGACCGCCAGCAGGCGCTGCGCGACGAGCTGCGCCGTCAGCAGGGCAACTTGCCCGGCGCCGGCACGCCCGAGGGCGACGCTGCGCGTGACGCGCTGGACCGCGCGGGCCGGGCCATGGACCGGGCGGAGGACGCACTGCGCCAGGGCGACAATCCTGGCGCGATCGACAACCAGGCGCAGGCCATGGACGCCCTGCGTGATGGCATGCGCGCGCTGGGCGAGGCGATGGCGCAAGAGCAGCAAAACCAGCAGGGCCAGGGCAATGCTGAGGCGCAGCGCGAGGCGCAATCGCAGGACCCGCTGGGCCGGGATCAGGGCAGCACGCGGGGCGGCACGGGCACCGAGCGGTCGGATATGGTGCAGGGCGACGACGTCTACCGCCGCGCGCGCGACCTGCTGGCGGAAATCCGGCGCCGCGCCGGCGAGGGCGAGCGCCCCGATGTCGAGCTGGACTATCTGGGCCGTCTGCTAGAGCGGTTCTGACGCCAGCGCGGATCGCGCCACTAAGGCACCGCCGCTAAGCCGACGCGCTGTCAAGCCACTGGAGCATCCGCGTCCACTGACCGTCGAGCCATAGCCGCGCGCCGTCCACCTGACTGGTATAGGCGCGCAAAGCGGGCGCGGCGCTCGGCACCTCGGCCGAAATGCGCGGCGCGGCGGCGTAGAGCCCTGTGGCCAGCGCCGCGACTATCACGGACGTGGCGAACCCGCGGCGGAAGCTGCGCTGACGCGTCTGAGCCACAGGCGCGGCCGCATCCGCCTGCGGGCCGGGCGCGCGGTCGCTGGCGCTGCGCAGGGTGGAGTTGATTTCCTCGATATCCGGCAGCAGGTCGCGGCGCGAGCCGGGCGCGGCGGTCGCCTCGGGCTCTTCCGGCTCGCCGCGCAGGCGGGCCATACGGGCGCGGGCCTCCCGCGCGCGCTTGGTGGCGTCGTCTTCCGCGTCCGGGGCGGGGGGCGGCGCCTCGCCCAGATCGTCGAGGCCCAGATCGGGTTGGCTTTCCAAGGCTTCGGCGGCGCGGGCGCGCTGCTCCTGCTCCGCCTCCTGGCGCAGGATGTCTGCGACATTGGGATCGAGCTGGCGCTGCTGCGGCGCGGGCGCCGGTTCTGGGGCGGGCACGCGTGTTTCCCCTTCGGCGGGCGGGTCGACCTCATCCTCGGGCTCTGGGAGGGGGGGGTGATCCGGGTGGTGCTGGAACCAGGTCTGGCCGCAGCTGGAGCATTGCACATCTCGACCTTCGGTCGGAATAACCTCCGCCGGGACCTCGTATTGTGCATCGCAATTGGGACAAATCAGTCGCATGTCGTCCCCGCGCCGCTCTCCACTCCCATCATTTGCCCCTGCTTTACCTGCCCCACTTCACAATATGACCTGAACGGCGCAGCGGAAAAGTGCAACCTTGCCGCGGCCCAGGCGCCCCGGCACGATTGCATGCGCTCTGCGGCTCGGGCACAACAGTGCCGGCAGGGCAGGTAAGGGCAAACCCGTGATCGAGCTGGATAATGTGGCCTACAGCTATGGGGGCGGCGAGCTGCTGAGCGACGTGTCCGTCAAGCTGGCTGCCGGCTCCTTCCACTTCCTGACCGGCCCGTCCGGCGCCGGCAAGACAACGCTGTTGAAGCTCTGTTACGGCGCGCTGCTGCCCACGGCGGGGGATGTGCGCCTGTTTGGTGCCGACGTCCGCAGCCTGGAGCGGGACGATATCGCCCTCGTGCGCCGGCGTGTGGGCGTTGTGCATCAGGACGTGCAGTTCCTCGACCATTTGCCCGTTGCGGACAACGTGGCCCTGCCGCTGGTCGTGTCGGGGCGCGGGGCGGATGTGGCCGGCTCCGATCTGGAGGATTTGTTGGCGTGGGTCGGCCTGACGCCCCGCGCCTCCGCCCTGCCGCCGGAGCTGTCGGGGGGCGAGCGGCAGCGCGCGGCGCTGGCCCGTGCGGTGATCCTGTCGCCGGATGTCGTGCTGGCGGACGAGCCGACGGGCAATGTCGATTGGGATATGTCTCAGCGTCTGCTGACCCTGTTGGTGGAGCTGAACCGGATGGGCAAGACCGTCCTCATCGCCACGCATGATCTGGGCCTCATCCGCGCGGCCAAGGCGCAGGTCCAGGCGCGGGTTCTGCGCATCGCGAACCGGCGTATCCAACTGGCGGGGGCGGATCTGTGAGGCTGGATATGGCCAGCCTGCGTGCGCTGGTCCGTGGGGACCGGCAGGCTGACCGCGTGGTCCCGCCCTCGGGCTTCACGGCGCAGCTGACGCTTTTTGCTGCGGGCGTGATGGCCTTCCTTGCCGTCTTCGCGCTGGCGCTGTCGCTGGCGGCGGGCGGCTTGGCCAAGCAATGGGGCGCCGCCCTGTCCGGCACAGCAACGATCCGGATCACCGCGCCTGCGGGCGAGCGGGCGGCGCAGAGTGCGGCCGCCCTGGCGGTCCTGCAGACCACGACCGGCGTGGCCGGCGCGCGGGCGCTCAGCGATGCGGAGCAGGCGGCGCTGCTGACCCCGTGGTTCGGCGACGGTGTCGATCTGGCCCGTCTGCCGGTGCCGCGGCTGATT
>JBCDFL010000156.1:0-7884 GCA_039178165.1 Pseudomonadota bacterium | reverse complement strand
GGTGTCGATCCAGTGGGCCATGTTCGTCGTCTCGGACGTGGTGATGGCGATCTTGCCGTCGGGGCTGACGGCCATGCCTTCGGGTTCGATCCCAACGTCGATTTGGGCGACGACCTTGCGAGTTTCGGTGTCCACCACGGTGGTGATCGCGTCATCCTCGTTCGCGATATAGAGGTGGCGGTCATCGGGGTGGAGCACGAACTGCTCTGGGTCCTCGCCCGAGGGCAGCTCGTGCAGGACGTTGCCTGTTTCGGGGTCAATCACCTGCACCGTGTCGCTGTCGGACGCGCAGACATAAAGCACGCTGTAATCCTTGGAGAAGGTGATGCCGCGCGGGCGTTCGCCTACGTCGATGGTGCGCACGACCTCCAGCGTCTCGATATCGATCACGCTGACGGTGTCGTCCTTTTCGTTACTGACCCAGATTTCGTCCGCCATCAGCGGTGTGGCCAGCAATGTGGTGGCGAGCAGGATTTGTTTCATCTGTCGTCTCCTGTGGTTGGGCCGGGAGCGAGGGGTGACCTCCCCTCGCGCTCCCCCGGAGTTGTTTTGAGCCAAGTGAAGAGGGATTACCGGAAGGCGGTGCAGGCACTTTCGGGTTGATCGAGGCCGAGCGTGTCGAGTTCGGTGCGCTGGTGCAGGTAGCCGGGCAGCGGCGCCTGCGCGACGAGGGCCGAGCGGGTGACCAGCGGGATGGGCTGGCGCATCTGGCCGTTCCAGGTGCGGAAGGACAGCGGGCGGCCTTTGAAGCCGGCGAGCGCGAAGTCTTCGGACAGCAGGTAGGCGCGGATCGTGGCCGGGTCGGCGGATTTGGTGCGGGTTACGGCTTCGCCCACGGCGCGGATGGCGGCCCAGGCAGCGTAGTCTTCGGACGTCATCTCGCGCCCCGCGGCCTCTTCGAAGCGCGAATGCAGCTGGGCGGCGCCCCATTGTTCGACCACCGGCGCCCAGGAGACCGGGCGCAGCCCTTCGCTGCCCGCGATGGGCCGGGCGAGCCACGTGTTGTAGGCGAGGTAGCGGGCAAAGTCGTTGTGCACATCCGCGACCAGAATCAGGTCATGGTCGGGCAGGTCCTGGGTGAAGAGGGGCACCTCTTGGCCCGCGTTGCGGCGGATGTCGGCGTCGGTCAGCCAGGGCTTGGTTTCT
Source organism: Pseudomonadota bacterium (assembly GCA_039178165.1). Taxonomy (GTDB): domain Bacteria; phylum Pseudomonadota; class Alphaproteobacteria; order Rhodobacterales; family Rhodobacteraceae; genus JBCBCP01. The sequence continues at coordinate 6,738 of JBCDFL010000156.1, read as the reverse complement.
GCGATTTCCATGGCGAATTTGGTCGCGCTGGCGCGCAGGGCATCGGCGAAGGCCGTGTCGCCGGGCGCCGCGCCTTCGATCAGGACGATGTCGTCCCAGCGCTTGAAGCGTGCGAATTGCATCAACGCGTCGGCCTGTTGGGCGTAGCTGGTCTTGGTGTGCAGCAGGTTCGCCCGGCAATCGGCGCCGCGCAGGGCCATGTCCGACGAGGACGCGTTGAAGAGGATCGCGCCTTGCGCCTCGGCCAAGTCAGCGATGGCCAGCTGGCTTGCCGCTGGCGCGTCGAGGACCAGGAACGGGCTGGCCGCGAGCGCGGCGCGGGCGGCGGCGACGGGGTCGTCTTCGGGCGCGATCTCCACGATCTCCAGCGTGTATTTCTGGCCCAGGAAGCGGCCCGTGGTCAGGTTGTCGTCTAGCGCGACCTGCGCGCCGGCCTGGCCGCGATTTTCGGGAATGGGATCGAGGTTGCTGAGGACCGGATGCTCCGGCTCCGCATGGCGCAGCCAGACCATGGGTATGGTCAGTTCTTGGGCGCAAAGTCCCGTGCCGATGGCACAGGCCATCAGCGCGGCGCACAGCCGGTTCATCGTGATGTCCTCCCGTTTCCGCTACGCTAGCAGCGGCTTATCGCCAGGCTATGCGACCATCGTCGCAGGCCCCAATGCGGCAGCCTGCCGCGGTCCTCGGCGGTATACCGCGCGATCTTGCGGCAGGCTGCCGCGGACCGACGAAGGTCGCATTGAGACGGCGCGGCCCCCTCCGCTAGACCAAGATCAAGACCGCAAGGAGGAGTGCGCAATGAAACATCTGGCTCTCGCTGGCGCATTGATCGGCGCCGCAACGTTCGCGTTTGCCCACGGCGACGTGTCCCCCCAGCCTGTCGATACGGCCGCGCTTCCCGATGTGGAGGATGGTCTGATCGAAAACCCGTATCGCGAGACGGAGATCGGCTTTGAAGCCTGGCGCGCTGCGATCGAGATTGGCGCCTCGGGCTACAACCAGAACTGCGCGCGCTGCCACGGTCTGGAGGCGATCAGCGGCGGGCTGGCGCCCGACCTGCGCTTCCTCGAAGCCGAGGAATACGGCGACGAATGGTATATGGAGCGCTACATTTCCGGATACACGCAGAACGGCATCACACGCATGCCCGCCTTCGGTGAGCTGCTGGGCGAGAAGGCCGCCTGGGCCATCCGCACCTACCTGGAAACGCGCCCCGACGATGAGATGGTCGCTGAACGCTCGGGCGAGCTGCGCGAGATGCGCGACCAGTTCCTGGCTTGGGCCGAGGACACCTCCGGCTCGGACGCGGACGCGGTCAAGGCGCGGCTGACGGAGCTGGCCGGCGAGATCGAGACGCTGTCGGGCGCGCCCGTCGCGGACAGCATCGCGTATCGGGCCAGCTTTGCGGTGGACGGCACCGAAGCCGGCTACAAGCAGGCGGCCGAGATCCTGACGATCGGCTTGTCTGCCACGAATTAATCGGATCAGATCGCGGGCATGAAAACCCTCTCCCTGTTGGCCCTCGGTCTTTCCCTCGGGGTCGGTCTGATGACCGGCCCCCTTTTTGCGCAATCCTCCGACCCCTGCGCGGATCACATCCCCCAGCCCAAGCCCCAAAACGCCAGCCGCGACATCGTCGGGCAGGAGCTGGACGTGCTGATGGACCAGGGGCACATGCTGTTTGCGGTCTACGAGGATTACCCGCCCTATAGCTGGCAGGAGGGGCGCACGCCCCGCGGTATCGACATTGAGATCGCGCGCCTGATCGCCGCCGATCTCGGCGTCGAGGCGCGGTTCAACTTTGTCGGCGCGGGCGAGAACCTTGAGGCCGATCTGCGCAATAACCTGTGGAAGGGCGCGCTGATCGGCGGGCGGATCGCCAACGTGATGATGCGCGTGCCCTACGATTCGGCCTTCAAATGCCGGGTGGAGCAAGTGGTGTTCACCGGGCAGTACCAGACCGAAGCCATCGCCATCGCCTACGATGAGGCACTATATCCCGAGGACAAGCCCGTCCCGGCCTATTTCCGCTTCGACACAGTCGCGGTGGAGAACGATTCCATCGCCGATTTCTACCTGACGGGCCTTGCGGGCGGGCAGCTGCGCGCGAACATCGTGCGCTTTCCCGACATGGACGGCGCGATGGCGGCCTTGGCGGCGGGCGAGGTGAAGGCCGCGATGGGCCCCCTGGCGCAGCTGGAGCATGGGCAAACGGAGGGGGTGGGCATCCACCAGCCGCCGCTGCCGGGCTTTGCCGTGGGCTCTTGGACGCTGGGCGTGGGCATCAACTTCCGCTACCGCCCGCTGGCCTATTCGGTCGATGACGCCATCCGCTACGCGCTGGAGGACGGGCGCATCGCCCAGATCTACGCGGACTACGGCTTGACTTTCGTGCCGCCCGAAAGGTGAACTAACCCATAAGTCGCATATGCCGCGGGGCAGGCGCCCCCTAACGTCACATTCAGTCAGCCAACCTTGCAAGAGGTCCGCCAATGAAAATGTCCGGAACCAAGATCATCGCCGCCGATCGCGACACCGTGTGGGCGGCGCTGCTGAACCCGGACGTTCTGCGCGCCTCCGTGCCCGGCTGCACGGAAATGGACGGCACCGCCGACACAGGTTTCACCGCAACCGTCGTTCAGAAGGTCGGCCCCGTCAAAGCTACCTTCAAAGGCGCTGTGGCGGTGGAGGACCGCGTGGCGCCCGCCTCGCTCCGGCTGAGCGGAGAGGGCAAGGGCGGCGCGGCCGGCTTTGCCAAGGGCGGCGCGGACGTCACCCTGACCGAAGGGCCCGAGGGCACCGAACTTCATTACAACGTGGAAGCCAAGGTGGGCGGCAAGCTGGCCCAATTGGGCAGCCGCATCATCGACGGGTTCGCCAAGAAGATGGCGGACCAGTTCTTCGAGCGGTTCAAAGACGTCGTCGAAGAACCACAAGAAGAGGCCGAGACCAGCGCCGATGAGCCGGAGGCCCCCAAGAAGGGCTGGTTCAAGTCGCTGGTCAGCGGCTGACGGACATAAGGGAGGAAACATGTCTGAAATAAGTATGAATGTGAACGGCAAGACCGTGTCCGGCTCGGTCGAGGGCCGCACGCTGCTGTCCTCGTTCCTGCGCGAGACGCTGGGGATGACCGGCACCCATGTGGGCTGCGACACGTCGCAATGCGGCGCTTGCACCGTGCACGTGGACGGCACGCTGGTGAAATCCTGCACCATGCTGGCCGTTGAAGCCGACGGCGCGCAGGTCGCGACCATCGAAGGCCAGGCCAACGCGGACGGCTCGCTCAACGTGATCCAGCAGGCGTTCCAGGACCATCACGGCCTGCAATGCGGCTTCTGCACGCCCGGCATGGTGATGACCGCCGCCGCGCTGCTGAAGGAAAACCCCTCGCCGACCGAGGCCGAGGTACGCGAATACCTCGAAGGCAACATCTGCCGCTGCACCGGCTACCACAACATCGTCAAGGCGATCATGGCAGCTTCCGGTCAGCAGGTGCAGCCGGTCGCGGCGGAATAATCCAAGACCAGACTTGCCGGGACACAGTCCCCGGCCCCCCGGAGCCTGCATCCGCGCAACACGGACGCTCCGGCAATCCAGCCAGCGGTCAGGGGACCGCGCAAGATTTTAGGGAGGAAGACCATGCCGAAGGATAATGGCATTGGCGCAAGCGATAAGCGCCGCGAAGACCTCCGGTTCCTGACGGGATCGGGCAATTACACCGACGACATCAACCTGAACGGCCAGGCCTATGTGTATTTCCTGCGCTCGGACGTGGCGCACGGGACGATCAATGGGATCGACACCGCCGAGGCTGCAGCCATGCCGGGCGTCGTGCGCATCTTCACCGGCGCCGATTTCGAAGGTGTCGGCGGCATTCCCTGCGGATGGCAGGTGACCAGCAAGGACGGCAACGTCATGCAGGAGCCCGCGCACCCCGTCATCGCCCAAGGCAAGGTCCGCCACGTGGGTGAGATCGTCGCCGCGGTCGTGGCCGACAGCCTGGCCCAGGCGCGGGACGCGGCTGAGGCCATCACGCTCGACATTGCGGAACTGCCTGCCGTCGTCGACATGAAGGCGGCGCTGCAGGACGGCGCGACCAAGGTGCACGAAGATCTGAACGATAACCTCTGCTACGACTGGGGCTTCGTCGAGGAAAACAAGGACGCCGTGGACAAGGCCATCGCGGACGCCGCACACGTCACCAAGCTGGAGCTGGTGAACAACCGCCTCGTCGCCAACCCGATGGAGCCGCGCGTCGCCGTGGGCGACTACGCCCGCCACAACGACGAGAGCACGCTTTATACCACGTCGCAGAACCCGCACGTGATCCGGCTGCTGATGGGCGCCTTCGTCCTCGGCATCCCCGAGCACAAGCTGCGCGTCGTGGCGCCCGATGTGGGCGGCGGCTTCGGCGCCAAGATCTTCCACTACGCCGAAGAGGCGTTCTGCACCTTCGCGGCCAAACAGTGCAACCGCCCGGTCAAGTGGACGTCCTCGCGCTCCGAAGCGTTCATCTCCGACGCGCATGGCCGGGACCACGTCACCACGATCGAACTGGCGATGGACGCGGATCACAAGTTCACCGCCCTGCGCTGCCTGACGCACGCGAATATGGGCGCGTATCTGTCGACCTTCGCGCCGTCGATCCCGACCTGGCTGCACGGCACGCTGCTGGCGGGCAACTACACCACGCCGCTGATCTACACCAACGTGAAGGCCGTCTTCACCAACACGGTGCCGGTCGACGCTTATCGCGGCGCGGGCCGCCCCGAGGCGACCTTCCAGCTGGAGCGGGTGATCGACAAGGCCGCGCGCGAGCTGGGCGTGGACCCGGTCGAGCTGCGGCGCAAGAACTTCATCCGCGAATTCCCCTACGCCACGCCCGTGGCGGTCGAATACGACACCGGGGATTACGACGCGACGATGGACAAGATGCTGGAGATCGCGGACCGCGACGGTTTTGAAGCCCGCCGCGCCGAGAGCGAGAAGAACGGCAAGCTGCGCGGCTTCGGCGTCAACTGCTTCATCGAAGCCTGCGGCATCGCGCCGTCGAACCTTGTGGGCCAGCTGGGCGCGCGCGCGGGTCTGTACGAATCTGCCACCGTGCGCGTCAACGCCACCGGCGGCTTGGTCGTCATGACCGGCTCGCACTCCCACGGTCAGGGGCACGAGACGACGTTCCCGCAAGTCGTGGCCGAGATGATCGGCATCCCCGCCGAACAGGTGGAGATCGTGCACGGCGACACCGCCAACACGCCGATGGGCATGGGCACCTATGGCTCCCGTTCCATCGCGGTTGGCGGTTCGGCCATGGTCCGCGCGACCGAGAAGATCATCAACAAGACCAAGAAAATCGCCGCCCACCTGCTCGAAGCCTCCGAAGGGGATATCGAGCTGAAGGACGGCATGTTCTCGGTCGCGGGCACCGACAAGTCGGTGGCCTGGGGGGATGTGACGCTCGCCGCCTACGTGCCGCACAACTACCCGCTGGAGGATATCGAGCCGGGCCTGGAGGAGACCGCGTTCTACGATCCCGCGAACTTCACCTACCCGTCGGGCGCCTATTCCTGCGAGGTGGAGGTCGATCCCGAAACCGGCACCGTGACCATCGAGCGCTTCGTGTCGGCGGACGATTTCGGCAACGTCATCAACCCGATGATTGTCGAAGGCCAGGTCCATGGCGGCATCGCCCAGGGCATTGGCCAGGCGCTGCTGGAAAACTGCGCCTACGACGAAAACGGCCAACTGCTCAGCGCGTCCTACATGGACTACACCATGCCGCGCGCCGACAACCTGCCGCATATGGCCCACTACACGGTCGACCATTCCTGCCAGACCCCCTGCACCCACAACCCGCTGGGCGTGAAGGGTTGCGGCGAGGCGGGGGCCATCGGCTCCCCGCCGACGGTGATCAACGCGATCATCGACGCGCTGCAATCGGGCGGTCACAAGGTGGATCACATCGACATGCCCGCGACGCCGGACCGCGTCTGGGCGGCGATGAACCAGGCCTAACGGATGGGTGCGAGGGGCCAGCCCCTCGCGCTCCCCGGAGTTGTTTTGAGCCAAGTGAAAGGGGACACCCGCACCGGCTCAGGGAGGAAAGAAAATGTATAACTTCGAGTTTGAAAAGCCGGGCAGCGTGGCCGATGCGGTCGCCGCCCTTGGCATGGAAGAGGCGCAGGCGCTGGGCGGGGGGCAGACCCTGATCCCGACGCTGAAGCAGCGTTTGGCGCAGCCCTCCAAACTGGTGAGCCTCAAGGGCATCGCCGACATGGTGGGGGTGAGCAAAGAAGGCGGCAGCCTGGTAATCGGCGGGGCGACGACCCACGCGCAGGTCGCGGCGGATGCCGGCGCGCATTTTGCGGGCCTTGCGGGTCTGGCCGTGCGGATCGGCGATCCGGCGGTGCGCAACCGCGGCACCATCGGCGGCAGCCTGGCGAACAACGATCCCTCCGCCTGCTACCCGGCCGCGGCCCTGGGCACCGGCGCGACCATCGTGACCAACGCGCGGGAGATCGCGGCGGACGACTACTTCCAGGGCATGTTCACCACCGCGCTGGACGAGGGGGAGATCATCACCGCGGTGAAGATGCCGATCCCCGAAGTGTCGAACTACCAGAAGTTCGTGCAGCCTGCCTCGCGCTTCGCCCTCGTGGGCGTGTTCGTCGCCAAATACGCGGACGGCGTGCGCGTGGCGATCACCGGGGCCAGCAATGACGGCGTGTTCCGCTGGGC
>JBCDFL010000155.1:0-7903 GCA_039178165.1 Pseudomonadota bacterium | reverse complement strand
GCGTCGCTGAAGCCGATGTACGATCCGAAATCGGAGCGGGTGAAGGCCTGACGGGGTTCGGGCGGCGCTAGCGCCGCGCCGCCCATCGCAGCACCGGCAGCGCGGTTGCGCTCAGGCCCGCAAAGCCCGCGACCAGCGGCCAGACTGTGCCATCGAACGCGCCGCTGATGTGGGCGGCGAGCGGCAGGGACAGCAGCATCGACAGCGCGCCGGTAAAGGCTGCGCCAAGGCCGGGCATGTGGCCGAGCGGCTCAAGCGCCAAGGCGTTGAGGTTGCCGAACAGGACACCGACGCAGAAGAACGCGGCGAGTTGCCAGGCGACAAAGCTCCAGAACGGGGGCACGCCTGCGTAGGGGATGAGGACGGCCAGGAAAACTATCGACACCCCTGCCGCACCCACCTGCGCGGCCCAGGTCAAACGCGCCATGCCCAAACGCTCCACCAGCCTGGCGTTGATGAGGGCCGCGACGCCGATGGAGGCGGCGGCGAGCGCGAAGTACAGAACGAAGCTGGCGCCGCGCCCGAACACCTCCGCAAAGATTTGCTGGGCGGAGCCGAGGTAGCCCAGGAACATGCCGAAATTCAGAGCCGTCGCCAGGGTGTAGCCCATGACAGGCCGGCTGCGCAGCACCTCCCGCAAACCGGCCAGAAGCGGGGCGGCGCGGAAGGTGCGGCGCGCCTCTGGCGCGAGGGTTTCGGGCAGGCGCACGGCGCACCAGAGGGAGACGGCGATGGCCAGGACGATCAGCCCGACAAAGCAGGCTTGCCAGTCGCCGAGGGTGACGAGGACTTGGCCCAGCATCGGCGCCAGGATGGGCACGGCGATGAACGCGGCCATGACGATGGACATGACCCGTGCCATCGGCGCCCCGGCATATTGGTCGCGCACCAGGGCGACCGTCACGATCCGCGGGGTGGAGGCGCCGAGGCCCTGCAGCATCCGCCCGGCCAGCATCGCCTCCCACGTGCCGCCGAAGATCGACACCAAGCACCCCGCGACAAAGACGATGTATCCGCCATAGATCACCGGCTTGCGCCCCACCGCGTCCGACAGCGGCCCGACAAAGATCTGCCCCACGGCCATGCCCAGGAAGAACGCCGTGACGATATAGTGCACGTCGTTGGCGCTGGGTGCGTTCAGGTCCATGCCGATCTGCGCGAGCGCGGGTAGCATGATGTCCGTCCCGAGCGCGCCGATGGCGATCAGCGCGGCGATCAGGGCGATATATTCGGCAGAGGGGCGGTCCGTCATGGCGCCGCGCTAGCACGCGCGCCGCCCCTTGACCACGCCCGGCGATCCTGCGCCTGTTGCGGCCATGAGCGCGCCTGACGAAGACACCGCCGCGGGGCTTGGCTTTGCCGTCTCCGCCTATGTGCTGTGGGGCTTTTTGCCCCTCTACCTGAAGCTTATGGACCATATCGGCCCCGCAGAGGTGGTGGCGCACCGGATCATCTGGTCCGTCCCGATTGCGGGCGCGTTGCTGATCGTTCTGGGGCGCACGCGCGATCTGCGTGTGGCACTGACCTCGCCGCGCCTTCTGGCTATGGGCGCGCTGACGGCAGCGCTGATCTCGATCAATTGGGGGGTCTATGTCTGGGCCATCCAGGCGGAGCGGACGTTGGATGCGGCGCTTGGCTACTACATCAACCCGCTCTTTAGTGTGGCGCTGGGCGCCGTGCTGCTGGGGGAGCGGCCCGCGCCGCTGCAATGGGCGGCCATCGGGCTCGCGGTCGTGGCGGTCGTGGTTCTGACGGTGGCGCAGGGCGCGCTGCCCTGGCCGGCGATCGTTCTGTTCGTCAGCTTTGGGTTCTACGCCCTGTGCAAGAAGTCGCTGCCCATCGGGCCGAACCAGGGCTTCATGCTTGAGGTTCTGATCCTCTTGCCCTTCGCCCTGGGCTACGCGCTGTGGCTCGGTGGGTCGGGCGCCGTCGGCGGGTCGGACACGCTGCTTTTGCTCGGCTGCGGTGCGGTGACGGCGGTGCCGCTGATCCTCTATGCGAACGGGGCGAAGGGGCTGCGGCTGACGACCATCGCGATCCTGCAATACATCGCGCCGACGATGATCTTCCTGTGCGCGGTGTTTGTCTTCGACGAGCCGATGGGCACGGCTCGCATGATCGCCTTCCCGCTGATCTGGGCCGCCCTGGTCATCTATTCGTGGACGTTGGTGCGGGGGATGCGAGCGCGGGCGGTTTAACACTGTTAGCGCTCAGCCCACAGACATCTGTAGGATGTCGACACGCCGTTCCGCCCCCACGGGGCGGCGTGTTCCACGCCACCCCGCGGAACGGCTTGCGCTATGCACTGAAACTACGACAACGCCTTCTGAAACTCCAAAAACCTCGGGTCCTGCATCACCCTGGCATTCATTGCCTCGCGCAGCCCGCCGACGGATTTGTGCGGCCGCATGATCACCTCGAATTCCTGGATCAGCCCATCCTCGTTCAGCGTGATCAGATCCGCGCCCACAGCGTCCAGCCCCGTGACCTTGCACTGAAACTCGAGCGCCCAGTCGCGCCCCTCGCCCATCACGCGGCGGTAGCGGAAATCCTCGAACACAGCTGTCACATGCTCTAGCACCGCTGCGGCGGGGGCGCGGCCGGTCCAGGTCTTCCAATAGGTCGGCGGCATGAAGCGGACATCCTCGGCCAGCAGCGCCGGCACCGGGCCGTGATCCTTGGCGACGGCGGCGTCGATGAAGGTGCGTATCGTGTCGTGCATGTGAAGTCCTCCCGCCAGCAGCGTTGCCGAGCATGGCTTGAAATCCCAGCCCCTTTCCCGCAGGTCAGAGCCTATGGACGCAACGTATGCCCCGCCCCAAACGCCCCTGGCGCTGCTGCACGAGGATGCAGAGGTGCTGGCCGTAAACAAGCCCGCGGGCCTGCTGAGCGTGCCGGGACGGGGCGCGGATCTGGCCGATTGCCTGCTGAGCCGGGTCCAGGCGGCTTTTCCCGAGGCGCTGCTGGTCCACCGGCTGGACCGCGACACGAGCGGGGTGATGATCTTTGCCCTGTCGCCCCACGCGCAGCGGCATCTGAGCGCGCAGTTCGAGGCGCGCAGCACCCGCAAGACCTATGTCGCGCGGGTCTGGGGCGTGCCGGAGGCCAAGGAGGGCACCGTCGATCTGCCCCTGATCGTGGACTGGCCGAACCGGCCCCGGCAGATGGTTTGCCATGAGACGGGCAAGCAGGCGATCACCGACTGGCGGCTGCTGCGGGCCGAGGGGCAGACCGCGCGGCTGCGCCTCATGCCGCGGACGGGGCGCTCGCATCAGCTGCGGGTGCATTGCTTGGCGATGGGCCATCCGATCCTGGGCGATCCGTTCTATGCGGAAGGGCCAGCGCGCGATTTCGAGCGGCTGATGCTGCACGCCGAAGAGCTGCGGGTGAAGCATCCCGAAAGCGGGCGGTCGCTAAAGTTCCGCAGCAAGGTGCCGTTTTGACCGGCTGGGGAGCATTAGAGGCCGAGCTTGCCCACTGGGACGCGCCGCCCACGATGTGGTGGCGGGACGATGATGCGCAGGCGGCCTCCCCCGCTTTGGACCGGTTGATTGCGCAGGCGGAGCGGGCGGGCGCGCCGCTGCATTTGGGGGTCATCCCAGAAGGGCTCAGCGATACCCTACGGGACCGTCTGGAGCGGGCGGAGGATGTCTGGGTCCTGCAACACGGGCTGCGGCACAAGAACCACGAGCCGAAGGGCCTGCGCCCGTCGGAGATTGGCGAAAGCCGCGATTTGGCCCTGCAACGCGCTGACCTTGCGGAGGGGTGGGCCGCTTTGCAGGGGATGCCGCGGCTGCTGCCCGTGATCGCGCCGCCTTGGAACCGAATCGGCGCGGCGACGGCGCGGGCCTTGCCCGGCTGGGGCTACACGCTTCTGACCACGCACGGGCCGCGGGCCGAACAGGAGGCCGTGCCGGGCCTGATGCGCGTGAACCTGCATTTCGACCCGATCCGCTGGAAGGGCGGCGCGCATTTTCGAGGGGTCGAAGGCACTCTAAAATCCCTGGTCGCGCATCTTGCTTACCGACGCAAAAACGACCGGGACGAGCCAACTGGCCTGACAACGCACCACCTGCAAACCGACGACGCCACATGGGCCTTTCAGGACGCCTTGCTGGACCGGCTGGCGGGCCGCGTGCGCTGGGTGCGCCTGGCCGATAGGATGGAGGGGACATGGTCGACATAGCCTTTGCCGCGCCCGAAGAGCGCGAAGAGATCGCGCAATTCATGGTCACCGCCTTTCCGCGGGCCAAATGGGACATCACTGGCTGGCGCAAGCTGCTCGCCGGGCGCTGGGCGGCGGAGCCCTACGCGCTGCGGGTCAAGGACAAGGGGCGGGTGGTCGGCTGCCTGGGCATGGTCACGGCCAACCGTCCGACGGCGCATGGTCCGGCGGTGACGTCCAATATGTCGTCCTGGTATCTGCTGAAAGAGTATCGCGGCGGCGGCGTGGGCAAAGAGATGCTGCGCCTTGCGACCTCCCTGCCCGGTGTCACGGTGACGAACCTCGCCAGCGCCAAGAACGCCGCGCCGGTGGTGGAGGCGGCAGGCTTTGCGCCGCTCGATACGCATCGGTATGTTTGGGTGCCGCAGGCTGGGCGGCGGTTCGAAGTGTCGTCTGACCCGGCGTCGGTGCCCGGCATCTTGGCCATAGACGCGCAGGTGCTGGCCGATCACGAGGGGCTGAACTTGGCGCGCTGGGCGGTGATGACGCCTGACGGTCCGTGCGTTCTGTGCCTGTCGGTCAAGCAGAAGCACGGGGACTATATCAGTCACGAGGTCTTCTATTGCGGCCAGCGCGACCTCTTTGCCCGCTATGCGCAGACCATCGCGAACTCCATTGTGCCGGAGGGGGGCGTTCTGGCTTCGGATTCGCGCTTCGTGCTGGACGGGGCGGAGCCGACCAGGATCGAAGAGCTCCCGGTGCCGCGCTACTACACCGCCGGGCATATGCGGCCCGAGGACATCGACCACGTTTATTCGGAGATCATCCTGCTGGACCTCAAAATGCACTGACGCGCGGGGCTAGATGGCGAACCAACGCGCCGGCAGGATATCGGGGTTTTGCGGCTTGCCCGGGGCGAACCAGGCCTTGGGGCCCGCGATACGGCTGGTGTCCGTCTCTCCCAACCAGGCGCCCCACCAGCTGAAAGACGAATTGGCGATGACGTTGTGATCGCACAGGCCCATCAGGCGCAGGTCTTCATAGTCTGTGTCGGGGCCGTTGTGGTCGACCACGACCTTATCGAAGGGCAGGGGCAGGTTGTCCTTAGCCCAGCCTGGATCGTCGGAGAAAACGTAGACCGTCGGCGCCTCGACCCCCTCCGCCACTTTGGCGAGGGCCGCGTCGTAGTAGGCCTGGTCGCACTGCGCCATCGCGCCCAAGCCGACATAGTCGCCGCGGCGGACATGCAGGCTGATCGACGGGCCGCTGGCGATGCGCGCGGCCATCTCCGCGTTTTGCGCGCTCATCGGGTGTTTGGGCGCGAAGGTGCGGCGGATGTCGTTCGCAATATCCTCGAAATAACGCTCGCATTGCCAATAGCCGTGCAGGTAGCTGCCGTCGGGCCAGAGCGGGAAGGTCGGGTTATAGCCCAGCCCATCCTCACGCTTGTACGTGCGCCGGGTCAGGCGGGCCCACGCGTGACCCAGGGTGCTTTGGTGCTTCGCAGGGGGGAGGTCCGCCGGTTCCACCAAATCGGGCAGATCGAAAACGCGGCGCAGATCGCCTTCGCCCTTATGCTCCGCGGTGCGGGTGTCGAGGGCGGGGGACGTGCCCCGCCGCACGGCCAGAGACCGTGCGGCGGCGTATTGAAACATCTGATTGCCCAGCCGCCCGTGCAGCCGGGCGGTAATCGTCATTCGGCGGCCCAGCCAGAGACTGCTTTGACCTCCAAGAAGTCCTCGAGCCCCCAGACGCCCCCTTCGCGCCCGTTGCCGGATTGCTTCATCCCGCCAAAGGGGGAGCCGGCGGCGCGGGACGTGCCGTTCATCTCCACCATGCCGGAGCGCAGCTGGCCCGCCAAGCGGTTGGCGCAGGCGCCGTCCGTGGTCTGGACATAGTTGGTCAGGCCATAAGGCGTGTCGTTGGCGATTTTGACCGCTTCCTCTTCGGTGTCGAAGGGGATGATGGACAGGACCGGGCCAAAGATTTCCTCCCGCGCGATGGTCATATCGTTGTTCACATCGGCAAAGACAGTCGGGCGGACATAGAAGCCCTTGTTCAGCCCATCGGGCCGGCCCGTGCCGCCCGCGACCAGGCGGGCACCTTCGTCGATGCCCTTCTGGATCAGGTCCTGGATCTTACCCCACTGCACCTCGTTCACGACGGGGCCGATATGCCGGCCTTCCTCGGAGGCGGGACCGACGGTGACTTTTTCTGCAACGGCCTGGGCCTCTTCCACCGCGGCGTCGTAGCGCCCGCGCTGGACCAGCATCCGGCTGGGCGCGTTACAGGACTGGCCGGTGTTGTTCATCATGTGCAGCACGCCGCGCTTCACGGCCTTGTCGTCGGCGTCGTCGAAGATCAGGTTCGCGCCCTTGCCACCGAGCTCCAGATGCACGCGCTTTAGCGTGTCGGCGGCGTTTTTGGAGATCGCTGTGCCCGCGCGGGTCGATCCGGTAAAGCTGACCATGTCCACGTCCAGGTGCCCCGACAGCTGCGAGCCAACGCCCACGCCATCCCCGTTCACCAGATTGAAGACACCGGCGGGAAAGCCCGCCTCGTCCATCATCTCGGCGAAGATCATCGCGTTCAGGGGCGATTCCTCGGACGGTTTCAACACCATGGTGCAGCCCGCGATGGTCGCGGCGCCAACCTTCAGCGTGACCTGGTTCATCGGCCAATTCCATGGAGTGATGAGGGCGCAGACGCCAACGGGCTCATAGATGATCCGATCAGAGCTGCCGAAGGGGCGGTTGAACTCGAATTCCTTGGCGGCCTTGATGAAGTTGGCCAGGTGCCACGACCCCGCGCCCGCCTGGCTGGATTTGGCCATGTCGATGGGCGCGCCCATCTCAAGGCTCATCGCGTCGGCCAGATCGTCAGAGCGGCGCTTATAGATGTCGATCAGCCGTTCGACCAACGCGATCCGCTCCGCCGGCGGCGTGGCCATCCAGGCCGGAAAGGCGCGGCGGGCCGCGGCGACGGCGGCGTCCGTGTCGGCCTGCCCGCCGAGTGAGATCACCGCGCAGGGTTCTTCGGTGGACGGGTTGATAACCTCATGCGCCGTGCCCGCCAGGGGGGTGACCCAGGCGCCGTCGATGTAAAAGTCGCGTTTCTCGATCATGGGATCCTCCCTCCGGTTTCACCCGAACCTGTCACCCGCATAGCCGGTATTCAAGGGAGGGGCTGCAAGCGGCGCCCGGATCGCTTAGATAAGAGCGCAACGTAACGAACGGCACGAAAGGCGGCCCTATGTCCCTGCGCATCAACGACACCATCCCCGATCTCACGGTCAACACCGACCACGGCGAGATTTCGCTGCACGATTGGATCGGGGACAGCTGGGCGATCCTGTTCTCGCACCCCAAGGACTTCACCCCCGTCTGCACCACCGAATTCGGCGCCGTCGCGCAGCTGAGCGACGAATGGGCCAAGCGCGGCACCAAGGTGATCGGCGTCAGCGTCGATGGGGTCGAGGACCACAAGAAGTGGAAAGGCGATATCGAGACGGTCGCGGGCACCGCCGCCGGCTTCCCGATCATTGCGGACGAGGGCCTCGAAGTCTCCAAAGCTTTCGACATGCTGCCGGCCGAAGCATACCTGCCCGATGGGCGCACGCCCGCGGACAGCGCAACGGTGCGGTCGGTCTTCATCATCGGGCCGGACAAGCAGCTGAAGCTGTCCATGACCTACCCGATGACCGTGGGCCGCAATTTCGCCGAGGTGCTGCGCGCGCTC
>JBCDFL010000154.1:0-7974 GCA_039178165.1 Pseudomonadota bacterium | reverse complement strand
GCGCGGGACTGGCCGCCGTCCTGGCCGGCACGGTGCCTTGGGGGACGCTGTGGATGGGCTTGGTGTCGAACGGCGGCGCAGCGGGCGTGATGGTCCTGACGGGCTACTGGCGCCGCGCGGTCCTGGGCTTGGCGTTCTTTTACGCCATGACCGCCGGCTTTGCCGCCGCGGCTGTGATCTTCGCGGCTGGAGCGACCTAGGTCCGGATCGGATCGCATGCCGCACGAGCGGTTGCGTCCAGCCACGTCGGCCATTCCGCCGAGCTACGCCCGTGCATTCCCAGTACAGCGAGGAACATGCGGCGGCTGAACCAATACCAAAACACCATAGACCACCGAAAGGCAGCCTATTCATCAGCCGGCGGGACCCGGTGACCGCACTGCAGGTCAGAGGGGATCAGACCCGTGCCACGCAATGGAAACCGTACAGATCAAGGTGCGGGTGGCGGAGACGAAGGGATTCGAACCCTCGAGACGGTTTCCCGCCTACTCCCTTAGCAGGGGAGCGCCTTCGACCACTCGGCCACGTCTCCGCCGGTGGGTCTAGCAGGGTGCGGGTTGGCTTCACAAGGGCAAAAGGCGCCGTGTGGTGGCTGGCGGCGCCGGCACTCCGGTAACATCCTTCACGGCGCGGAGAGGGCGACCGTGAGCGGGTCACGGGGACGGACGCGCAAGGGTCCGGAATACCTGACCCCTCGCGTGAGCCGAGCGGAGCGGAGGGGCGGCCCGCGGCATTGCCCAAACCATTGAAATTAAAAAACATAACTCGATCTGGCCGCCATCACACCGGTCGCTCGCGCATCCGCTGGGGCGCCCACGGGACGGTGAACGGGTGTGCTTTGCGCGCGCTCACCGGCGTGCCTACCTTCTATCCCAGAAGACGCGGGCCGCCCCCGCGGCACAGTCCGAAGGAGACACATTATGACACGCACCGCACTCATCGCCATTCTCGCCGCATCCGTTTCCGCCACGGCCGGCATTGCCGGCACATCCGACCGCTACAAGGACTTGCGGCTGGACACGTCGGTCACGCAGATCGACTTCACATCCGAGCGCACCAGCACCCAGGGCGCGGGCGTCTTCTCCACCCGCAACAGCACGCAGACGGGCAGCAACACGCCCTACGCCTACATCAGCCCCTACGGCGTGGGGCCGAACAACGACAGCCGCTAAGGTCTCCGCCGGCCGCGCCGCACGTCCCGGCGCGGCACCCCACTCACGGGAGACCAGAGGGCACGCGTTCCCCCGCGTGCCCTTTTACGTGTTGAAGAGGAAGTGCAGGACGTCGCCGTCTTTCACCGTGTAGGCCTTGCCCTCGGCGCGCATCTTGCCCGCCTCTTTGGCCGCCTGTTCGCCGCCGAGGACCACGAAATCGTCGTAGGCAATGGTTTCCGCGCGGATAAAACCCTTCTCGAAATCGCCGTGGATGACGCCGGCGGCCTGCGGCGCCTTGGTGCCGGATTTGATGGTCCAAGCCCGGGCCTCCTTGGGGCCGACGGTGAAGTAGGTCTCGAGGTGCAGGAGCTCGTATCCCGCGCGGATGAGCCGGTCGAGGCCCGCCTCGTCGAGGCCCATTTCCTCGAGGAACATCTGCGCCTCGTCGTCTTCGAGCTGGCTGATCTCTTCCTCGATCTGGGCGGAGATCACCACGTGAGACATGCCTTGCGCCGCCGCCATCTCGGCCACTTTGGCGGAATGGGCATTGCCCTCCGCCGCCTCCGCCTCACCCACGTTGCAGACGTAGAGGACGGGTTTGGTCGTCAGGAGTTGCAGGTTCTTCCAGGCGCGGGCGTCGTCCTCGTCCACGTCGACGCTACGGGCGGGCTTGCCGTCTTCCAGCGCGGCCATGGCGGCTTTGAGCAGGCGCTCTTGCTGCACGGCTTCCTTGTCGCCGCCGCGGACCTTGCGGACGAGGCCGGCGAGGCGCTTTTCGATGCTTTCCATGTCGGCCAGCATCAGCTCCGTCTCGATCGTGTCGGCGTCGGCGAGCGGGTCGACACGACCTTCGACATGGGTGACATCGCCGTCCTCGAAGCAGCGTAGGGCGTGGGCGATGGCGTCCACCTCGCGGATGTTGGCGAGGAACTGGTTGCCAAGGCCCTCCCCTTTGGACGCGCCTTTCACAAGGCCGGCGATGTCCACGAAGGTCATGCGCGTCGGGATCACCTGTTTGGATTTGGCGAGGCCGGCCAATTTGTCGAGGCGCGCGTCGGGCACGGCGACCTCGCCCACATTGGGCTCGATCGTGCAGAAGGGGAAGTTGGCCGCCTGCGCCGCGGCGGTGCGGGTCAGAGCGTTGAAGAGGGTCGATTTGCCGACATTCGGCAGCCCGACGATACCCATGCGAAAGCCCATTGCGGCGTCTCCTGCTGTGCTGAAGGGCCATGTAGCGGCGGGGGCGCGGGCGCGCAACCGCGCCCCATTGCGAAGGCGGGCCCTTTGCGGCAAGACGCTGCGGGCAACAGTGCGGAGCGGGACATGTCACGGATCGATGCGAAATTTGCGGCCCTGCGGGCGGAGGGCAAGAAGGCCTTCGTCAGCTATGTGATGGCCGGGGATCCCGATTTCGACGCCTCGCTGGAGCTGGTGCGGGGCCTTCCTGGTGCCGGGGTCGACATCATCGAGCTGGGCCTGCCCTTCACCGACCCGATGGCCGACGGGCCGACCATTCAGCTGGCCGGGCAGCGGGCCCTGGCTGGGGGCATGACGCTGGAGCGGACGTTGGATTTGGCGCGGGCGTTTCGGCAGGAGGACGACACAACGCCCATCGTGCTGATGGGTTATTACAACCCGATCTACAGCCACGGGGTTGATGCGTTTCTGGCCGACGCCAAAGCGGCGGGGATTGACGGGCTGATCGTGGTGGACCTGCCCCCCGAGGAAGACGATGAGCTTTGTGTGCCGGCGCAGGCGGCAGGGTTGAATTTCATCCGGCTCGCGACGCCGACGACGGATGACAAGCGCCTGCCGAAGGTGCTGCAGAACACGTCTGGCTTTGTCTACTACGTCTCCATCACCGGGATCACCGGCGCGGCAGAGGCGCAGGCGGGTGACGTTGGCCCGGAGGTTGCGCGGATCAAGGCGGCGACGGATCTGCCAGTGATCGTCGGCTTTGGCATCAACACGCCGGAGAAGAGCCGTGCGATTGCGTCCGTCGCGGATGGGGCCGTTGTCGGCTCGGCCATCGTGGCCAAATCGGGCGAGCCGTTGGATGAGACGCTGGCCTTCGTCAAAGGTCTGGCCGACGGGGCGCATTCGGCGTGATGTGGGCGGTGCCACGCGTAGGACCAGCGTACGATCATAAAGATCAATGGGTTACAGCGGCGTTTTGACGAAGCGTCGGGAAACTTTTGGCCGAGGGTTGGTGGGTTGGAACCCCACCCTACAAGCTTTGTGCCAAGGGCAGCGCCGGCCCATCGGGGTGGTGTGCGCTGGTTCAGCTATCGAACTGTTTAGACACTGGCCATAGCGGAGGTGCAACGGCCGGCGTCACCAAGCGCCGCCCCGGTGGGGGCGGGCCGGCGCTTCCCGTCTTACAGACGGACAAAAAGCTGAGCTATGGTGGGGGCGCCCTCTCGCGCATCGCTTTGCGATGCGCTGCCGGGTGGGCGGCAGAGCCGCCCGGTACGGCGCTGCCCGTCTTGCAGACGGGCCGGTCTCTGAGCTGCACAATATTCCGTAGTGTGCGCATTCATTGCGCACCGCGCCCTCTCAATCCCGCGCGGCGTCCATGAACTTGCGCAGCTCGGTCAGCAGGCGCAGCGCGTCCGCAATCCGCTCCGGAGGAAACGCCTGCGCCACGACGGCGAATTCGGTGCCCATGCCGGCAATCGCAGCGTCGCGCCAGGCGCTGCCGGCCTCCGTCAGCCATACGCGCTTGGACCGGCCATCGTCGGGGTTGGCGCGCATTTCGATCAGGCCGCGTTTTTCCAGCCCCGCGAGGGTGTGGGTCAGCGAGGTTTTTGGCATCTGGAAGGCCTGCGCGATCTTCAGCGGCGTCTGGCCATCCTGCACGCGGATCAGGTGGTTGAGCACCGTGAAATGGGACATAAGCAGCCCATCCGAAAACCGCGCCTCCATCGCGGCGCGGCCCAGTTGGTTGATGATCCCGATCTCGTTGAAGAACTGGAAATAGAGGGGCAGGTCTTCGTTACGCATCCACCAATTTCGCATCCAGCGGCCAGCGCGGAGAGGGCGGAACGGCCGGCGAGTACCCAATCCGCGCCCACATTTGCACGGTCTCGCCCGGCTGCGCCAGCATCTCGTGCACCTCAGCATAAAGCGCGTCCATCTCGGGATATTCCTGCAAGGCCTGGCTCAGCGGCTGTGTGCCGAGGCCAAGGCGCTGGCAATGCAGGTTCAGGCGCGTCCAGGCGCGGCCTGCGGCAATCTGATCCGCGCGCGTATTGCCGGCGCTGGTCAGCCAGATATGGCCCATCGCGGTGCGCATATTCTCCAACACCGCATCGACGCCCGACGTGTAGGCGAGGGAGTTCCGATCCAGCGCCGCCTCGCGCGTGAACTGGCCGGTGAGGTGCAAAGTTTCGAACATCGGGCCGGTGAAGTCGATGCCGTCCGGGTTCGCGTCCACCTCTCGGTGGCCGATGCGGAAGAGGTCGACGGATTCCTTGTAGGTGTGGGGCGTCTCCAGCTCGACCCTCATGGCCTCTTCGCTGATCTGGCGGTGGCGGGCGATGCTGGCGGGATCGACGCTGGCCGCGACGCGCAGATTGTCCGGCAGGTGGGCGGCGACGCTTTGGGTCAGGTCCTGGACTGCTTCTTCGGGAACCGGGCGGGTGGTATCGAACGGCTCTTTCTGCGTGCGGCGGTGCGGGACCTGGGCGAACAGCGGGTCGGGCGTGCCGCCCTCCTCCAGCCGGATCAACGCGACCGGGCGCGCGTCGAGCGCTTGGTCGTCGGTGCCGTCCGGGAAGAGGTCGATCCGGGTGGCAAGCCCCTCCTCCGCCGCGGCCAGCGTCAGGGTTTCGAGAAAGCAGCCGAGGCCCACGGTGATCTGCCGGTTGAAGGGATCGGTGTGCGGCAGCATCCGGTCCGTGTCCACATAGAGGCCGATCTGGCCGAGCACGGACAGGTCCACCATCCACGGCTGCCGGTTGTGCGGGTTCGGCGACAGGATCGCCCAGCTGAGCGCCCGTTTGCGCGGATCGTCGTACTGGCCGGCCATGTCCCAGGGCGCGAGCGCGGTGCGCGGGCTGCGGGTCACGGGATAGGCGGCGGCCCCGGCGGCGGCGATGAGGCCGCCCCCGATCAGGGCGAGGGTTTGTCTGCGGGTCGGCATGGCAAGCTCCTATTGTTCGATATCGAATTATTTAGTGCGATGCCGTACTACCTGCAAGAAAAAAGTACGATGCCGCACTAAATCGATCGTTCTTGCGCCGTAGCGGCCGAATTGGTAACCAAACCTGACCAATTGAGGGGGTAAGCCATGTCCGTGATCACCTGCATCGACGATCTGAAGCGGATGCACGAGGCCCGCGTGCCGCGGATGTTCTACGATTACGCCGAAAGTGGGTCCTGGACGGAGCAGACGTTTCGGGAGAATACCTCCGATTTCGAACAAATCCGTCTGCGCCAGCGGGTGGCGGTGGACATGTCCGGCCGCTCGACCGCGAGCCAGATGATCGGGCAGGACGTGGCGATGCCCGTTGCCCTCGCCCCCGTGGGGCTGACCGGCATGCAACACGCGGACGGAGAGATGAAGGCCGCCCGCGCCGCGGAGCTGTTCGGTGTGCCGTTTACCCTGTCGACCATGTCGATCAACTCGATCGAGGATGTAGCGGGGCACACGTCCAACCCGTTTTGGTTCCAGCTTTACACGATGAACGATCAGGACTTCGTCCGGCGGCTCATTGAGCGGGCAAAGGCGGCGAAATGCTCGGCGCTTGTGATCACGCTAGACCTGCAGCTGCTAGGGCAGCGGCACAAGGACCTGAAGAACGGGCTGAGCGCGCCGCCCAAGCTGACGCCCAAGACCATCGCCAACCTGCTGACCAAATGGTCCTGGGGGATCGAGATGCTGAGCGCCAAGCGGCGCGAGTTCGGCAATATCGTTGGTCATGCGGAGGGGGTGAAGGACGCGTCGTCCCTGGGCTCATGGACGGCGGAGCAGTTCGATCTGACGCTGGATTGGAACAAGGTCGCCAAGCTGATGGAGCTGTGGGACGGCAAGGTAATCCTCAAGGGCATTCTGGACGCCGAAGACGCGCGGATGGCGGCGAAGCTTGGTGCGGATGCGATCGTCGTCAGCAACCATGGCGGGCGGCAACTGGATGGCGCGTTGTCGTCGATCCGCGTGCTGCCGTCGATCCTGGACGCGGTGGGCGGCGAGGTGGAGGTGCACCTCGACAGCGGAATCCGGTCGGGGCAGGACGTGCTGAAGGCTTTGGCGATGGGCGCGACGGGGACGTATATCGGGCGGGCCTTCGTCTATGGCCTGGGCGCCATGGGGCAGAAGGGCGTGACGGCGGCGCTGGATGTGATCCACGGCGAGCTCGACAAGACCATGGCGCTGTGCGGTGAGACAGATGTGCGCAAGCTGGGGCGGCATAATTTGCTGGTGCCCGAAGATTTCGAGGGGCGGTGGCAGCAGTAGGCGGGGTCTGGCGGGCTGTTCCCGCAGCCAGTTTCTGCGCTTAGCACACAGGCATCCGCGAGGATGCCGACACGCCTGCTGCCCCCCTGAGGCTGGCGTGTCCCACGCCACCCGCGCGGCAGGCTTGGAGCTTAACTGAATTTTCGGGTTTTTGGTGCCGCCCGCCTGTGGCACTTCTTTTCCTGGACGTGCCATGCCGATAAAACCCTCACCATGCTGATCTTCTCGCGCGAGCGTCTGGCCTTTGTCGCCACTCCCAAAACCGGCACGACGGCCTTTGAGATGGCGCTGAAGCCGCGGGCGGACATCGTCTTTGCCAAGCACCGCAAGCACATCACCGCGCAGAAATACACCAACCGCGTTGCACCCTGGCTGGAGCGGATGTTCGACATCCGCCCCGAAAGCATGGCCGTCATGCGCGATCCCGTGGAGCAGATCCGCAGCTGGTACCGCTACCGCAGCGGGCCGCGGCAAGCCGGCACGCCGGTTAGCACGGGCGGGTGCAGCTTTGACGACTTCGTGCGGGCCGTGATCTCGGACGATCCGCCGCCCTTCGCGCAGATCGGCAGCCAGTTCAACTTCCTAACGGCCGACGGCGAGCCGGCGGTACACCACCTCTTTGCCTACGAAAACCAGCCGGTCTTTCGCGCTTTTCTGGAACAGCGGTTCGGCACGGTGGAGATAAAGCAGAAAAACGTGTCGCCGCCCGCCGACGCGCCCCTGTCGGCGGAGGTGGAGGCCGCTTTGAGGGCCGCGCGCGCCCCGGAATTCGCCCTCTACGACCGGCTCATCGCGGCGGGGGGGCACCTGCGCACGCCCATCGGCGGCTAGCGCGCCCCAGGGCGGAGCAGCGCACGGATCAGCAGAGTGGCGGCGATCAGATCCGCCACGATGATCGCGACCAGGATCGGCACGGGCGCCATCAAGGGCCCCAAGAGCTCGAGCGCCGTGCCCGCCACACCGCCCAGCATACAGATCAGCGTCAGCCACGCCGTCCACCGCACATCGCGCCACAGGCCGACCGACAGCAAGACGTAAAGACCGGCGGGAAACAGCAGAAACAGGCTGCTCGCGGCGAAGTCCACAAGGACAAAGCCGGCGACATGCAGCACCGAACTGGCAAGGAGGGGAAGGATGGCGTGTCGCATCGGATGGCTCACATTGGATCGCACAAGACCTAAAGCGCGCGCTCGCCCGCGCACGGGGCCCCCGCCGCGTCCACCGCCATGCGAAACTGCCGCGCCAACGCGGGGATCAACAGGGCCAAGACCAGAACCAGCAGCGCGGCGACGACGTAGAACGACACGCGCAGCGAAAACGCCTGGCTCACCAAGCCCATCAGGGGCGGGCCGGCGAAGAACG
>JBCDFL010000153.1:0-8059 GCA_039178165.1 Pseudomonadota bacterium | reverse complement strand
CGTGGCTTCGGTCGTGGCGGAAAAGCCCATCTCGGGCGTCGTGGTGATGGCTTGGATGTTCAGCCCCGCCGCCTTGAACCGCTCCACCAGGGTGGAGGAGACGGGCGGGACGAACACGCCGTCTTCCAGCAGCTTGGTGCCCGCGCGGTGCGGCACGCCCGCAACCCAGCTGACCAAGTCCTTGACCAGGAAGGGCACACCGGCCCACGGGCCATCCGCCGCCCCGCCGATGGGCGTGTCCAGGTCTTGGGCCACGAAATTCAGCGCCTCGTTTGCCTTGGCGATCGCGCCGCGGGCGGTGTCTTGCACCTCGCCTGCGCTGACCTCGCCTTTGGCGATAAGCTCGGCTAAGGCGGTGGCATCACAGGCGGCGTAATCTTCGATCTTCATGGCTCTCTCCCGGTCTGATGATGCGCCACGCTATCGAGGCGGCAAAAATTGGAGAATAGTACAAATGTACTAGCCCGCGCGCCTACTGCCACCGGCTGACAAGGCCCGCTTGCGCCTGCCCCGGCCAAGGGCCAGTGTCGCGCCATGTTGAACCGATTGTTAGCTGCCGCCCTGTTGTTCGCCCCCGGCGCTGCCACGGCACAAGGGTGGCCGCCCGCTCTGGTTCAGGCAGCATGCGGCAAGGACCCAGTGTGCCGGGCAGAGCTGATTGACTGTACGGAGCGGGCCACGTGCCCGCGGCAGGTGGCTCTGTGCACCCACACGAACCGCCGTCTCCCAGCGCCGCAACCGGAAAAACCCTGTCATTTTACCCGCCGCTGGGACGGGCTATGGCTGGTGTGGCGGATCGACGTGCCGCCATTCACCTTTTCCGTAGCACGTGTCGGCATCGGCTGGGCGTCTTTCGGTGGTCTAGAGGCGACAATTGGCACTCCGACGCCAAAAACAACGTGCTGGACCAGTCGCTTTGGCCATTTCTGTCTGCGGGAGCTCGGACCGACAGACGTCGCAAATTGGAGCGCACGATGAGCAATTCTTACGACACTGGCCGCCTCGACCTGCCCTTCGTCGGCATCGCCACCTTCGGCAAACGCTCCTACCAGCCCGATTGGACCGCGCTGGAGGCCGACGTCGCCATCCTCGGCGCGCCTTTCGATGCAGGAACCCAGTGGCGCGGCGGGGCGCGGTTTGGCCCGCGGGCGGTGCGCGAAGCCTCCACGCTCTTCAGCTTCGGCCATGCGGGCGCCTACGATCACGAGGATGACGCGATCTACCTGCCAGGCTCTGTCCGGATCGTGGATATGGGCGACGCGGACATCATCCACACCGACACGGAAGGCTCCCACGCGAATATCGAAGCGGGCGTGCGCGCCGCCCTCGCCGCAGGCGCGCTGCCGGTGACCATCGGGGGCGATCATTCGATCAACATCCCCTGCATCCGCGCGATGGAGGGACAGGGCGACATCCACGTCCTGCAAATCGACGCGCATCTCGACTTCGTCGACGAACGGCACGGCGTGCGCCACGGCCACGGCAACCCGATGCGGCGCGCGGCGGAGCAGCCCTACATCACCGGCCTGACCCAGGTCGGCATCCGCAATGTCTCGTCCACCGCCAAGGAAGGCTACGAAGACGCTCGCCAGCGCGGCTCCGACATCCTCAGCGTCCGGCAGATGCGCGCGCTGGGCCCGCTGGCCACCGCAGCCCGGCTGCCCGACGGCGCCAAGGTCTACATCACCATCGACATCGACGCGTTCTGCCCCTCCATCGCGCCGGGCACCGGCACGCCGTCGCATGGGGGCTTCCTCTATTACGAGGTGCTGGAGCTGCTGCAGGAGGTCGTCAAAAGCCACGAGATCGTCGGCATCGACTTGGTCGAGGTCGCGCCGGATTACGACCCCACAGGCTCCACCGCGATCCTCGCCGCGCAGGTGCTGCTGAACCTGCTGGGCTTTATCTTTCACGCGCGGGGGCACTGAGGCCCATGTCCAAAATCGCCCTCCTCCTCACCCCCGGCTTCGCCGATTGGGAATACGCCTACATCGCCGGGATCGGCGGGCCGTTCTACGGCCTGGACGTGCAGTTCTTTGCGCTCGAGCCGGGCGATCTGACCTCCCAGGGCGGCCTCGCGGCGCACGTCACGGCCGCGGCGAGCGAGATCGAGGCCTTTGCGCCGAACGTCCTCGCCGTCATCGGCGGGATGATCTGGGACAGCGCCGCCGCGCCCGATGTGAGCGCCCCGCTCAAGGCCCAGATCGCGGCGGGCGGGACGGTCGCCGGCATTTGCGGCGGCACCCTGGCCCTGGCCCGAGCGGGCCTGCTGGATGAGGTCGCCCACACGTCGAACGCCGCGGACTTACTCGCCGAGGGCGTGCCTGCCTACGCCGGCGCCGCTCACTATGTGGACAGCCCGCGTGCCATAGTTGCGGGTCAGATCATCACGGCACCCGGCACCGCGGCGGGCAGCTTTGCCGCTTGCATATTCACCGCGGCGGGCCTCGACGCGGACACGACCGACCAATTCCGCGCGATGCTCGCGGCGGAGCACACGGCGGCCTAGGCCCGCAGGGTTTCGCCCATCGCGGGAAAACCGGTTGCAGGGCGCGCGGCAGGCCCTAAGCTTTGACAAAAATAATAACGGGCCACGTAGCATGAGCCGCTTTCCCGCCGCGCGGATCACCAATTCCCATGTCTGTCCGCTCAGCCCCGGCCTGCCGGTGCTGAAGGGGGAATTTACCGTGCTGACCGGCAAGCTGCCCCAGGCGCGGATGACGGACCTGTGCGCCTGTATCGGCCCGCCCGACGCCATCGCCTTCGGATCGCCCACCGTTCTGGTCGGCAAGCTGCCCGCCGCGCGGATGACCGACCCGACGGCCAAGGGCGGCATTATCGCCAAGGGAGAGCCGACGGTCCTCATCGGCATGGGCGGCGGCGCGGGGGGCGGCGCAGGGGCCGGCGGCGGTGCGGGCGCCGGGGTGATGTCGCCCACCTGCGTCAACCTCGGCCAGCGGCTGCACGAAAACCAAGCCGCGCAGACCGACCTTGCACTGGCCGCCGCGACTTACGATCCGAACGCCGAACTGCCCGAAGGCTACCGCCGCGCCACTCAAGCCGACCTCGAAGCGCTGGGCCTGCACGACGGCACCACCGACCTGACCCGCATCCCCGGAGAGCCCGACTTCCGCGCAGAGGTTTTCGTGAACCAAGACCCCCTGACCGGCGCGGACCGCTACACGGTCGGCTTTCGCGGCACCCAGACCGCTGGCGACTGGAAACAGAACCTGCAACAGGGCGCGGGCATGGACAGCCCCTATTACCGTCGCGCCGCGCAGATCGGGCAGATCGCCGACAGTCAGGCGCCGGGCCGGGTCAGCTATACCGGCCACTCGCTCGGCGGTGGGCTTGCCTCCACCGCGGCGTCCGTCAACGGCAGCCCCGCGCGCACCTACAACGCCGCAGGCCTCAGCCAGAACACGATGGACCGCTACGGCTCCGCCTCGGGCGGCGTGCAAGCGTACTACCTGGAACAGGACCCGCTGAACTCCCTACAAGACAGCACCTGGGCGCCCGACGCCGTCGGCACCCGACGCGGCTATCCGGCGACGCAGATCAACGCGCCCGAGGACGTGGCTCCGCTGCGCCAGCCCAGCAATCCCTACATCCCCGACGCGATTGAGCGCCGCGCCTACCGCGCCGAACAGGCCGCCCGCACCAAGGCCAACCAGCAGCTGCGCTTTCACGGCACGGACGAGCTGGGCCGCGCGCTGGAGGTGGAAGAGCAGCAGATCAAAGACGCGCAAGCGGCTAACGGATGCTAGGATCACGTACAGCCCTCGGTGGCGCCATCGCGCTCGTCCTCGGGGCTTTCATCGTGTACGCGGTCAACGCGCAGCAAGGGCGGAACGACATGGTCGACATCACCGAAACGGGGCCGAACGGGCTTCCCATCATCTTCTGGCGGATCGAACAGGACGACCGAAAAGCCGTCCGCGCGCTGATCAATGCCGGCATGGACGTCAACATCCGCGGCTTCCAGCAATCGACCCCCACCATCGCCGCCGCCAGCGCCAATGCCTGGATCACCACCGACCTGCTGCTGCAGCTGGGCGCCGACCCAATGGCCACCAACCGGCTGGGCTTCACCCTGCCCTGGCTGGCGAACAAGGCGCAGATGAACCCGGACGCGCCCGAGGGCCAAGCCCTCGGCAAAGTCCGCGCTCGCCTGATGGAGGCCGGCCTGATGACCCGCATCTACGAGCCGGCGGAGGTCAAAGCCCTGGTCGACCGCCGCGCTTGGCCCCCGGCCTGACCAGCCGTGTCCGGCACATGATTTTTATGACTATTTTTCAAGACCCTACCTGGACCGCCTTTTAGGCCAGCTAGAAAAGACGCTAAAGCCCCGGAAAACCGGACAATTTCACTGCACCGCGCCGGCCCCATAGCGCAAAAAATGACGCAGCCGGGACGACACATGCCGCAAGTCCGCTTTCCCTGGCCGAACAGCCCTCTATTCTGCGCCCAACACGCTGATAGAGGCCGCGATGAGCCCCAAGGACATGCACGACCCCCTCGTGGTCTTCACCCCCTCCGGCAAACGGGGCCACTTCCCCGTGGGCACGCCCATCCTGACCGCTGCGCGCCAGCTGGGCGTGGACCTCGACAGCGTCTGCGGCGGGCGCGGCATCTGCTCCAAATGCCAGATCACGCCGAGCTACGGCGAGTTCCCCAAACATGGCATGACGGTCCGGGACAGCGCCCTGTCCGAATGGAACAAGGTCGAAGAGCGCTACAAATCCAAACGCGGCCTCACCCCTGGCCGCCGCCTCGGCTGTCAGGCCACTGTGCAGGGCGACGTCGTCATCGACGTGCCCCCCGAAAGCCAGGTCCACAAACAAGTCGTCCGCAAAGAGGCCGCCGCCCGCGACATTCGCCTCGATCCGGTGGTCAAGCTTTACTATGTCGAGGTGCAAGAGCCCGACATGCACGACCCGTCCGGCGATCTCGAACGCCTGCGCGCCGCGCTCTACAGTCAGTGGCGGCTAGAGAACGTGCACGCCGACCTGCACATCTTGCAAATCCTGCAGCCCGTACTGCGCAAGGGCAATTGGAAGATTACCGCAGCCGTGCATCTGGGGGACGAGGAAAACGCCCCCCGCATCATGCATGTCTGGCCGGGGTTCTATGACGAAACGGTCTATGGCCTCGCCGTTGATCTCGGCTCCACCACCATCGCCGCGCATCTGTGCGATCTGACCTCCGGGCAGGTCGTCGCATCCTCCGGCATCATGAACCCCCAGATCCGCTTTGGCGAAGATTTGATGAGCCGGGTCAGCTACGCGATGATGAACGCCCGCGGCGCGGACGAGATGACTGAAGCCGTGCGCGAGGGGATGAACGCCCTGTTCACCCAAATCGCGATTGAGGCGGGCGTCGACAAGAACCTGATCGTCGACGCCGTCTTTGTCTGCAACCCGGTGATGCACCACCTGCTCTTGGGCATCGACCCGTTCGAGCTGGGCCAGGCGCCCTTTGCCCTCGCCACCTCCGAGGCTTTGCGCCTGCGCGGGCGCGATCTGGACCTCAACATCCACCCGTCGGCCCGCGTCTACCTGCTCCCCTGTATCGCGGGGCATGTGGGCGCCGATGCCGCCGCCGTGGCGCTCAGCGAGGCGCCGGATAAATCCGACGATCTGGTCCTGGTCGTGGACGTGGGCACCAACGCGGAAATCCTGCTGGGCAACCGCGACAAGGTCCTCGCTTGCTCGTCGCCCACCGGCCCCGCCTTCGAGGGCGCGCAGATCAGCGCCGGCCAACGCGCCGCCCCTGGCGCCATCGAGCGGGTAGAGATCGACCCCGCCACCAAAGAGCCGCGCTTCTGTGTCATCGGCTCAGACCTTTGGTCGGACGAGGACGGGTTCGCGGCGTCCCTGCCCGGCGGCGGCATCACCGGCATTTGCGGCTCCGGCATCATCGAGGCAATTGCAGAGATGCGCCTCGCGGGCCTCCTCGACGCCTCCGGCCTCATCGGCTCCTCGGCGCAGACCGGATCGAACCGCTGCGTGCCCGACGGGCGCACCCAGGCCTATGTGCTGCACCAGGGCCAGGGCGACGCGCCCACGATCACCATCACCAACCCAGACATCCGCGCGATCCAGATGGCCAAGGCCGCGCTCTATTCCGGCGCGCGCCTGCTGATGGACAAATTCGGCGTGGACAAGGTGGACCGCGTGGTCCTGGCCGGGGCCTTCGGCGCGCATATTTCGCCCAAACACGCGATGGTGCTGGGCATGATCCCCGATGCGCCGCTGGACAAGGTCACCTCCGCCGGCAACGCCGCCGGCACGGGCGCGCGCATCGCCCTTCTGAACCGCGAAGAGCGGATCAACATCGAACAGACCGTCCGCAACATCCACAAGATCGAAACGGCCATCGAGCCGCGCTTTCAAGAGCATTTCGTGAACGCCTCGGCCCTGCCGAACAGCGCCGATCCCTTCCCGATCCTCAACAGCGTGGTCGATCTGCCCGCCGTCAGCTTCAATACAGGCGGCGAAGAGGGCGGTCGCCGCCGCCGGCGCCGCGCGTGAGGCTGGCGGCCCTCCTGATCTGCCTAGCGGCCCCCGCCCTGGCGGGGCCGAAAGCGCAGCCCGAATTGCCGGCATCGCTACTGCTTGGCGAGGTCTTGCCGGACCTGCCCAACGCCCGGCGCGAGGTCGAAACGATCCGGGGGTGGCACGTCGACTGGGAACGGGACGGCGCGCCGGAAATCCTGGCGCAAATCGCCTATGTCGTGCCAGGCGGCGGCAATGCGGTCGACATCAAATGGTTCCTGATCGGACAAGACGGCAACGACTATTTTCTTGCGCTCGAGCTGAACCTGCCCGGCCCAATCGGCGCGGTCTACGACACGCCCGGGCGCGTCGCGCTCGACGTCTTCAGCTACGCCCCCGGCGATCCGCGCTGCTGCCCCAGCGGGACCGTGCGGCAGTGGATCGCCAAGCCTTAACGCAGCGCGCGGTGGCCCTCGAAACAGGCCA
The DNA here is from genome assembly GCA_039178165.1 of Pseudomonadota bacterium. Lineage (GTDB taxonomy): Bacteria > Pseudomonadota > Alphaproteobacteria > Rhodobacterales > Rhodobacteraceae > JBCBCP01. The sequence continues at coordinate 1,076 of JBCDFL010000153.1, read as the reverse complement.
ACGGTAGACGCTTCGTTTAAGCGCCGCCGTAAGCCTCTAGTTTCTTGAGATAGGTCCGGTTCTGCGCGCAGGACTGCCCCCCTCTGTTCCTTGGCGGACAGGCCCGCTAGCATCGCCCGGAAATTAGCCGAGGAGGACCCCATGAGCGTCAATGCAGACCAAGCCGATTTCTGGGCCGGCGCCACGTCCTGGGTCGATCATCAGGCCGCGATGGACGGCGTCCTGGCCCCGGTTCTGGACGCCCTTCTGGCCCGCGCGGACCTCCAGCCCGGCTGGGACGTGCTCGACATCGGCTGCGGCACTGGTGCCAGCACCCTAGCCGCGGCTCAGGCCGTCGGGCCGGCAGGCAGCGTGACAGGCCTGGACATCTCCCCGGCGCTCCTGGGCCTCGCGCGGGACCGCACGGAAGGCCTGCCAAACGTCACCTTGATCGAAGGCGACGCTCAGACGCACCCCTTCGCCCCGGCCAGCGCCGACGCCGTGATCTCTCGCTTTGGCGTCATGTTCTTCGCCGACACGACCGCCGCCTTCGCCAACATCGCCCGCGCCCTGCGGCCCGGCGCCACGATGAGCCTCGCCGCCTGGGGCCCCGCCCCGCAAAACCCGTGGTTCATGCTGCCCGCCAAAGTCGCCCGCGCCCGCCTCGGCACCCCGCCCAAGGTCGACCGCACCCTGCCAGGCCCCTTCGCCTTCGAAGACGCAAACCGCACACACAGCATGCTCACCGACGCGGGCCTCGACGTCTCCATCGACACGGTGGAGCTGACCCTGGACGGCGGCCCTAGCCCGGCAGAGGCCGCCGCCCTCTGCACCCGCATCGGCCCAGCGGCCTCCATCCTACGCCAATTCGAAGGCACCGAAGACGACCGCCAAGCCATCGCCGCCGGCATCGCATCCGAAATGGCGCAATGGCACCAAGGCCACGTCCACATCCCGGCCTGCATTCACCTTATCACTGCACATGCCGCGAGATAGGCTGACAAAGCCCCGTTGACGACGCCGACCGCGCGGCCTAGACCGAACCTCCAGCGCGGGTATGGTGAAAAGGTATCACGCGAGCTTCCCAAGCTTAAGTT
>JBCDFL010000152.1:0-8109 GCA_039178165.1 Pseudomonadota bacterium | reverse complement strand
CGTGGCCGGCTGCGGCCTCCCCGATCACTTTGAACTGGGCGTCCGGCTCGACCTCCGCTGCCTTGACGGCGTAGCCATCCATGGCGGAGGCGGCAAAGGGCGGCTGATCCCGGCCCGCGACCTGCGGCGCGGCCAGCACGCGGCCCGCGGCCGCGCGCAGAGGTACCTCTTCGACGTCCAGCGGCGCGGCGAGGGCAAAAAGGGCGTCCAGCGCCTCCGTCACGGAGATCATGGCGCCTCGTACCGGCCCGATTTGCCGCCGTCTTTGAGCGTTACGTGCAGCCCGCCGATCTCCATCGCCTTATCCACCGCCTTGGCCATGTCATAGACGGTCAGCGCGCAAACGGAGGCGGCGGTCAGCGCCTCCATCTCCACCCCCGTCTGGCCGCGTGTCTTGACGGTGGCCTCGATCCGCAAGCCGGGCAGGGCGGCGTCCGGCGTGATCTCGATGGCGACCTTGGTGATGGGCAGGGGGTGGCAAAGTGGGATCAGATCGGCGGTGCGTTTCGCGGCCATGATCCCGGCCAGGCGCGCGGTGCCGATCACGTCGCCCTTCTTGGCCGTGCCGTCGGTGATGACGGCGAGCGTCGCTTCGGCCATGCGGACCCAGGCGGCGGCGGTGGCGATGCGGTCGGTGTCGGGCTTGGCCGACACGTCGACCATATGCGCTTGCCCCGCATCGTCGAAATGGCTGAGGCCCATCATATGCCCCCCTGCGGCAGCAGCGGATTGGCGAGCAGGGTCCGCGTCGCGGCGGCCACGTCGTCCTGGCGCATCAGGCTTTCGCCGATCAAGAAGCTGCGCGCGCCGTACATCGCCATCTCCGCCAGTTCCTCGGGCGTGTTGAGGCCGCTTTCGCAGACGATCATGCGGTCCGCCGGCACCAGTTTGGAGAGGGTCCGCGTCGTGTCGAGCGTCGTCTCGAACGTGTGCAGATCGCGGTTGTTGATCCCGATCATGCGGCTTTTCAGTTGGGCCGCGCGCATCAACTCCGCCTCGTTGTGCACCTCCAGCAGCGCGTCCATGCCCCAGTGATCCGCCGCCTCCTCCAGCGCGTGCGCTTCGGCATCGGTGACGGAGGCCAGGATGATGAGGATCGCATCGGCGCCCCAGGCGCGCGCCTCGGCCACCTGGTAGGGATCGTACATGAAGTCCTTGCGCAGGATCGGCAGATCGCAGGCGCCGCGGGCAAGGCCGATGAAGTCCGGTGCGCCCTGAAAGCTGGGCGTGTCCGTGAGGACCGACAGGCACGTCGCGCCGCCCGCCGCGTAATCGGCGGCGTGGGCGGCGGGGTCGAAATCTTCTCGGATGAGGCCTTTGGAGGGGGAGGCTTTCTTGATCTCCGCAATCAGCCCGTAGCCTTCGCGCGCGGCGGCGTGCAGGGCGTCCGCAAAGGGGCGCACGGGCGGGGCGTCGGCGGCTTCGGCCTCAAGCTGGCCCATTGGCTTGGCCTCTTTGGCGGCGGCGATCTCCTCTAGTTTGTAGGCCTTGATACGGTCGAGGATCGTGTCGGTCATGCGGCAGGTGCCTTTTGCTCGGGCCGGGAGCGGGGGCCAGCCCCCGCAACCCCCGGAGTTGTATTTCGCCAAGTGAAGACTAAGCGGTTTGCGTCACGCGCGCCATCGCTTCGAGCTTGGCCTTGGCCGCGCCGCTATCGATGCTTTGGGCGGCCAGGGCAACGCCGTCCTTCAGATCGGCGGTCGTGCCCGCGACCTTCAGCCCGGCGGCGGCGTTCAAAAGCACCGCGTCGCGATAGGCGGAGGGCGCGCCGTCCAGAAGCGCGCGGAAGGCGTGCGCGTTCTCTTCGGGGCTGCCGCCGACGATCGCCTCGAACGGGTGCACGGGCAGGCCAGCCTCTTCGGGGTGGACTTCGATCTCGGTGATGATGTGGTTCTCCAGCGCGGCGACCCAGCTGATGCCGGTGATCGTCAACTCGTCCGTGCCGTCGCTGCCGTGGACCAGCCAGGCCGCGTCGGTGCCCAATTGGCCCAGCGTTTCGGCCATGGGACGGATCAGATCGCGGGAAAACGCGCCGGTGAGCTGCCGCTTCACGCCCGCAGGGTTGGTGAGCGGGCCGAGGATGTTGAAGATGGTGCGCGTGCCCAGTTCTGCCCGTGTGGGCATGACATGGGCGATGGCGGGGTGATGCATGGGCGCCATCATGAAGCCGATCCCGGCCTCCGCCAGCGCCCGTTCGACCACCGCGGGGCCGACCATGACCTGCGCGCCCATCTGCGTCAGCGCATCCGCTGCGCCGGATTTGGACGACAGGTTGCGGTTCCCGTGCTTGGCCACGGGCACGCCGGCGCCCGCCACGACGAAGGCCGTCGCGGTGGAGATGTTGAGCGTGCCCTTGCCGTCCCCGCCCGTGCCGACGATGTCGATGGCGCCCTCGGGTGCGGTGACGCGGTTGCATTTGGCGCGCATCACGGCGGCGGCGGCGGCGTATTCGTCCACGCTTTCACCCCGCGTGCGCAGCGCCATCAAAAGCCCGCCGATCTGGCTGGGCGTCGCCTCCCCGTCGAAGAGGATCTGGAAGGCCGCCTCCGCCTGTTCCCGGCTCAGCGGGCCTTGGGCCGCCGCGTCGATCAGCGGCTTCAGCGCGTCGCTCATGCGGGCACCGCCAGCGTGTCGGTGAAGTTGCGCAACAGCGCGTGCCCGTGCTCGGAGCGGATGCTTTCGGGGTGGAACTGCACGCCGTGGATCGGCAGATCGCGGTGCTGGAGGCCCATGATCGTGCCGTCTTCGAGCTCCGCCGTGATCTCCAGGCACTCGGGCAGACTCTCCCGCTCGACGATCAGCGAGTGGTAGCGCGTGGCATCGAAGGGCGTCGGCAGCCCGGCAAAGAGGCCTGAGGCTGTGTGGTGCATCTTGCCCAATTTGCCGTGCACGATGTCGGGCGCGCGCACGACCTGGCCCCCAAAGGCCTGGCCGATGCTTTGGTGCCCGAGGCACACGCCCATTAGAGGAATGCCCGTCTCTGCCGCCGCTTCGACCAGCGCCAGGCAAATCCCCGCCTCGTTCGGCGTGCAGGGGCCCGGGGACAGCAGGATGCCCGCGGGGCGCAGCGCCATCGCGGCCTGAACGTCGAGCGCATCGTTGCGGTGCACCTTCACCTCGATCCCCAACGCGCCGACATAGTGGACCAAATTGTAGGTAAAGCTGTCGTAATTATCGATCAGCAGCAGCATGGCGGCATCCGTCCCCGTGAAAAAGCCCCAAGCTACGAAAAGAGTAGAGGCCGCGGCCTGCCTCGGGGTATAAGCGCGGCATAGATGATCCCTCCGCGCCGTGCGCGTCAAGGGGGGGCGAGCGGCAGACGGGTGATCGGCATGGCAAGAGGGTTTTTGAGCGGCCTGGTATGGGGCGGTGTGTTGAGCGTGGGCGCGGCGGCGGTGGCGTCCATCGTTGCGGGCACGGCGCCGCAGCCGCAGCCCGGCGATGCGCCGGGGCCGGCGCCAGCGCCCAGCGAAAGCCCGGCCGCCGCGTCGGACGTCGCGCCCGATGCGGATTTGGCGACCGCAGGCTCCGGCAGCCCGGCCGCGCCGGACGTGCAAAGCGCGGCGGTCGATCCGGACGTCACCGAAAATCCCGCGCGGCCCCAGACGGGCACCGCGCCGGCCCTGCAGGCCCCGCCTGTGCCGGGCGATGGCGCCGCTCAGGTTGAAACGCCCGAGCCCCGTCCCGCGCCGAGCGGCACCGCACCCACCGCGCCCCAGCCCGGGACCGATGGCGCCGCAGAGCTGTCAATTTCGACCGACCCCGCGCAACCGCCCCAGCCCGAAGCGCCCGACGCGCCAGCTTTGCCGCAAACTGCGGAGGCTGACGAGCCGGCGTCTGAGACCGCGCCGGAAGATATGCCCGCGGATACACCCGTCGCAGAGGCGCCCGCGGCGGAAGCGCCGACTGAGGAAGCGCCCGCCGACACGCCCGTCGCGGACGCCCCCGCTGATACACCAATTGCAGACGTGCCGGCCGAAGAGGCCCCAGCCGCGCCGCAGGCGGACACGGAAGATACGGGCGAAGCGCTTGCGCTGGCGCCGAGCCCGAGCATCGGCACACCCGCAGGCTCCCTCGTGGACCGCGACGACACGGCAGCCACGCCCGCCGGTCCCCGTCCGGTAGAGGCGTTTGCCGCCGCATTCGACAACCCCGAAGACAAGCCTCTCATGGCCATCGTTTTGATCGACGACGGTACCGCGCCGGCCAACGGGCCCATCGGCCTCGCCGCGCTGAGCAGCTTTCCCTACGCGCTCAGCTTCGCCGTCGATGCAAACCTCCCGGACGCCGCCGAGCGGGCCGCTGCCTTCCGCGCCGAAGGGTTCGAGGTGCTGGCCATGACCGACGTGCCCGCTGCCGCCACTCCATCGGATGTGGAAGTTACACTTGCCGCAGCGTTGGCGGCGGTGCCCGAAGCGCTTGGCGTGCTCGAGGGAACCGGCAGCGGCCTGCAATCGAGCACGGAGATCGCCGGCCAGACCCGCGCGATCCTGGCCGATAGCGGCCACGGGCTGGTGCTGCAATCGAAGGGCCTGAACACCGCGCAAAAACTCGCGGTCCGCGACGGCGTGCCCGCCGCGCCAATCTTCCGCGACTTCGACAGCGCCGGGCAAAAACCCGCGGTCATCCGCCGCTTTTTGGACCAGGCTGCGTTCCGCGCGGGGCAGGAAAACGGGGTGGTGATGCTGGGCCGGGTGCGCGCCGACACGATCAGCGCTTTGCTCCTCTGGGGCCTTCAGGACCGCGCGAGCCGCGTGGCGCTGGCGCCCGTCTCCGCCGTGCTGGCGGCGCAGGTCGCGCAGGACGGCTAGATCGCCTCGACCCTCGCGCGGTGCGGCTAAATGATCTCGTCCTCGTCGAAGAGCGGATCCGCCTCCAACTGGGCCGCGAGGGCCAACGCGCTGTCCGCATCGGCTTGAGGGCTCAGCTCCGCCAGGTGAAAGATCGCGTCGCCTTCATTGACCACCGGCATGACCGCACGGCCGATCAAGATGCCGGGGCCGGGGGTGACGATCTCCTCCTCTCCGGCGCCGAACGGGTCGGACACCGCCGCGAGCACGTCACCCTCCGCCACCACATCGCCTTCGGCGCGGAAGGTGCGCAACAGCCCACCCGCCGGCGCGCGCAGCCAGCCCGACTTAGCGCAGAGGAGCGAGGGCGCTTTGGCCCGCGCGATCCCTTTGGCCGGCAGCATCGCCGCGTCGCGCAGCACCCGCAGGATGCCCGCGACCCCCGCCCGCACCGCCATTTCGTCAAAGCGCAGACCCTCGCCCGCCTCGTAGAGCAGGACGGGCGTGCCGCGCGCTGCGGCCTCCCCCCGCAAGCTGCCGTCCCGCAGGGGGGAGGTCAGGATGACCGGCGCGCCGAAGCTGCGCGCCATCTGGGCCGTCGCCGCATCGCCCGGAGAGACGCGGATCTGCGGCAGGTTGGTCCGCTGCACCGCCGCCGAATGCAGGTCGATCCCGAAGGCGCAGCGCAGCACGACATCGTTCAGAAAGATATGCGCCAGCCGCGCGCCCAGGCTGCCACCGGGCGAGCCGGGAAAGCACCGGTTCAGATCGCGCCGGTCGGGCAGATACCGGCTGCCGCGCAGAAAGCCGAAGGCGTTGACGACCGGCACGACGATCAGCGTTCCGCGCAGGCTGTCCATCTGCGCGGTGCGCAGCAGCCGGCGGCAAATCTCCACCCCGATCACCTCGTCGCCGTGCACGGCTGCCGACACGAAAGCGACCGGCCCGTCCCGTTTGCCATGGATGACCTCGCAGCGCAGGCCAACATGGGTGTGGTCCGGCAAGATGGACACGGGCAACTCAATCAGCTGCCGCGTCCCAGGCGCAACCTCTAGACCGCCAAACTCAAACCAATCTCGCGCCACGGCCCCTCCTTCTTTGGGTGATAAATATCCCCTCTCCCACGGTGCGAAGCACCATGCTGCCGGGGCTATGCGCGAAGCGCGCTGGCCAGGGGGTCTGGGGGGCTGGCCCCCCAGGCGGACGTCGCAACCCGCTCTAGTTCCCGCCGCCGGCAAAGCGCGCCGCATCTTCGGCCGCGCGGCGGATGGCACCCGATTTGTGCACCGTTTCCATGAATTCGGCCTCCGGGTCGCTGTCGTAGACTACGCCGCCGCCCGCCTGGATATACAGCGTCTCGTCCTGGACCACCGCGGTGCGCAGGGCGATGCACATGTCCATGTCGCCGCCCGCGCTGAAATACCCCACACCGCCGCCGTAGACGCCGCGCTTTTCCGGCTCGAGCTCGTCGATGATCTCCATCGCGCGGACCTTGGGGGCGCCCGACACGGTGCCGGCGGGCATCCCGGCGCAGAACGCCTCCAGCGCGTCGCAGCCCTCCGCCAGCTCGCCCACCACGTTGGAGACGATGTGCATCACGTGGCTGTACCGCTCCACGATGAACTCTTCCGTAGGTCGCACGGTGCCAATCCGCGCGACGCGGCCCACATCGTTGCGCCCAAGATCGAGCAGCATGAGATGTTCGGCCAGTTCCTTCTCGTCGGCGAGCAGGTCGGCCTCCAGCGCGTTGTCCTCTTCCGGCGTCGCGCCGCGGGGCCGGGTGCCGGCGATGGGGCGGATCGTGACTTCGGAGCCGAAGACGCGCACGAGGATTTCGGGGCTGGCGCCGATGACCTGGAAGCCGCCGAAGTTGAAATAGAACATGAAGGGCGACGGGTTCGTGCGCCGCAGGGAACGGTAGAGCGCGAAGGGCGGCAGCTTGAACGGCTGCGCCCAGCGTTGCGAGGGCACGACCTGAAAGATGTCGCCCGCGCGGATATAATCCCTGGCCCGCTCCACCGCGGCCAGATAGGCGTCTTTGGTGAAGTTCGACACGGGCTCCGGCGCCGGCTCCGCATCGGCCAGCAGCAGCGTGTCCTGCGGCATTGCGCGTTCCAGATCCCGCACGGCGTCCATCACCCGCTCGGCGGCCTGGGCATAGGCCGCGCGCGCGGATTGCCCGCTGCCGGCCCAGGCGGGGGCGACGACCGTCACTTCCCCCTTCACACCGTCGAGGACAGCGATGACCGACGGGCGCAGCATGATCGCGTCGGGCAGGCCCAGCGGGTCGGGGTTCACATCGGGCAAATGCTCGACATGGCGGACCATGTCGTAGCCCAGATAGCCGAAGAGGCCTGCGGCGGCCTGGGGCAGGCCCTCCGGCAGGTCGATCCGGCTGGCCGCGATCAGCGCGCGCAGGCTGTCGAGGGGGGCGGCCGCTTCGGCCGTGAAGGCGGCGGCGTCGAAGCGCGCATCGCGGTTGATCTCGGCCCGCTCGGCGCGGCAACGCCAGATCACGTCGGGCTTCATCCCGATGATGGAATACCGCCCCCGCACCTCTCCGCCCGTGACGGATTCCAGCACGAAGGCATTCTCCGCCGCGCCTGTCAGCTTCAGCATCAGCGACACGGGCGTGTCCAGATCGGCGGCAAGTCGGGCGAAGACAACCTGGTTCTCGCCCGCCTCGTAGCGCGCGGCGAAAGCGTCGAAATCGGGGGTCAGTGCTGCCATCAGGGGAAGTTCACGTGCACGGCCTGCAGCGCGCGCTGGTCGATGCGTTGGCCCGCGCGCAGCAGCGTCTGGTCGGTGTAGACCTCGAGCAGGTTCTGGCCGAGGCTTTGGCTCACCTGCGCCTGGAGCTGTTCGCGGATCGCATCCACTTCGGGGTTTTCCGAGGCCGGCGTGACGCTGTCGAGCCGCACGATCAGGACTGCGCCGAACGCGTCGACGACTTCCAGATCGCCCACCTCAAGCTCGAAGATGCGGGTGACGAGCGTGGGCGGCGCGCCGGGCAGGAAAGAGGATCGGGTCAGCTCCGGTTCGCTGCGCGGGGTCAGGCCGAGGCTCTCCGGCTCCGCGCCGCTTCGCAGTTGGGGCAGGGCGGCATCCGCTTGCGCGCGCAACACCTCCTCCAGCGCGGCCGCCTCGTAGAGCGCTTGGACATCGTCCGCCGCCTCGTCGTAGGTGGCCGGGCGCGCGGGGCTGGTGCCGTCGAGGCGCAGGGCAAAGACGCCGCCATCCTCCAGCACTTCTATCTGCGGGAAATCGCCGTCCTCGACTGACGCGGCGGAGGTGCGGAAGGCCGGGTAGCCCGCGACCG
>JBCDFL010000151.1:0-8121 GCA_039178165.1 Pseudomonadota bacterium | reverse complement strand
GGAAGCCCCCGTGACGTTAAAGATGGTGCCGAGCGCCGTGCCAAAGAGGAAACCGCCTGTGAGAGTCGCGATGGTCGCGCCCGGCAAGGAGAAGGCGACGATCAGGATGTAGGCGAGCACGAAGGCGCCGGCGGTCAGCGCGTAATTGGCGTCACGGAACGCCAAGAGCGCCTCGCGGTTGTCGCGCAGCGTATCGAAGGTCAGGTAGTCGCGCAGGGTGAAGGCGCCGATAGCGGCCACGATCAGGATTGCGATCAGCGGCAAGCGGCGGGTCAGGCCACCTTTGCCAGGGGTGTCGGTCGTGTCGGCCATCGGAGCCTCCTGCATGACGGGCGTTGTGCGGCAGACATACGTGCCCCCGTGGCCCCGCGACAGGCCGATCACGCCCGCTTGAACGGCGGTGACGGTTTCGGCCTGTTTGGGGCAGGTTTGTAACACGGGACGGGGTGAATTGTTGCAAACGGCCCGGGATTTCGGCCACATGGGGCGTGGATGTTGCAAAGGCGCGCTGCGGTGTTCCGGCGGTTTGGGCGCCGCACGCGGTCCCAGGACCGTGCGCTTTTCCCCGACCGGGCGGAATACCTGCGCGCGGGGTTTGACTTGCGCGGCGCCCCCTCGTATTAGCCGGGCTTCAGATACGACCTGCGCCGCGAATCCGGCGCAGATGAGACAAGCAAGAAGGACACGGCGCGATGAAACGCACCTTTCAGCCCTCGAACCTCGTGCGCAAGCGGCGCCACGGCTTCCGTGCGCGCATGGCGACCAAAGCAGGCCGCAAGATCCTGAACGCGCGCCGCGCCCGCGGCCGCAAGTCGCTGAGCGCATAAGCGACCCATTGCGGGACAGTAAAATGACCCTGCCGGAGGCTCAGACGCCGCCGGTGGGGCCTTTTCGTTTGGAGGTCCTAAGCAAGCGGGCCGATTTCCTGCGGGCCGCCCGGGCGCGGCGGGTGGTCACGCCGGGCTTCATCCTGCAGATCAGGCCCCGGGATGACCGGGATGGCCCGATCCGCGTGGGCTTCACATGCTCCAAGAAGGTCGGAAACGCGGTCGCCCGGAACCGGGCCAAGCGGCGACTGCGCGAGATTGCGCGCCTGGTCCTGCCGCATGCCGGGGCACCGGGGCACGACTACGTTCTGATCGGCCGCGCGGGCGTCACCGCGACGCTCGATTTCGCGCAGATGCTGGATGCATTGCGCCGCGCGCTCCCCGGCCCCACATCCACGGAGGGAGGGGACGGATGAGCACATCGAGATCACGCCGCATGACGCCGCCGGCCTGGGTCATCTCCTTGCCGATCCGCGCCTACCGGCTCATCGGCAGCCCGTGGGTGGGGCATTACTGCCGCTACCAGCCGACCTGTAGCGCCTACGCGATGGAGGCGCTGGAGCGTCACGGCGCCCTCAAGGGCACGTGGCTGGCGCTGCGGCGGATCGGGCGCTGTCATCCGCTGGGCCGGTCGGGCTATGACCCGGTTCCGCCGAAGGAGGATCGACCGTAGGCCCCAGATTGCGCCGCATTGACGGCGGCGAAGCGAAGCCGCTATGCCGGGGGGCCTACCCCAGGGAGCGTTCTATGCTGGACGATGCCGACGACATCCATCCGCTGTTTGCCGGCGCCCCCGGCTCCACCGAGTTCAAGAAGCTGCGCAAGCGCATCGTGCGCTACACGCGCGAAGCGATCGAGCAATACGGCATGATCGAGCCGGGCAGCCGCTGGCTCGTGTGCCTGTCGGGTGGAAAAGACAGCTACACTCTGCTCGCCGTTCTCTACGAGCTGAAATGGCGCGGGCTGCTGCCGGTGGATTTACTGGCCTGCAACCTCGACCAGGGACAACCGGGCTTTCCCGCGACGGTGCTGCCAGAGTTTCTGCAGCGCATGGGCGTGCCCCACCGGATCGAGTACCAGGACACCTATTCGGTGGTGGTGGACAAGGTGCCGGCGGGCCGCACCTATTGCGCGCTCTGCTCGCGGCTGCGGCGGGGCAACCTTTACCGGATCGCGCGCGAGGAAGGCTGCAGCGCCGTGGTGCTGGGCCATCACCGTGACGACATCCTCGAGACGTTTTTTATGAACCTCTTTCACGGCGGGCGCCTGGCGACGATGCCACCCAAGCTGGTGAACGAAGAGGGCGATCTGTTCGTCTACCGCCCCCTCGCCCACGTGGCGGAGGCGGATTGCGAGAAATTCGCCCGCGCGATGTCCTATCCGATCATCCCCTGCGATCTGTGCGGCAGCCAGGATGGCTTGCAGCGTCAGCAGGTCAAAGTGATCCTCGACGGGTGGGAAGCCAACAGCCCGGGCCGCAGGCAGGTCATGTTCCGGGCGTTGATGAACGCGCGGCCCAGTCACCTGCTGGACTCGCAACTCTTTGATTTCGCTGGTCTGGCCCGCCAGTCTGTCAAATTGGATGCAGATTCGGGTGCGGCGCCGCGGCTGCGTTAATCCCCCGATTAACCTTTGCGATGTAGGCAGATTGGGCGGGCATCCCCGTCCGTTCAATCGACGACACGCAAAGGCATCATATGCACATCTCCGCGCCCGGCTCTTGGAAGACCGCCGTCTCCCGCATCCTGACCTTCTGGAGCGGGCCGCAGGCGGTTTTGTTCGCCTCCGCCATCATGCTGAGCGCGTATTGGCTGGGCGGAGAGATTGCGCTACTGGGCGCCGCCCTCGGCCTGCCCTTGGCGCTTCTAGCCCTGTCGGCCCTTCCGGTGGCGCCACTGCCCGCAGCCACAAGCGCGGCGGCGCAGCAGACGGCGCTGACGCAAGCGATCGGACGCGCCTGGGCGCAGACAGCGGGGGGAGAGCTGCAATCGGCGATCCTGTGCCTCGAATTCGACGAATATGCGGATGTGCAGCATGAACATGGCCAGCGTATTGCCGATGTCGTCACGCAGCGTCTGGGCGAGCGGATGCAAACCGTGCTGCGCGGCGACGACATGATCGTGCGGACCTCCGACAGCCGTTTTACCATCCTCATGGGACCGGCGCGCCTGATGGACCTGGAGGCCTGTATCCAGCTGGCCGCGCGGCTGCAAAGCGCGGCGGAGGAGCCGGTTGTGATCGACGGGCTGACACTGCACTGCGCCATCGCGATTGGCTTTTGTCTGCGGGGCCGCGCGCCGGGGAACGACCCCGACGCCTGGCGCGCGGCGGCAGAGACCGCCTTGACGGAGGCGCGGCGGCTCGGGCCCAACATGATCCGCGCCTTTTCCGCCGAAATGCAGGTGGCGAAGGCAGAGCGGGTGAACCTGCGCAGTGAGGCGGCCGCTGCTCTTGAGTCGGGGCAAATCCAACCCTGGTTCCAGCCGCAGATTTCCACCGATACGGGCCGGATCACCGGCTTTGAATGCCTTGCCCGATGGGTCCATTCGGAGCGCGGCGTGATCATGCCCAATGAGTTTCTGCCGGCCCTGGAAGAAACCGGCCTTCTGGAGCGATTGGCCGAAGTGATGCTGTACCACACGCTCACAGCCGTGAAGGCGTGGGACGCGGCGGGCATCAAAGTGCCGCAAGTTGGCGTTAACTTCTCCACCCAAGAGCTGAACAATCCGCGGCTCGTCGACAAAGTCGCGTGGGAGCTCGACCGGTTCGAGCTGACCGCCGACCGCCTCGCGGTGGAAATTTTGGAGACGGTCGTGACCTCCGACCCCGAGGACATGGTGTGCCGCAACATCGCCGGCCTGGCGGAGCTGGGCTGCCGGATCGATCTGGATGATTTTGGCACCGGCAGCGCCTCCATCGCCGCGATCCGGCGCTTTGCGGTGGGCCGGATCAAGATCGACCGCACCTTCGTGATGCGCGCGGACCGCGACCCCGAACAGCAGCGCATGGTCAGCGCCATTCTGACGATGGCCGAACGCCTGCGGGTGGAGACGTTGGCCGAGGGCGTGGAGTCGGTGGGCGAACACACTCTGCTGGCGCAGCTTGGCTGTGATCACGTGCAAGGCTTCGGCATCGGCAAACCGATGCCCTTCGAGCAAACGATGACCTGGGTCCGCGCCCACGAGGCCAAGCTGATGGACACCCCCGAATTGCCGGGGCGGAAACTCTCTTGACCCGCGCGGGCCGGCCCGGAATCCGCTTGACCTTCACCGCCCGCGCCTGTTGAACCTCCGGGACATTTTGAGCCCCCGGAGGTGCGCCGCCCGATGGACGATCAGAACAAGAACCTCATCCTCGCCACCGCCCTGAGCCTGGGGGTGATCTTGATCTGGTTCGCGCTGTTCCCGCCGCCCGAACCCGAACCGCGCGCAGACGCGCCGCAAGCCACCGACACCACGCTTACCCCGCCTGCCGGCGCCACAGACAGTGTCGCTCAAGTGCCGGGCACCCTGCCAGGCAGCGCCGAAACACCGGCTACGGAGCCCGAGGATGAAGCGCCGCGCCTCGCGATTGAAACGGGACGGCTGACCGGCTCCATCTCCCTCCGCGGCGGGCGCGTGGACGATCTGAAACTCAAGGACTACCGCACCTCGCTGGAGCCGGAGGCGGACATCGTGACCGTCCTGTCGCCCGTCGGCACGGACGATGCGTTCTACGCCCTTTACGGCTGGGCGGCGGGCGGCGGCCTGGGCGCCGATGCGGTCCCGGGCCCGAACACGACCTGGACCATCGCCGCGGGTGACACGCTGTCCCCGGGCAGCCCCGTCACGCTGGGCTGGGACAGCCCGGCCGGCCTGCGGTTCGAGCGGGTGATGGAGATCGACGAAGACTTCATGTTCACGGTGACCCAAAGCGTGACCAATACCGGATCGGGCACCGCGACGCTGGCACCCTACGGCATGCTGGCCCGCCACGGCATCCCGCCCGACCTGCGCGGCTTCTTCATCCTGCACGAAGGCGGGATCAGCATGGTCGACGGCACCCTGACGGAGACGAATTACGACGATTTCGAACCGCGCAGCGCGGCGGAATCCGCAGATGTCGCACAGAACGGCTGGATCGGTTTCACCGACCATTACTGGATGACGACGCTGGTGGGCGGTGAGAACCAGGCCTTCACAGCGCAAAAATCCTACAACGCAGCCAATGACATCTACCAAACCGTCGCGCGCTTCCCGACGCAGAGTGTCGCGGCGGGCCAGACCGTCACGCTGACCACGCAGCTTTATTCCGGCGCGAAGGAGTGGGAAACGATCCGCGCCTACCAGAACCAAGGCGTCGAGGGCTTCATCGACAGTATCGACTGGGGCTGGTTCTACTTCCTGACCAAGCCGATCTTCTGGCTGCTGCACGAGCTGAACATCCTGATCGGCAACATGGGCTGGGCGATCATCGGCCTGACGTTCATCATCAAGCTGGTCCTGCTGCCGCTGGCGTTCAAATCCTACGTCTCCATGGCGAAGATGAAAGAGCTGCAGCCCGAAATGGAAGCCCTGAAAGAGCGCGCGGGCGACGACCGCCAGAAGCTCCAGCAGGGCATGATGGAGATGTACAAGAAGAACAAGGTGAACCCCGCCGCGGGCTGCTTGCCGATCCTTTTGCAAATCCCGATCTTCTTCAGCCTTTACAAGGTGATTTTCGTCACGATCGAGTTGCGGCACGCGCCGTTCTTCGGGCCGTTCACGGACCTTAGCGCGCCGGACCCGACCTCGGTCATCAACCTTTTTGGCCTCTTGCCCTTCGGCGCGCCGGACCCGGCCTCCATCACCTCGCTGATCTTCATCGGCATCCTGCCGATCCTGCTGGGCATCTCCATGTGGCTGCAGCAGAAGCTGAACCCGGCGCCGACCGATCCGACGCAGCAGATGATCTTTGCCTGGATGCCATGGGTCTTCATGTTCATGCTGGGCGGCTTCGCCTCGGGCCTCGTCGTCTACTGGATCGCCAACAACGTGATCACCTTCACGCAGCAATACCTGATCATGCGCAGCCAGGGGTACACACCCGACCTAATCGGCAACATCAAAGGCGGCTTCAAGAAGACGCCAAAGACCGAAAAGCAGGTCCAAACCAACGCCAAGAAGGCCGCGGAAGACGCTAAGAAATGAGAGGCCAAATCGCCCATATCTGGCGCCACCCGATCAAGGGGATCGGCTCAGAAGCCGTCCAGTCGGCGGAGTTGACGCCCGAAGCGGCCGTCGTCGGGGACCGGGCCTGGGCGCTGCTGAACGACGCGGCAGAAGATACGGATGCCTGGCAGCCCCGGCGCAACTTCCTGCAAGTCGCGAGCGGCCCGCGCCTGGCTCAGATCGGCGCGGTGACCACTCCATCCGGCGTTCTGCTGACGCATCCCGAGCGGGATCCGTATAACGCAGACACGGACGGTGCGGCGCTTAGCGCCTGGCTGAGCGATTTGTGGCCCGCGGACCGTCCTGGCCCCGCGCGGCTGGTCAAAGCGCCCGCGCAGGGAATGACGGACGTGCCCTACGCGTCGGTGTCGATCGGCAACCTCTCCAGCCTGCGGGCGCTGAGCCAGCGCACGGGGATGGAGATCGACATGCGCCGCTTTCGCATCAACATCTGGCTCGACGGCCTCGCCCCTTGGGAGGAGATTGACCTGCTGAGCCAGGAGCGCCTGGCCCTTGGCGCTGCGGTTCTGACGCCGAAAGAGCCCATCGAACGGTGCCGCGCGCCCGATGCGAGCCCGGCCACAGGGCAGCGGGACATCGGCATGCTGGCGGCGCTGGAGCAGGGCTGGAACACCCGCGACTTCGGCATCTACGCGACGGTGGCTCAGGCTGGCACCGTGCGGGTCGGCGACACGCTGGCATGACCGCCCTGCCCTTCCCCGAAACGGAGGCGCCGGAGGATGCGGCGCGGGAGGCCGGGCGCCTGCTGTTCGCCGGAGAGACGGACTTCGTCAAAGGGGTCGTCGCCATGTCCGGTCTGCCGCCAGCGGACCGGCTCGAGGTCTGCTTTGCGGGGCGCTCGAACGTGGGCAAATCCAGCCTCATCAACGCGCTGACCGGGCGCAAGGGCCTGGCCCGGGCGTCCAACACACCGGGCCGCACGCAGGAGATCAACTTCTTTACCGCCGGGACCGGCCACTACCTGGTCGATCTGCCTGGTTACGGCTACGCGAACGCGCCGCTGGACGTCGTGAAGAAATGGCAGGCGCTGCTGAAGCAATATCTGAGTGGCCGGGCCACCCTACGCCGCGCCTTCGTGCTGATCGACGCGCGCCACGGCATGAAGGCCGTGGACGAAGAGATCCTGAGCCTGCTCGACAGCGCCGCCGTCACCTTTCAATGCGTCCTGACCAAGACGGACAAGGTCAAAGCCAAGGAGCGGGAGGCGGTCCTGGCGCAAGTGCGCGGCAAGCTGGCCCGCCATCCTGCCGCCTTCCCCGAATTGATCCTCACCTCGTCCGAAAAGGGCGACGGGATCGAAACGCTGCGCGCCGTGATCGCAACTTTGGAATAGCGTAAGGCTTGGCCCGCGCGCCCCCCCGCGCCACACTCACCCCATGAGACAGCAAGACATGAACCGCGATTGGATCGCCACCGCAAGCACCCTCAGCCAAGCGCTGCCCTACCTGCAGCGCTATGCCGGCGCGACAGTTGTGATCAAGCTGGGCGGGCACGCGATGGGCTCGGACGAAGCGATGGCCAGCTTTGCCAGCGATGTCGTGCTGATGCGCCAGGTGGGGGTAAACCCGGTGATCGTCCATGGCGGCGGCCCGATGATCAACGCGATGCTGGACCGGCTGGGGATCGAAAGCACCTTTGCCAACGGCAAGCGGGTGACCGACGCCGCGACCATGGACGTGGTGGAGATGGTGCTTTCGGGCCTGGTAAACAAACGGATCGTGCAAGCAATCTGCGACCAGGGCGGGCGGGCCGTGGGCCTGTCGGGCAAGGATGCGGGGCTGATGCGCTGTGTGCCGGCGGATCCTGATCTGGGCCTCGTGGGCACACCCGAGCGGGTCGATCCGCGGGTGCTCGAGACGCTGGCCAAGGACGATGTCATCCCCGTCATCGCCCCACTGGGATACGGCGCGGACGGGCAAACCTTCAACATCAACGGCGACACGGCGGCCGGTGCGATTGCGGGCGCCCTGCGCGCCGACCGGCTGCTGCTGCTGACCGATGTGGCGGGCGTCAAGGACAGCGCGGGGCAGGTGATCACGGACCTGACCGCGGCGCAGATCGGCGCCCTGACCGCAGACGGCACG